>CAMCZG010000062.1 GCA_945886445.1 Bifidobacterium breve | reverse complement strand
GACCAAGCCTAATTGAGTGTTCTCGGCGCGATATGTCCCGCTTTACGCGACATTTTGCGCCGAGAAACCTGATTTTTCTTCAGGTGTTTCAACGCTGTCATCGTTCACAGCAAAATCTACTTTTTCGCTTCGTGGCATGAGCGCAAATATTGTGGTGCCGCCCGCAAATGTGCACGCCGCAACAGAGAGAACTGTGTGTGAGCTCACCATGGTTGAAGCTGCGAGTCCTGTTACCAAGCCAATGAGAAAGCTCATGTTGTAGGCAAGGTCGTAAGCCGCAAATATTCGTCCACATGAACCTTTGAGCGCATTGGCCTGAATGGTTGCATCGGAGCACACGCGCAGGTTTTGGAAACTAAACGCCATGACTACCACCGCTGCACAACAGACATAAAAGTTAGTCATCGTAATTGCGGTTAACGCAGCGACACTAGAAAAAGCGAACGCAAGTAACGTCACTGTTCTCCGTGGTATTTTTTCGTTAATTCTCTCAGCGGTAATCGTTCCTACAAATGCCCCAATTCCTGCAGAGCCCAAAGTGACTGCGTAACCAGAGGCCCCAATGTTGACCCTGTTGTCTAGTAGAAGAGCAATTGCGGAGTAGCTCACTCCTAAGAGATAGCGGTGAACACTGGTAGAAGCAATAGCGAAACGGGTCTTCGCCATACGCAGCTGCTGGAATGCTGCCTTCCAAGTAACTTTGTCCACTTCGCTACCGCCACCCAGCCAGGTGCGAACGGAATCAAAAACATATGCGGCCACGAAATGCAAAATGGCTCCAGCAAAAAATGCGGCAAACCCAACATATCGATACAGCAATGTGCCGCTGACAGCACCAATGCTTCCTGCCATCATGCTGGCCATCAACATCACCGAGTCTGCGGCAACTAGCTCATGTTGGCGCACCAAGTGACGAACTGAAGCAGCCCGAGCTGTGTACAAAATTCGAGTCACGCACATTGATAAGCCGAATAAAATGTAAAGCATTACTGATGACTGCATGTACGCAGCAAAAAATGCGGCGAGCATAAGTAACGAGCGAACTCCTTGACCTGTCACCAAAATTTGACGTCGCTCAAATTTGTCTGCCACGAAACCTGCTAGCGGGCCAGCAAGTACCAGCGGAAATGCTGACGCAACAACGGCTTGAATTAACAAACGCGGTGTAGGCCCATCTTCAGACGCGAACAGCAGTACTTGTGCAAACACCAATGAAGCGAGAGCGTCAGCAATTTGCGAAGTCACCTGCCCGGTAACTGCGAGACGAAAGTCGGGGTATTGGAAAAGTGTTCGACGCGAGATATGCAACTGAGCACGGCGGCGAAAAAGCCTGATTCGTTTATTGGGGGCAGTGCTGGTTGTGCTCACTTACTTATCGTTACTGATTAGATATTGAACAATGAGCGGTTGTGGGAAACCTTTGGCGTACGGAATATGACGAGCAGGTAAATGATGTTTCCCGCTACCGTGTACTCATGTCGCCTACGCCAGCAACCCCAGCTTTACGGAAATCTATATATGCATTCGTTGCCGATGCAGCGTTCATTTTTCTCTTTATTTTCATCGGAACTCGCAACCACGACACCGATACCGACACCGCTGGGGTCTTCTCAACCGCCGCACCATTTCTCATTGCCCTGTTAGTGGGTTGGTGCGCATTGCAAGTTTGGAAAGCACCACACAAAGTTGCAAATGGCGTTGGGCTATGGCTCATCACCATTGTCATCGGAATGCTGTTACGCCATTTCGCCTTCGATAAAGGCACTGCAGGCGCATTCGTTGTCGTGGCCACTATTTTCAACGCTTTCACTTTGGTGGGTTGGCGCTTCATTGCCGAACAGCTAAGTGAACGCAAAGCATCACGGGGTTGACCTCCAATTAATTGTGGCTTGTCACCACAAATCTTCAGATAAAGATGATGTTTTGTTCATCTAAGCAAGGGTGACTTGTCATATGAGTTTCCTAACTTCGCATCCGTGACAAAACACCACCACATCCCAAAACTCCGCCTCCTAGCAGCGGCAACGGTTCTCGTAGCCGGTTCACTGCTCAGCGCATGCGGTAGCGATAGTTCCACATCCGACGCCGACACAACAGTTGACACAGCAACTATTGAGAGCACACTCGACACACTTGCCGATGATTCAACAGAGGTTGCGGCCGATTGCCCAGCCGAAGACATCGTCACTGCAGCTAATGCTGAGGCAAAAGTAAACCTCATTGCTCTTCCCGACAACTGGGCTAACTACAAAGGTATTTTGCAAGCATTTCGCGACAAGTACCCTGAAATTGAAAACCCAGTAGCGAACCCAGATGCTTCTTCAGCAGATGAACTCACAGCTGTGAAAACACTTGCTGGCCAGGAAGATATGCCAGACAACCTCGACGTGAGCCCAGCAATTGCTCAGCAAGTAGCAGAGGAAAATCTTTGGGAGCCATACAAGCCATGCTTGTGGGACGAAATTCCAGAAACTCTCAAGGATCCAAATGGCAATTGGGTTGCTGCCTACTACGGCATTATGGCAATTGGTTCAAACTCAAAGATTGTGCCCGAGGCTCCAACCTCATTTGCAGACCTGAAAGATCCAAAATTCAAGGGCCAAGTTTCACTCAATGGTGACCCACGAGAAGCCGGTGCAGCATTTGCAGCGGTGATGGCAGCATCGCTGGCTAACGGTGGCTCATTCGATGACATTCTTCCCGGCATTGAGTATTTTGCCGAGTTGAAGAAGTCTGGCAACCTCACCGGTACCGACGTTACGGAAGCAACAGTCTTGTCTGGCGAAACGCCAATCTGGATTGACTGGACCTACAACTACCCAGGTCTCGCTCCGAAACTTGTAGAGAACGGCATTGAAGCATCTATCAATGTTCCTACAGACGGTGTTTATGGCGGCTACTACGCACAAGGCGTTGTAAAAGCTAGCCCACACCAGAACGCAGCGAAGTTGTGGATCGACCACATCATTTCCGATGAGGGTGCACTTGGTTACATTCAAGGCGGCGCTGTTCCAGCTCGCTACGACGCACTTGTCAAGGCTGGAAAAGTTACTGAAGAAATGAAGAAGAATCTTCCTGCTCCAGAACTCATCGCATCCATTACATTCCCAACTCAAGATCAAATTGCCAAGGCAAAAGAAACCTTGACAGCTGAATGGGGCAAGCTTGTCGCCAATGGCTGATAAGTAATTACATCTAATGGCCCTAACAGGAATTTCGAGTTTGGGTCAATCAGATCCGAAGGGGGGTTCGCACACGCGAACCCCCCTTCAACGTTTTCAACTACCAGTGAAATTCAAACCAATCGGGCTCATTCCCTTTTTCGGGTTCGTCGGACTCTTTCTGGTGTGGCCTGCAATTTCATTATTTCGACTTGCAATTCAACCTACGAAAAATTCTGACATCAGTGCGATGCGTGAAGCAATCACTGGTGACTACCTCGATTCATTCATTTACACCATCAAACTAAGCCTGTTAACGGCACTTCTTGGCGTTCTCTTAGGCTCACTACTTGCTGCATCAGTTCTTCGCATTGAACGCCCAAGGTGGTTTCGTAATTTCATGACTAGCTTCGCTGGAGTTGCCGCAAACCTTGGTGGCATTCCACTTGCATTCGCCTTTATTGCTGCTCTGGGCACACAAGGTCTCATCACAAAAATGATTGACTACTTCGGCATTAATCTGTCTGATGCAGGGTTTCGCATTTCAAACTTTGCCGGAATCACCATTGTGTATTTGTATTTTCAAATTCCTCTGATGTTTCTCATTATGGTTCCGGCATTCAACGGTTTACGAGCTTCTTGGAGTGAAGCTGCCGCAAGCCTTGGTGCGGCTCCTTGGCAATATTGGCGCTATGTAGGGCTCCCCTTGCTCACACCTGCATTACTAGGAGGCTTTCTCTTGCTCTTCTCCAATGCATTTAGTGCCTACGCGACGGCTTATGCGCTTTCTTCTGGTGGAGCTCGCCTTGTACCGGTACAAATTCGCTTTTTCCTTCAAGGCAACACCATTACTGGAAAAGATAATTTGGGCTATGCGCTTGCCGCATGGATGATCATCATCATGCTCATCACCATGACGGGCTACTTGTTTGTTCGACGCCGCGCAGAAAAGTGGCAGCAATGAAATTCGTCGCCAAAATATGGCCACGGCTCTACATTGCAATAGCAATTGTATTTTTTGTTGCCCCGCTCTTGTCAATGGCCCGCTTTGCCTTCCAACGTATACCCGTGATCTCTCTTGGAAAAGACAACTTGTTCAAACGTTGGACTATTGACGGGCTTCTCACAACTTTGCGCGACCCAGAATTTTTACATTCTCTTTCAGTGAGCCTGAAGGTCGCATTTTTCACAGTTCTTGTGCTTCTTTTCCTTATGGTTCCCACAACGTTGTGGGTGCACTTGTCGGCGCCACGCTGGCGTGGAGTTGTAGAAACCGTGACCATTCTTCCCTACGTTGTTCCACCCATTGCCCTGGTTGTAGGCGTGAGTGGCACATACAGGTCTATTGCACCATGGTTTTTGGCAAGCAATTACTCGCTTGTTCCCTTCTACGCGATTCTTGCCATGCCATTCACATTCAGGTCGCTTGACGTTGGCATCAAGGCACTCGACTTGCGCACTTTGGTTGATGCCGCTAAGTCGCTTGGAGCATCTTCCCTGCGGGTGATGTGGAACGTTCTGCTTCCCAACCTGCGTACCAGCCTCATTAACGCTGCATTTCTGACGATCACGGTGGTTCTTGGTGAATTCACTATCGCATCACTTCTTTTAAAGCGAACGCTGCCGATGTATATGGCTCAAGCACAAGGCAGCGAACCACAGGGTGCCTTAGGTCTAGGCCTCCTCATTCTCGTTCTCACAACAATTTTGTTCACATTGGTCAGCATCATTCGTAAAAAAGATTCAAAAAGTATCAACGTGAAAAATATTAATGTTGGGATGGTTCCATAATGAGTGCTCTTGAATTTGTCAACGTTTCTAAATCTTTTGGTGATGTTAACGCTCTCAATAATTTCACAATTGCATTGGAACAAGGTGAACTCGTCTCGCTCCTAGGCCCAAGTGGATGCGGAAAAACAACTGCACTGCGCATCGCTGCGGGCTTCGAAACCTCAGATACAGGCTCAATACTTCTTGGCTCTACAAATATTATCTCCCTTCCCGCCCATCAACGACGCATGGGAATGGTTTTTCAGAGCTACAGCCTGTTTCCCCACCTCAACATTAGAGACAATGTGGCATTCGGGCTCAAAGTACGTGGTGTGCCTGGTGATGTACGTAAGAAGCGCGCCGGGGAAATGCTCGACCTTGTGCGCCTATCCGATTTGGGGCATCGCATGCCACATCAAATTTCGGGCGGCCAGCAACAGCGCGTTGCCCTCGCACGAGCTCTCGCAACCGAACCCCATGTGCTGTTGCTTGATGAACCCCTGAGCGCACTTGACGCCAAAATAAGAGTTGAGGTGCGCGACGAGATTCGCCGGCTTAACAGAGACCTTGGTGTCACCACAATGTTTGTTACACACGACCAAGATGAAGCAATGAGCATCTCCGATCGTATTTGCGTGATGAATAATGGAGTTATTGAACAAATCGGTAGCCCGCGAGACGTATACAACAACCCAGCAACTTCATTTGTGGCTCATTTCGTTGGAAGTATTAACTCACTTCCGAGGGGAAACACTCGTGTGCTTATTCGTCCCGAAAACTTGGTATTAGCAACACATGGCGAGATTGCTCAATGGCGCGGAGCCGTCACAGACATCACCTTCGTCGGTGCATTCACTAAGATTTCAGTAGTTTTAGACAATGACAAAAGTTCTGTGTCGGTGTTAGCAATCTCTTCACAAATCGACCACAACATAGCAATTGGAAAAAACATTGGAATCAATGAGGAAATACGATGAATCTCACTACAGAACAACTAGACCATTTTAATTACAGAGGCTGGCTTCTCGTTGACACACTTTCAGCAGCCAAAACTTCCGAAGTTCAAAGTTGGGTAACCGATATTGCCTCGTGGTCTGACGACGACGGTGAATGGTTGCATTACAGAGAGCTCACTGAATATGGGCCGAAACTCTGCAGAACCGAAAATTTCACACCATTTCACTCGGGTATGCATGAATTCCTGCGCAGCGGACAAATGGTAGCGACCGCATCTGCGTTGCTCAACAGCGAAGCAGTGCTCTATAAAGAAAAGATCAACTACAAGCTTGCAGGTGGTGCTGGATACTCCCCACATCAAGACGCACCCGCTTACCGTTTTATTGAAACTCACATTTCGTGCATGGTTGCAGTTGATGACGCCACAGAAGAAAATGGTTGCCTCGAAGTGGTATCTGGTTTACATCATGAAGTTTTACCAATGGACACCAAGGGATGTATTGATCCAACACTCGTTGCCACATTCCATTGGATGACCGTTCCTTTAAAGGCGGGGCAAACACTATGGTTTCACTCGCGCACCCCACACCGCAGCGGGCCAAACAACTCACAGAATGATCGACGCGCTCTGTACCCAACCTATAACGCTCTCAGCGAAGGCGACCTACGTAGTCGCTACTACGAGCAGAAGCTCAAAGAGTTTGCTGAATCTAAAGAAAATAACGAATCTGTACGTGTATCACTTATTGGAGATTTTGAGGGGAAACCAGTTCAATGAACGCAACTATCCAGAATATTCACGATATTTATAACCAATTTGGCAACAATAAATACGATGAATTAATTAGTCAAAATGAACATGCAACGCAGTGTGCAGCTTTGGCAAAAGCATCGGGGGCAAGCCCCGAACTCACTATTGCGGCCCTGCTACACGATATTGGTCATCTCTTGGTCTTGGCACAAGGAAACGGCGTAGCCGACTTGAGTGTTGATGACGAACACGAAGCACTTGGCGCCCGGCACCTTGCTGCTCATTTCCCCAGTGGAGTTACTGCACCAATTGCACTACATGTTGCTGCAAAACGTTTCCTTTGCACTGCAGACGATACTTATTTTGACCAACTTTCTATTGGATCCGTTCGCAGCCTGGAAAAGCAAGGCGGCTTAATGACTCATCAGGAAGTGATGCGTTTTGAACGCTCACCACACTTTTCTAGCGCAGTAGAACTACGACGCTGGGACGAAGCAGCTAAAGATGAGCACATCGTCGTGGACCCGTTCGACTCATATCTTGAAATGATGGAGAGCATCATTACTTCAAAGTAAAGGCTGTGTAGTCGGGGAACTTCTCCACCCATTCAATACCAGCATCACCTAGAGCAAAACCGATGGTGGCAAATGCATCTGCCCACATCAGGTGCGGACCAATAACCGTCATTGAAGAAAATTGTGTAGATGCGGGTTGAGTATCTTTACCCCAAATATGCTGGCCACGCTCTGCAGTGCCAGAAGTGGCAACGGCCCAGTTTTTCGGAATATCAACATAACTATGAATACGTTTTGCGTCATGCGGGTCAACTATTCCTACACGCCATTTCTCGCCCGTGGCTTGCACACCATGGGTTTGAATATCGCCACCAATTCGTAAATAAAAATTCTGCAGACCAGCCTCGGCCAGCAAACTTGCCGCACGTTCCGCCGCCCAACCTTTTACAAAACCCGCAGGGTCAATAGACCCGTTGGGTCTTCTTGCGTTGAATACGCCATCACTTAAGTGCTCAAGCCACGTACACGCATCGAGCACCTCCACCACATCTGGTGAAGCATCAAGCATGTGCAGTTCACCAGCATTAATGCGTGAAATCTCACTCGTCGGCAAAAATGTGGAAAACCGATCTTCAATATCACGAAGAAATATGCCTACCGATTCCCACGCCGCATCTGCGGTTTCTCGCGGAACCACATCGGCTATATGCACGCTGACAGCGGTACCCATAGCTTTCGCCGCGAATTTAAAACGTATTTCAGCACTCATTACGCAGGGTGAGCATCAAGAATTGCTTGCAGCCCGGCGGTGTATGCACGCCATGAATCGGTTGCACCAGAGACAACTGCGATTTGTGCACTTCCTGCCTCAATAGCTTCTTGGTTATACACAGGAAGCGCAGACTCGTTAATGCCCAATGACTTATCATCTTCATTTGGATAGTTCAAAACAGTCACATTGCACAGAACATTTTTCTTTGTAAAAGATGCCTGTAGTTGCAGACTTCCCCACTTGAACACAGCAGTTGGACCAGTGACAACATCGCCATCACAAGTACCCGACCCTTCTACTGAGATCACCGGGCTTGGTGCAAGAGTTGTATTTGTTACCAAGGTTGATGGCACCACTGTGCCGATCGCTCCTTCTAAAGCAACTACATCGCCACCTGGGTTATCGAGTTGCGAAATAAAGCCGACCCCAACAACGGTGAGAGCCACTGCGGGAAAGATCTGACGACCCAATGTTGGTTTTTTTGACACCACTACCACCAAGCCCTTTCGGCATGAATATTTTCTGCAGGTACGCCTGCCGCGCGTGCGCCTCGTTGTACAGCTTTCACCATTGATTCTGGCCCAGCAACAATGACCACACGTTGCGCTAGGTCGGGAACAGCTTTTAAAAGAACATCTGAACTGAAGGGGTCGGCGACTTTGAGAGTTGCTCGATGCCCTACAAGGGTATGAACGCTGCCACTGCGTGCAGCTGCCAATGCTTCTAGCTCTTTCACGTGTGACATTTCCTGCTCCGATGAAACGCGATACAAAACAATTGGTTCATGTTCAGGTTTCAGCTGTTCAAGAAATGACATGACTGGGCCAATTCCAATTCCGCCCCCAACTAAAAGCACCTTTTCTGAATTCACTACATCGGGAGTGCACACTCCGTAGGGGCCTTCAACAATGACGCGGGTTCCCAGTGCAATATTCGTAAAGGCATTACTCGACTCGCCACGCGACTTCACCGTGAAGCGCAGCCCGGCTGTAGTGGGTTGTGCAGACAACGAAAAAGGGTTCGACTGCCACCATCGCCCCTTCACCAATTGCCGCACTAAATAGAACTGTCCACCTTGTGCTTTGGCTTTTCGTAAGTGTGTTCCCGACAGCACAATACTGGTAATGCCTTCCGCTTCATGCGTTACTGCCGACACTCGCAATGGCCGCGCAACGGCAACAAAAAAGCGACCCCACCTACTCCAAATAATCCAGGCAATTAGGGCCACATGTATTGCTACCCAAAAACCACGCGCAAGCGAATCGTCGGCGAAGTCGGTACCTAAAACAATTTGATGCGAGAACGACGCTGCCAAACCGAAGTAAGCGGTGAGATGCACGAAGTACCACATCTCGTACGACAATTTGTTGCGAAACAACTTCAATGAACTAATGGTGACAAGCAAAATAATGACTGAGCCAACTGAGGTGAGCGCCATATAGGGTTCTTCACCAGTGAGCGATTGAATTGCGTTCACCGTTCCACTAGGAATTGCCCACGCAGCAACGCTGAATGCAATGTGCAAGGCAAGAAAAATTGCCATTGCCTCACCTAGTAGTCGATGCCAGTTAAACATGCGGTCGAGGCCGTAGCGCCGTTCCATCAGTGGTGTGCGGGTAATGAGAATGAGACCAAGAAGCCCGGCTTCACTGCATAGCAACCCTGTCAATTGAGCAAGTGACATATAGGTCTTTGCTGCAGAGTCGCCCAAATCTGCAACACCTCCGTGACGCGACCAAAGACCCACCACTATGAGTGTGAGAGCACCTATAACGGCGCCCACATCTGTGTCGAGTACCCGGCTTTCCTGGAGGGCAGGAAGCGGATGAACTTGCGACTCAGAACTCGTAGGGGTGGGTCTGGTCATGAATGAAAACTTATGCGTTATTTGATGGTGTAACAGTGACCGAACCCTGCAGTGCAGGAGTACCGGGCATTGCATCGCCATCATCTGGGCCATGGCCCATGCCGCGACCCATGCCTGGGCCACCGTGTCCACGAGGGCCACGGCCTTCTTGTCCACGACCTTCTGGGCCACCAGCAGGGCGAACATTGTTCACCATGTCAGCAACACGAGTTGTGAACTCAGCAAGTTTCGCATCGGCTTCTGCTTGAGTGTGCTCACCAGAAGCAACCTCTTCATCGAGATGAGCTTTGAACTCAGCAGTAAGTGCATCGGTCACTTTCGCAATGTCGACACCTTTAGCTTTTGCTACATCTGCAATTGACTTCGTAGCCAACTCGGTCTTCAACTCTTCAGCAGTCATACCAAGAACCTTGGCAACAGATTCAAGCTTCGGACCACCCTTGCCTGGGCCACCATGGCCACGACCTTCAGGGCCACGAGCTGGGCGAACATTATTCACCATGTCAGCAACACGAGTTGTGAACTCAGCAAGTTTCGCATCGGCTTCAACTTGTGTGTGCTCACCAGAAGCAACCTCTTCGTCAAGATGAGCTTTGAACTCAGCAACAAGCGCATCGGTCACTTTCGTAATGTCGACACCTTTGGCTTTTGCAACATCTGCAAGTGACTTAGTTGCAAGTTCGGTCTTCAACTCTTCAGCTGTTACACCGAGAACCTTGGCAGCAGCTTCAAGCTTCGGACCACCCTTACCTGGGCCACCATGGCCACGACCTTCAGGGCCACGAGCCGGGCGAACATTGTTCACCATGTCGGTTACACGTGTCTTGAACTCAGCAAGTTTCGCATCGGCTTCTGCTTGAGTGTGCTCACCCGAAGCAACTTCTTCGTCAAGATGAGCTTTGAACTCGGCAACAAGCGCATCGGTCACTTTCGCAATGTCAATGCCCTTAGCTTTTGCAATATCAGCCAACGACTTGGTAGCTAGTTCGGTCTTCAACTCTTCAGCAGTAACACCAAGAACCTTGGCAACAGATTCAAGCTTCGGACCTTTTTCTTTTGCACCAGTGCTTGACGCACCAACCGAAGGAACCTGGATGGTGTCAGACAGAGTTACTACTGCCGACTTGGCCAAGGCAGCTGAACTGCCTTGAACGTTTAATGGGGAGTTGTTTGCTTGCGCACCGGCAAAGCCGGGAATTCCGAGGGCAAGGCCGGCAACCAAGCCACCGGCGATTCCTGCGGCCACACTTGCAGCAACAATGCTTTTCTTCAAGTTTGTCTTTTTCATTGGATTCTCCTGTGTTGGGGGGCGGGATGCCCTTTGACAAAAGACACTTTCGTCGTTGTTCTTATAGATTCTGTAAGAAGAGAGTAAGAGGTTCTTAAGAAACCATCTCATGTTTGTCTAAGTAGCCAAACCCTTGCGGAATATAGGCCAAATAGCCGTATCACGCCGAATACACCTGCACCAACGTGTCGTGGTAACTCACACCGCCACCCCAATCGGTATGTGCATCACTCGTCAGATCGTTCACGTTGCCTGAATTTGCAAGGCTTGCATCCCACCAACCAAAGGGAACTGCCACTACGCCAACCGGTAAACGAGTACTTATTTTGACCGGCAACAACATTTCACCGCGCTCATTTACCACTCGCGCCGCTGCCCCACCGTCGAGTCCTCTCGCAGCAGCATCACTCGCGCACATTTCAACGTAAGGGCCTTCTTCACGCGGGCCGTGCTGTGGCAAATGTGAATAGCTGGTGTTCAAGAAACGCGTGTGCTGTTTTGGTGTCAGCATGACCAAGGGAAACTCTGGTGAACCCATGCGCGACGACGACTGTACATACGTAGGAACAGACGGCAGGCCACGAGATGCAAGATCTTTGCTCATCAATTGCGCTTTACCCGATGCAGTACCAAATATGCCATCGGAAAAAAGAACTTCATCACTATTGGGTAATGGAACAAACCCATCGCGCTTCAATTGATTAACGTCTAAACCGCGTAACGCTGAAGCAATGAGCGAGTCATCATCTTCAAATAGCTCAGGTTCGGTATACCCCATTGCAGTTGCAAGACGTCGAAAGAGTTCGGTGTTTGGTACACACTCACCCACGGGCGCAATTGCGGCTTCATTCCAACCTAAATACAAATGCCCCCATGCCGGCACCACATCGCGTTGTTCAATTTGCATTGCTGCAGGAAAAATCACATCGGCATATTTTGCGGTGTCGGTAACAAACTGTTCGCTCACCACAGTAAATAAATCTTCTCGCAACAAACCTTGGCGAGTGAGTGCACTATTTGGGCAAGTAAGAACTGGGTTGCCATTCCACACATAAAGCACTGTTACCGAAGGCGCTAACGAGGCATCGGTAAGCACTTGGCCAAGTTGTGTAAATGGCAATGCCCGTCGTGGTTTTCCTTGCGCTAAGTGCTCGGCATCAAATACTGAGGAGTCAACAAATTTGTTAAACCATGAGCCCACACTGCGCGATAGCCCGCCACCGCGATGCTTCCACGAACCTGTAAGCGTTGGCAGGCACGCCATGGTACGAAACAACATTGCGCCATTTTCGCGATGCTCGGCGCCAATCATGGTGCGAATAAACGCCGGCTGTGCAGCCGCGTACTCGCGTGCAAATGTTTCAATGTCGACAGATGCCACACCACACTCCACCGCTGCACGTTCAGGTGTCCAACTAGCGACCTCCGCTGCAAGTTCCGCAAAACCCTCGGTGTGTTGTGTAACAAACTCGTCGTCACATAATTCGTCGCGAATAATGACATGCATCATGGCAAGCATCAATGCGGTATCGGTACCGGGGAAAGGTTGAATAAACCAATCGGCTTCATCGGC
>CAMCZG010000061.1 GCA_945886445.1 Bifidobacterium breve | reverse complement strand
CTGGCAACCTATGTGGTGAACACCGATGCGGGCGTGCGTACGGTTGAAGTTCTGGAAGGTTCGCCAACGTCAAATGTTGCACAACTCAGTGTGAGCATGGGTGTTGTGAGCGACATCGCGGAACCCGCTAACTGGGCAGCACTGCAGTGCAATCCCGATCGACCCGTACGGCACTTATCGCTTGGTAATCCGCATTCCGTCGTGAGTGTTGAAGATTGTGCCGATGTAGATCTGCAGGCGTTGGGGGAATTAGTTCCCCATGTGAATCTTGAAATTGTTGCAGCGGGCCCAGAAGCTCATGCCATCACCATGCGTGTCCATGAACGTGGCTCAGGCATCACTCTTGCATGTGGTTCGGGTGCGTGTGCAAGTGCCGTTGCTGCAAAAGCTTGGGGCTTTGTTCCTGCTTCGGCACCCGAAGTGCTCGTGCACATGGATGGCGGCGATGCACGAGTGCGTATTGATGCCGCAACGTCAGAAGCAACTCTTATTGGGCCTTCGGTGTTCATTGCCAACGTGGTATTTCATGTGTGAAGTTCGTTGAACAAATGCAAAGTAATTCATGAGTAATCCGTATCAGGAGGCCCTTGGTCAGACACTCATCGACCGATCTATTCGCGAGCGTATTGTGCTTGTGGGTGTCACGCTTCCACTGCATACCGAAGAAGAAACCGATGAAAGCCTCGACGAATTAGCACTGCTTGTCGACACTGCAGGCGCCGACGAAGCGGGGCGGTTAACGCAAAAGCGCGATGCACCCGATTCCACTTGGTTTATTGGTAAAGGTAAAGCAGAAGAACTGAAAGCACTGTGTTTAGAGGTCGACGCCGACACTGTTGTGTTTGATAATGAACTATCACCAGCCCAGCAATACAACTTGGAAAAGTTGTTGGGTCGTACAGCACTCGATCGCACTGCAGTCATCCTCGATATTTTTGCTCAAAACGCACACACTCTTGAAGGTAAGGCGCAAGTAGAGCTGGCAATGTCGCGTTACCGCCTGCCGCGTTTGCGCCGAGGCATTTCAGGTGCGCTCAGCCAGCAGGGCGGTGGTATTGGTACACGCGGACCCGGTGAAACACAACTTGAAGTTGACCGTCGGCGCATCATGAAGCGCATCACCAAATTGGAAGGCGAGTTAAAAAACCTTGGTCGCACGCGGCTCGAGCAGCGTAAGAGCCGAGACCGCAGTGGGCTCTCGTCGGTCACCATTGTGGGCTACACCAACGCAGGTAAGTCAACAATGCTCAATGCACTCACAGCATCGGGTGTGTTGGTGCAAGATCGCCTCTTTGCCACCCTCGACCCCACCACACGACGGTTGTCGCTGCCTGGTGGAGAGCCCGTGTTGCTCACCGACACGGTTGGCTTTGTACGCAGGCTGCCTCACGGGCTCATAGAGGCCTTTAAGAGCACATTGGAAGTGGCGAGTGAGGCCGATTATCTCGTGCATGTTGTTGACGGCAGCGCCCTCGACCCAGAAGGGCAAATTCGCGCAGTGCATGAGGTGCTCGAACAAATTGGTGGAAGTCGTGTTCCTGAATTGTTGGTCTTCAATAAAGCCGACCTTGCCCCCGAAGCAGTGCGTGAACTTGTTGCCGCACATCGCGGTTCGGTAGCAGTTTCCGGTGTCACTGGCGAAGGTATTGAAGACCTCTTGCGTGTGCTCAGCGACCGCATTCGAGCTCTGTCGGTGGTCGTTGAGCTCTTCATTCCTTATGACCACGGAGAAGCCTTGGCTATGGTGCACCGTGAAGGCGAAGTGGTGTCTACTGCCCATGAAGACACTGGTGCGCGCGTGCGTGCCCGCCTGGGCGATGCCTCAGTGGGCCGGTTGCGTCCGTATGTGGTGGCAACAAATGTGAGCAACGATGTTGCGACAACGCCTTCGAGTACAGCAGAGTAGAGGCGTATGAGTTCTTCTTCGGGTTTTGTTCCACCGCCGTATCCGTACGACCGCCTCGATGCATTTTCCGCATTGGGCCGTGCTTTCGACGGTGGTGTCATCGATCTTTCTATTGGTACACCGTGTGACCCTCCATTGGCCGCTGTTGTTGCTGCGCTGTCGTCGTCGAATAGCGAGCGTGGGTATCCGGCAAGCATTGGTAGCGATGCATTACGTAAAGCGGCAAGCGCTTGGATGTCGCGTCGTTTTGCAATTGATATTTCGCCAAACGATATTGCCGCATGCATCGGCACCAAAGAGTTTGTTGGCACAACACCGCAATACATGCGTTTACGTACGCCAGACAAAGACACAGTGTTTTACCCAGCAGTTGCGTACCCCACGTATGAAATGGGTGCCATCTTGGCCAACTGCCGTGCGGTTGCCGTTCCAATGAATGCCGACGGCACTATGAACCTGTCGGCTATTAGTGCAGACGATGCGCAACGTGGGCTCATGTTGTGGGTGAACAGCCCAAGTAACCCCACTGGTTCACTTGACGACATGGGCGCAGCAGTGCGTTGGGGTCGTACCAATGGCATTCCTGTTTTTAGCGACGAGTGCTACGCGGAATTCACGTGGTCAACTGCGCCACAGTCGGCGCTTCAACACGGAGTTGACGGTGTTGTTTCTGTGCATTCGCTGTCGAAGCGTTCAAACCTTGCCGGAGTTCGCGTGGGTTTTTATGCAGGCGACCCCGACATCGTGAACTACTTAAAAGAAGTGCGCAAACATGTGGGCATGATGGTTCCAGGGCCAGCGCAAGCGGCAGGTGTTGCGGCATTGAACGACGATGAGCATGTACGCGTGCAACGCGATGTGTATTTGCGTCGCTTAGAGCGCACAGCAAATATTTTGCAGCAGTGGTCGGGTATTTCTATTGCAATGCCAAGCGGTGGTTTTTATCTGTGGTTCGACGCACAAGATGGTTGGGCATTCGCCGAAAGACTTGCACGCGAAGGTGGGGCATTGGTGAGCCCTGGAGATTTCTACGGAGCCGGTGGTGCAAACAATGTGCGAGTTGCAGTAGTGCAACCCGACGACAAAATAGAACTATTAGCGCAACGTTTGGGTGTTCGTTAACTGCAAGTGGTTTTTATAACTTGCGCATAACGGTGACAATTTTTCCGAATACCACTACATCGGCTGCGGGAAAGACCATGGGTTCCATGGTGGGGTTTGACGGAAGAAGAGTGATGGTAGAACCACTGCGCTTGTAGGTCTTAATGGTTGCTTCGTCTCCGGGAATGCCGGCCACAACTATGTCGCCATTGCGTGGTTCTGATTCCTGACGAGCAACAACAAAGTCGCCATCGAGAATGCCGGCGTCGATCATGCTGTCGCCGCGCACGCGCAACATGAAGAGTTCGCCTTCGCCGGTGAAGTCGACGGGAAGGGGAATGAGCTCTTCAATATTTTGCGTTGCCAAAACATTGGTTCCAGCAGCAACATCGCCCACGAGGGGAACGTGGCGCGCTTGACCGCGTTCCATGGCCACACCAATTCCTGAGTCGAAGCGCACTTCAAGGGCACGAGGTTTCGACGGGTCACGAATGAGGTATCCGAGCTTTTGGAGTGTGCCGAGATGCGTATGCACGGTGGCGGGGCTGCTGAGGCCCACCGCTTCGGCGATTTCCCGCACGGAAGGTGGGTACCCGCGGTCTCTCATATTGGTGTCGATGAATTCCAAAATGGCGCGTTGGCGGGCTGTCAGAGCTTCGGTCATGTCCTTAGCGTACGGGTGTTCGCCCCCAAAGTCAAACATTTGTTCGTAATAACCCTTGACATACGAACAGGCGTTCGCTATCTTGACCGAACAGGCAGCGAACACCCGTTCGTCATACTGGTTCCATGTTGAAAAGTCTTACCCCCGTCCAGTCCTCACATCCCAGCCAGAAAGGCACTCCCATGGCAATTGCACTCCAATCCCATCCATCGTTTCGTACTTCTGCCCCTCGCTCATATGCAACCTATTTCCGCCGTCGTGTTGTTCTGGTGGCCTCTGTGGCGTGCATCCTTGGTGGTGCTTTTTTCACCACTGGGGCAGTAGCTGAAAAGTCAACTCCTGCAGGCATTGCTACACCACACACACTCATTGCTGCCCCTGGCGACACCTTGTGGGATATCGCACATCGCTTAGTACCCAACGGCAACATCACCGCAATGGTCGACGAATTAGTGCAACTCAACGGCGACCAAATCTTTCCTGGTCAAGTCATTCGCATTCCATAAATAACACTTGTGGGCGTGGTGTATAAATATGCCCTTTTCCCGCTTTTTGGGGCATATGGCAACTATTGTTACCAATATGCGTTGCCCTATTTGCTCCCACGACGACACCAAGGTGGTCGATTCGCGCGCAGCAGAAGATGGCACAGCCATTAGGCGCCGTCGTCAATGCCCAGAATGCAGTTACCGCTTTAGTACCCGTGAACGCCTCGAAGAAGTAGTGCTCATGGTGGTCAAGCGCAGCGGAGATCGCACCCCGTTTAATCGCCTCAAAATTATCGCTGGCGTGTCTGCAGCAAGCAAAGGTCGCCCGGTCGAAGAAGAGCAAATTGAAGTTCTTGCCGACAGGGTCGAAGAGGCATTGCGCGCTACAGGAAACGAAGTGACTTCGGCTCAAGTTGGCCATGAAGTGCTTGAGCAATTACGCGAACTCGACGAAGTGGCGTACTTGCGCTTTGCCAGTGTGTACAAAAACTTCGACCAAGCAGCCGACTTCCGTCGCGAGCTTGCACTGCTGAAGAAATAGTTTTCTTATCGTTTGCGTAGATAACGCAAGAAAAGAAAACCATCATCTTCAAGAACGTGTTGCAAGTGAAAACGTTGCGCAAGATCCGGTGCATTAGTTGTTAAGCGTGGTCCGTTTCCGCCAATGATTTGTGGAGAAATGGTGAGATTAATTTCATCAACGAGATCTGCTGCCGTTAACGACGCATTCAGTATTGCGCCACCTTCAAGTTGAATGAAGTTGCACGGCATTGCTTGAAGTGCAAGATGCATATCTACCTCGTTGGTGCCCGCACGCAAAGTTTCAACGGGTAACTCGGGTGCTTGCATTGGCACCACTACGTAGCCGGCGCCGCTGGTAAAAAGATCTGTGTTGAAATCGAGCTGCCCGGTATGGCTCACCACGGCCACGCGCTGACCCGCCTTGCGGGGCACGCCGTAACCCTCGGCACGCACGGTTCCCGCCCCAACTAAAACGTCGTCGGCGGCTGCCCGTAAGGCCAGTAATACCGAGCGATCAGCGGCATTTGAGAGGGCCGCAGAGTTCCCTGTCATGACCGTGGAGCCATCGATGCTTGCCACCATGCACATTGCCACCCAGGGGCGACCCGCGGGGCGTTGGCGTTCCACCTGGTATGCCTCGTCGGCAGAGATGCTTCGACCTGATTCCCCCAAGGAATCGTGATAGGAGTAGATCAGTTTCACGCAGTGCATAGCCTATGGCTTGGGGGAAAGATGTCGACACTTAAACAAGAATCATCAGGCACAGAGGTGAACAAAGTTGCCTTTCGCACTTGCCCGCTCTGCGAGGCAGGCTGTGGTTTAGAGATCACCGTGAAAAACAATGTGGTCACGCATATTCGCGGCGACATGCAAGACGTCTTTTCGGCAGGGTTCATTTGCCCGAAGGGGAGCACGCTCAAACAACTACATGACGACCCCGACCGTTTACGCCTGCCTTTGGTGAAACGTAATGGCGTGCATGTTCAGGTGTCGTGGCAAGAAGCATGGGCTGAAGTAGAGAAGGGTTTGTTGGGGGTCATCAACACATATGGTCGCGAGTCGGTGGCAACATACATGGGCAACCCCACCGCACATAACTTGTCTGCAATGACCTTTGGTCGTGTGGCGTTACAAGCCATTGGCACTAAGCAACGTTTCAGTGCATCAACCGTCGACCAACTTCCGAAACAAGTTGCAGGTGGTTATATGTTTGGCACTGCAGCAACGGTTCCCGTACCCGATCTCGATCGCACGCAGTACTTGCTCATGCTGGGCGCTAACCCTTATGCATCGAATGGCAGCCTCTGCACTGCACCCGATTTTCCGAAGCGATTGAAGGGCATTCAAGAACGCGGTGGAAAAGTTGTGGTGGTCGACCCACGTAAAACACGCACGGCAGAAGTAGCCGATGAATGGTTGGCCATTATGCCCGGGACCGACGGGCTCTTCTTGGCCGCTATTGCCCATGTGATGTTTGCCGACAAGTTGGTGAAAGTGTCTCCGCAACTTGTTGCGCACATCAACGGACTCGCAGAGGTAGAGCAGGCGCTTGCGCGCTTTGCACCTGAGGTAGTTGCCGATGTGTGTGGTTTGAGCGCAGAAACAATTCGACGCGTTGCACATGAAATTGCGCAGTCGCCAACTGCTGCGGTGTACGGCCGGATGGGAACAACAACAGTTGCCTTTGGCACCACAACATCGTGGCTAGTTGACGTGGTGAATGTTCTCTCTGGCAATCTCGATACACCAGGTGGAGCAATGTTCACGCTCCCAGTTGCTGGTGGTGCCACAACTCGCGGTACGCCCGGAAAAGGTCGTGGGTTTCGGGTCGGTAAGGGCCACACGCGTGTGCGGCATCTTCCTGAAGCCATTGGTGAGTATCCCGTTGCAGCGTTAGCAGAAGAAGTGTTAACGCCAGGAGAAGGTCAAATTAAAGCTCTGCTCACCATTGCAGGTAACCCTGTTCTCTCTACTCCGCACAGTAATCAGCTCGATGAAGCACTTGCACATTTAGATTTCATGGTGAGTGTCGATATTTATCTCAACGAAACAACACGACATGCAAATGTTATTTTGCCGCCACCTTCACACTTGCAACGCGATCACTATGACCTGCTCTTGTTGCAGTTCGCAGTGCGCAACGTAGCTAACTACAGCGAAGCAATTTTGCCGCTCGAAGAAGGTCAACCCGACGAGTGGGAAATACTCGCGAAAATTGCAGCGATTGTGCAAGGCAAAGGAATCGAAGCCGACGTTTCTGTTTCCGACGATGCAGCAATGCGGTCAATGGTGAACAGCGCTGTGAAAGATTCCAATTCAAATATTTGTGGGCGTGACGCCGATGAAATAATGAATGAGTTGTCACTCAATGGGCAATGTGGTCCTGCACGAATGATTGATTTCATGTTGCGCACTGGCCCTTACGGCGATGCGTTTGGTGCTGCAATTGGCGGTGCAACTTTGCAGTTATTGAAAGAGAATCCACACGGTATTGATTACGGTGCATTGCAGCCACGCATTCCTGAAATACTGCGTACACCAAGTGGGAAAGTGGAACTTGCACCTGAAGTGTTAATCAACGATCTCGATCGTTTGTATGACGTTGTTGGCAGTGGAGTAGTCGACAAAAACTCTGGTCGCAATCTGTTACTCATTGGTAGACGTCATTTGCGTTCAAACAATTCATGGATGCACAACATCAATGTGTTGGTGAAAGGTAAATCGCGTTGCACGCTCATCATGCATCCAGCCGATGCACATGCGCGCAGTGTGAACGAAGGCGACATTGTTTCGGTGCAGAGTCGCGTAGGGGAAGTGCGCGTAACTGTTGAAATTTCCGACACCATTCGCGCAGGAGTGGTGTCGTTGCCTCACGGGTGGGGCCACGATGCCGAGGGCACTGACATGCAGGTGGCCGCCCAGGTGGCCGGCGTGAACTCAAATATCCTCACCGATCACGAAGCAATCGACCCATTGTCGGGAACCTCAGTATTGAACGGCATTCCCGTGGCTGTCCACAGGTAAACCCCCATTCCACACAGCTCATCCACAGATTCATCCCCTGAAAAATAGGGAAATTCACAGGGTTATCCACTTCCTCCACACAGGGGTCTTGCCGTAGCGTTACAGGCAGTTCATATGGAAAAGATACGGGCTGAGCGGTTCAATTTCCGGCGCCGAGGGGCATTTCCGGGAAATTTTCTCCAGATGAGCGACAATCGTTGACAAAGGGTAAAGACAATGCTGTAATTACACCACCAGTTGTGCAAGACGAGGCTGTGAGAGTGTTTCACCACTACATATTGTGGTGACCACAGTCACTATGTCGTTTTTCATCGCCAGTTTCTGATAAACAATTAATCCCGTCACACGCTCAGTCCAAAAACAGCAATCCGCTGAAATTACTTGTCATAGAAAGAATGAATATGTCAATTGCTCCAGATCGCCTCTCCATCGGCATCCGTCGTCACTTCACCTCTGCAGGCCAGCACCCATACGACTCTGTGTCGTGGGATCGCCGCGATGCTCGCATTTCTAACTGGAAAGACGGCTCTGTTGCGTTCGAGCAAAAAGACGTTGAAATTCCCTCTACGTGGTCACTGAACGCAACCAACATCGTTGCGCAGAAGTACTTCCGTGGCACCCCAGGCACCCCTGAGCGCGAGTCATCACTTCGTCAGGTCATCGACCGCGTTGCCGACACCATCGCCACATGGGGCATCGAAGGTGGCTACTTCGTCGACAACGAAGAAGCAGAAGCTTTCCGCGATGAGCTGAAGTTCATCTTGGTCACACAGCGTGCGGCGTTCAACAGCCCAGTGTGGTTCAACATTGGCGTGAAGGGCGTTCCACAACAGGCAAGTGCTTGCTTCATTCTCGCCGTAGAAGACACCATGGCCGGCATTCTCAACTGGTATCGCGAAGAAGGAACCATCTTCAAGGGTGGTTCTGGTTCAGGTATCAACCTCAGCAACATTCGCAGCAGCTACGAGCACCTGCAGGGTGGTGGCACGGCTTCTGGCCCAGTGTCGTTCATGCGTGGTGCCGATGCGAGCGCAGGAACCATCAAGTCGGGCGGCAAAACACGTCGTGCAGCAAAGATGGTTATTTTGAACGTCGATCACCCAGACCTCGAAGAGTTCATCTGGTGCAAAGCAAAAGAAGAAAACAAAGCACGAGTATTGCGCGATGCAGGTTTCGACATGGACCTCGACGGCGCCGATGCGTTTTCTGTTCAGTACCAAAACGCAAACAACTCAGTACGTATTACCGATGAGTTCATGCACGCTGTGAAAGAAGATCGCGATTGGGATCTTCGTGCAGTTGTAGATGGTCGCCCAGTGCGCACCTTGCGTGCCCGCGACTTGTGGCGTCAAATTGCCACCGCCTCATGGGAATGTGCCGACCCAGGCTTGCAGTTCGATACCACCATCAACAAGTGGCACACATCTGCAGCATCAGGTCGCATCAATGGTTCAAACCCTTGCAGCGAGTACATGCACATCGACAACTCTGCATGCAACTTGTCTTCAATCAACCTCTTGCAGTACCTCAGCAGCGACGATGTGTTCGATGTTGATGCTTACAAGCACACCATTGAAATCATGTTCACCGCACAAGAAATTCTTGTAGGTCGTGCCGACTATCCAACAGAAGCAATTGGCGTGAACAGCTTGAAGTTCCGTCAGTTGGGTCTTGGTTATGCAAACCTCGGCGCACTCCTCATGGCCCTCGGTTTGGCTTACGACTCACTTGAAGGTCGCGCATGGGCAGCATCACTCACCAGCTTGATGACCGGCCATGCCTACGCAACCAGCGCACGCACAGCAAGTCGCATGGGGCCACACGCCGGCTTTGCGGAAAACGAAAAGCACATGTTGAACGTGTTGCGTATGCACCGTGATGCAGACCGCGACATCGACAACGTCAACATTGTGCAGCCAGACCTCGTGCTTGCTGCTTCACAAGCATGGGACTCAGCAGTACGCGATGGCGAAGAGTACGGAGTGCGTAATGCGCAGGCCACCGTTTTGGCACCAACCGGAACCATTGGTTTGATGATGGACTGTGACACCACAGGCATCGAACCAGACCTTGGTCTTGTGAAGTTCAAGAAGCTTGTTGGCGGCGGAAACATGGTCATTGTTAACCAGACCGTGCCACGTGCATTGAAGAACCTTGGCTATGAAGGTCCAGTGGTCGATCGCATCATTTCTTACATCGACACCAACAAGACCATTGTTGGTTCACCCGATATCAAAGCAGAACACCTTGAAGTGTTCGCTTGCTCAATGGGCGACAACACCATTCACTACGAAGGCCACGTGCGCATGATGGGTGCGGTACAACCGTTCTTGTCAGGTGCCATTTCAAAGACTGTCAACATGCCTGCAGAGGCAACAATTGAAGAAATTGAAGAGCTGCACATGTTGTCATGGGAGCTCGGCTTGAAGGCTGTTGCGGTGTACCGCGACAACTGCAAAGTTGGTCAGCCTTTGTCAACGGCGAAGAAAGACGATGACTCCACCGACTCTGGTGTCGGTGCTGCAACTGCAGTAGTGGAAAGAGTCATCGAGCGCATCGTTGCTCAGCCAGTGCGTCAGAAGTTGCCACGCTCACGTCGTGGTCGCACCATTGAATTCCGCGTTGCCGATTGCAAAGGTTTCGCCACCATCGGCGAATACGAAGACGGTCGCCCAGGTGAACTGTTCCTCACAGTGTCAAAGCAGGGAAGCACCTTGTCGGGCATCATGGACGCCTTTGCCAAGAGCATCAGTTACGGCTTGCAGTACGGAGTTCCACTACGTGCGTTCGTTGAAGCATTCACCAACATGCGCTTCGAACCCGCAGGTATGACCGACGATCCAGACATTCGTATTGCATCGTCCATCATGGACTACTTGTTCCGTCGCTTGGGCTTGGAATACCTCACCTACGACGAGCGTGTAGAACTCGGCATCTTCAGCCGTGATGAGCGTTTGCAGCCAACATTGCCAGGTGTCGACGAAACCGTCGTCGAAACCAGCAGTGGCAACGAAATGGCACAAGACCCAAAGACCATTCCTTCTGCTGGTGAACTTGCCGCGCAGATGAGTGCGGGTCTTGCACCGCTTGCACCAAGCACCGACCACTCACCAGCACAAGGCATCCCACGCGTCATTACGCACAGCGATGCGCCAATGTGCATGCAGTGTGGTGTGCAAATGCAGCGTGCCGGATCATGCCATGCTTGCCCATCATGCGGCAGCACCTCTGGCTGCAGCTGATATCTAGAGTGTTCTCGGCGCGGTATGTCCCGCATATCGTGGCGTTTCGCGCCGAGAAATCATGAAGTGAACAACTGAAGAATTGAAGTGGCCCTGAGAAATTTCTCGGGGCCACTTTTTTGTCTGCTCGTTGAGAACATCCGACAGATCAATTCGGTTACAGTTTTGTTAATGAGTTATGAGAGTGGACTATGCGATGCATGTGGTGGACCCATTGGCGGCTTCTTTGTTGATGACCTTTGTCCGCATTGTGGCTTGGTAATTGAACGAGAGGATTAATGATCGATTCGACAATTCCACGTACGCAAAGATAGCCGACGTCAAAAGGCCAGAAATATAGACAGGTACGGGGTGACTGACACCCGTGGATCGTGTCGTGATGCTTTTGCAGGCAATAAGGGACTGGGCATGAAAAAATTTCTATTAGTTGTTGCATTAGTCGTGATTGCTGCATGCAGCAACAACGGCTCACACCTGGAAGGAACAGGTGCACATGAAGTAGTCGCACCTCAAGCGCAACGAGAAAATAATGAGCTGAGGAATGCAGCCTTGACTACCGCAAACATGAAAGCGGCGGCCGAGGTGCAAGCGGCAGCTCTCACCGGTGCAGAGGTGGGTTGTGCAGCCTTGGCGCAAATGGTGGCACTCGCACAAGAGGCGGCGCAGACAGGTGGAGCCATACAGGATGCGTCATGGCTTGCAAGCTGGAAGCCGGTACGCGATCTGTGAGGTGACGTCGGGGTTTTGACGAGACTGGCTGCCGAGTGGTCGGGGTACGGTGAAACAATGGAAGCGAAAATTCTGACTTGGAACTTGTGGTGGCAATTCGGACCCTGGCGTGAGCGTCAGCCCGCAATTTTGTCGGTACTTCAAGAACAAGATGCAGACATTATTTTTCTTCAAGAAGTGTGGTTGCAAGAAGGTGGACCTGACCAAGCTGAGTGGCTCGCCAATGAATTGGACATGTTTGTTGCCCGAACAGATGGTCCACGGATGGATGGCGGCGTCAGTTTAGGAAACGCAATTCTGTCGCGTTGGCCAATTGTCTCTTCGCAAATTCACCAGTTGCCAGACGCGACAGGAGCGCCCGGTTATCGACGCGCAATTACCGCGATGGTTGATACGCCACAAGGTCAAATGTGGACCGTGTGCACGCACCTCGACCATCGATTCGATGCTTCACGGACACGCAAGGCTCAGTGCAAGGCGTTATGCGGCATTGTTGACCAGCTTCGGGTTGACCCCGAAAATGAAATGCCAGTGCTCGTGGCTGGTGACTTCAACGCAGTTCCAGACTCAGATGAAATCCGAATGATGACGGGTCGTTGTGAACCAGCCGTTGAAGGTTTGGTCTTTACGGATCTGTGGGAAGTAGCTGGTGAGGGAAATGGACATACCTGGCGACGCGATAACCCTCATCTCGTTGACTCAAAGTGGCCAAATAGGCGACTGGATTACTTGTTCGTGTCGTGGCCACGTTTGCGAGCTATTGGGAACCCGTCGAGTATTTGGCTGGCGGGCTTAGAACCAGTTGACGGCGTGCAGGCGAGTGACCACGCTGCTGTGGTCGCCAACATTTATTTAGGCCAAGATCCGCATTAAAGAATAGCGTTAGTTGCTTCATTAAGCCCGTGCTCGTAAGCAGCTAACGCTATTTCTTTGTCGAAAAGGTGTTGGGGAAGCGTCGCAATATGCGATGTTGATTCCTTCGGTGCGAACAGCAAAATACGACCAGAGTATTTCTCCTGCCACTCTTTCATTTCGCGCCGCATTCTTCGTTCTACAAAAGAACCAAACGGGCCGAACATTGCACCGGCAAGTGGTGCAACAACAATCAGTGTCTCCGACGGGTG
>CAMCZG010000060.1 GCA_945886445.1 Bifidobacterium breve | reverse complement strand
TTCCCCAAGAGTCCATATCGACGGGAAGGTTTGGCACCTCGATGTCGGCTCATCGCATCCTGGGGCTGAAGCAGGTCCCAAGGGTTGGGCTGTTCGCCCATTAAAGCGGTACGCGAGCTGGGTTCAGAACGTCGTGAGACAGTTCGGTCTCTATCCTCCGCAGCCGAAGGAACATTGACGAAGGCTGTCCCTAGTACGAGAGGACCGGGACGGACGTAGCTCTGGTGTGCCAGTTGTCCTGCCAAGGGCATGGCTGGTTAGCCACCTACGGAAGGGATAACCGCTGAAAGCATCTAAGCGGGAAGCCCGTTCGAAGATAAGTGTTCCCATGCGGTTAGCGCAGTAAGGCCCGTGGCGAGACCACCACGTTGATAGGCCGGAAGTGTAAGCGCAGTAATGCGTTCAGCTGACCGGTACTAATCGGCCGAGGGCTTGGTTAGATACACGCTCGTGCTTGCTCTGGAGTCTTTGAGGGACTTCACCCGAATTTTTTCGGGATCCCCTTGACAACAATTTTCGGTGGCCATGGCGGTGGGGTCACACCCGTTCCCATCCCGAACACGGCAGTTAAGCCCGCCAGCGCCAATGGTACTTGGAGGTAGACCTCCTGGGAGAGTAGGACGCCGCCGAATTAATCGAATCAAAAGCCCCTCGCGAAAGCGGGGGGCTTTTGTGTACCTACGATCATCACGTTGCACTTGTCAGTGCAGCAGTAACTTCACTGCATGAACGCACGGCTCTTTGGTGAGGTACTTGTGACGATGTTGGTCATCCTCGACCCACCAGGAAACGTGCCGATTTTTCTGGCAGTTACTCGCCAGCTCAATAACAAAGAACGTCACAGAGCGGCCGCATTAGCAATATGCACAGCCTTTTTCGTCATCTTGGTGTTTGCACTTGGTGGTCAAACCATCTTGGATTATCTGAATGTTTCGGTTCCTGCATTGCAAGGAGCAGGTGGCTTGTTGCTGTTGTTGGTTGCGATGCAGCTGTTGTACAACAAAGGTGGCGATGATGGCTTTTTAGAAGCAACGCCAGAACAACGAACATCGATTGCACTCGTTCCATTAGGGACTCCATTGCTCGCTGGGCCCGGAGCCATCGTGGCAACCATTCTCTTTTTCAATCAAACAAATTCATTTGGTGAATGGATGAGTGTGTCGAGCGCGATTGCACTAGCTCTGATGGTGTCGTTTATTGCAATGCGCTTTAGTGGTGTCATTCAACGCGTGGTGCGTCCGATGGGTGTTTTACTTCTTGCTCGTGTTGCCGGAATGATTCTTGCTGCAATCGCTGTGCAAATGATTGCCGATTCGGTGACGGCTTTCGTGCGTAACGCTTAATTATTCTGCGGGGTTTATATTTTGCTGCGGAATGGGACCATAAGTTTTTTCGTAACGGTCCACGTTGTCGGCAATTGCACGTGCAATTTCAAAGATGACTGAAGTAGGAACTTTTACTCGCGCAACGACAGGAGTCGGAACAAAAAGTTCTCCTGAGGCGTCGTGCTCTGGCATGCCTGCGACGCCAAAATCGAGGGTGAATTCATAGGGACCATGCCAAACGGCAGCGACATTGGCATAAACACCGGCCTTTTTATCGTCGGCGATCTCCATACGCACTTGGGCTTGTTGTGGCACATTGTCATCAGTCATACAGGCATCGTACCGATTTTCAGGTGAGCAACGTAGAGTGTTCCCCTATGCCGAACGACCGTCCGCGTCCTCCACGCTCAGGGAGCTCTTCTGGGCGCAATGATCGCTCAGATCGTCGTCCCGTTCGTGGCCGCGATTCTGATGATCGTCGTCCGTCGCGTGATCGTGATTCTGATGAGCGTCGTCCTGCTCGGCCAGCTCTTACTGCTGCTGAACAGAAATCGCGCGAGGTTTATGCGCGCACAGGTGGGCGTCGTACCGAAGGAAGTGGTGCACCCACTGCCAGGCCCGTGCGCAAAAAGGTTGAATGGGTCGACGAAGGTGCTGTAAAGAAAACTGCTCGCAAGGCTGTTCAGCGCGGTGTTGCGCCCCGAGGTCGTAGTCAAGGCGAGAACCGTGGCGAGAACCGTGTACCAGGGATTCCTCGCAGCGATCGTCCGTTACCTTCCGATATCTCACGCGATGTTGAAAAGAGCGTTGGCGTCCGTCAGTCGCAGTCAACAACAGAGCGTTTGCAAAAAGCAATTGACGCATTTGAGTACGAGCGTTACGAAGATGCTGCACGATTGTTGCAGGTTCTGTCGCGTCAGTTGCCAGGTCTTGCTCTTGTGCACGAAATGACGGGCCTATGTGCTTATCGTCAAGCAAAATGGCGTACCGCGGTGATTGAACTCGAAGCAACTCGCGTTCTTGATCCTGCTCGCACCACTGTGTTGCCTGTACTTGCCGATGCATATCGGGCGTTGCGTAGGTGGAGCAAAGTGAATCAAATCTGGACCGAAATCAAAGATTTGTCTCCTCACCCTTCGGTGCTTGCTGAAGGTCGAATTGTGGCCGCTGGTGCACTGTCTGATCAGGGGAAACTTGCTGACGCTGTTCACCTCTTCGATTCCGTACTCAATGTTCCCAAACGCGTGCAGGATTACCATTTACGCCAGTGGTACATGGCGGGCGATCTCCACGACCGCTCAGGAAACATTGTGGAAGCCCGTCGTCTTTTTGCTCGAGTGATGCAATACGACGCTGAGTTTGTTGATGTTGCAGACCGTCTTTCCCATCTTGGGCCAGTGCGCTAACACCCCTTCGTTACTGTCTTCATATTGAGCTTTGCTCCTTCTCATGCGCCACCAGGTGTCGCATCACAACTGCGAGAAGTGGAGAGCATATGAATGTTGTAGTTATTCAAGGTGTGGTTCTGAATGCCCCAGTTGAAAGAATCTTAGGGTCTGGCGAATTCGCCACATCTTTCGATGTTGTCACCGAAAGCGATGAAGGCAGGTTTACGGTTCCTGTCAACTGGATCACAGCGGTCAAGACCCTGCTCCAAGAAGGAGAAGAGGTCATGGTCTGTGGAAGCGTCCGGCGCCGTTTCTATCGTGCAGGCGGTGCAGTGCAAAGCCGTACCGAGGTGTTGGCAAAACAAGTGCTCAATATGCGTCGCAAGGTGGCAGTCAAAAAGAGCCTTGCTGAGATTCAAAAAGAACTGTCAAAAACCTGGTAGTTCAAGAACTTCTTGTCTGCTAGTGCAAACTGGCTAGTGTTTTCAGTGAAGTACTTCCTGAAAGGCCCTACTGTGAACCAGCAGCAACTTACGCAAATGCGCACCGGTAAGGGCTTTATTGCCGCTTTAGATCAAAGCGGGGGAAGTACGCCAAAAGCATTGAAGTTGTATGGTGTCGACGAAACCGCCTACAGCAATGAAGACGAAATGTTCGATGTCATTCATGCCATGCGTAGCCGAATGGTCATGAGCCCAGCTTTTACCGGTGAGCGTGTGCTGGCCGCCATTTTGTTTGAAGGCACCATGGACCGCAGCATTGAAGGTGTGAGTAGTGCTGAGTACTTGTGGAGCCGCAAGCAGGTCATCGCTATTTTAAAAGTCGACAAAGGCCTTGCCGACGAGGTAGACGGCGTGCAGTTAATGAAGTCAATGCCCGAACTCGATGCACTATTGGCGAAGGCACGATCAAATGGCATATTCGGAACCAAAATGCGTTCGGTCATCAAAATCGCAAATGCAAAAGGTGTTTCCGAAGTAGTGGCACAGCAATTTGCGGTTGGTCGTCAAATACTCGCTGCCGGTCTTGTGCCTATCATCGAGCCAGAAGTAGATATCAATAGCCCGAGCAAAAAAGAAGCTGAAGTTTTGTTGAAGGCGGCGCTACTCAAAGAACTCGATGCACAACCAGCCGATCAGCCGGTCATGCTCAAACTCACTCTTCCCGAAGAAGACAATTTTTATCGAGATCTCGTGAAGCATCCGAGCGTGTTGCGCGTTGTCGCTTTGTCTGGCGGTTACTCGCGTGACGACGCCAATACAAAACTCGGCAAGAACAATGGTGTCATAGCCAGTTTCTCGCGTGCGCTCACCGAAGGGCTATCGGCACAGCAGTCCGACACCGCATTTAATGCAGCACTCGACAACGCAATCGCCTCAATTTACGCAGCTTCAAATACGTAAAGCGTTAATCAATTTCTAAAGGGCGCATGGCTAGCCCAGTGCGCAATTTCGGAGTGAAAAATGTCGACTTCGGCGGCATCAATAATCCTTCATCGGCTGTACGGCGAATTTCCGCGAGCGATACAGGCCGTATGAGAACTGCGCATTGGGCGATACCGGCTTGTAGTGCCTCAAGTACTTCATGGGTCCCGTGCTGGTAGGAAACTCCTGCTGCCTCTAGCGAGCCAATTGACGCTGTAATTGCATGCTCAAGACGAGCGCTATCGAGTGCTCGTACCTCAGAGAATTTTTCCACCTTTTCGGTGTACAACGTTGTTGATCCGTCAGGACGCAGAAGACAGATTGCCTTTTCGGCATTCATATTCGTCAATGTGAGTTCCGATAGAACGCTGTCATTTACGCGTGTATAGAAGCGTTCAAGAATTTCTTCCATTTGTGTTGGGCTCACTGCAGCAATGAGGCGATGAATGGCAGCAATGCTCAACTGTTCTTCAACGAGTTCTGCTACATACGTCATGGTGAGGCCTGCAGCTGTTGCGAGTGGAGAATTGGCGGCACGTATTTCGTCTCGATAGGTGCGAGAAATGGCATAGCGGTGGTGCCCATCGGCTATGACCACCGGTGCGCTAGCAATTGCTGAGCGAATGGCCTCGATACGTTGTGTGTCTGTAACGCGTTCCACACGATGCACCACACCGTCTTCATCGGTCATTTCTCCCATAAATTCACCTGGCGCAAGAAGCACCTGGCTCAGACCGTTGCACAGAGATAAGCCCCAGACCGGAGACAAGTTGCATTGTGTGGCCCTCGTGAGGTCAAGTCGGTCTGTCTTGGCCTTGGGTGTTGTTTGCTCGTGAGGAAGTACGCCACCTGCTCCAACATCGACGACCTCGAGGGCGCCAATGACCCCAACGGTGTGGCGCTCTTTCCCCGTTGAATCTCGAAATGACATGCGGTAGAGCGTGTAAGAGGGAGCGGGGTCCAAGGTGAGTACTTTGCTCGAGATCCAGTCTTGAATATCTGTCGCTGCTTTTTCATAGCGCTCTGGCCCGTCGGCATCGAGAGGGCAATCGATATGGACAATATTCCAGGGGCTCTGTGAGCCGTAATGGATGCGGTCATCGGTGCTCAAGACGTCATAGGGAGGCGAACTCAGTGCGAAGAGGTCAGTTGGGGCATTGGTGTAGCGAAGCGCTGAGAATGGTTCAAAATGAGGCACACTCTAAGGGTGGCAGGTATGGGTGCAACAAGCAAAACTGAAGAAACTGCGGGAATCATTTGGAGTGATCTAGACGGAGTCATTTGGCGGGGGGCCTCGGTGATTACAGGCGTTCCCGAGAGCATTGCGGCATTGCGTTTGGCGGGTTGGCAAATCAATTTTGTAACAAACAATTCCTCAACACGACTCGCTGATCAAGAGCAAAAACTCTGCGATATGGGTATTCCTGCAATTGGCAATGTGGTGACGAGCGCCCAAGCAGCTGCAGCGTTAATTGCGCCAAACGAAACCGTGTTGGCATGTTCTGGGCCTGGTGTCATTGAAGCAGTACAAAATCGCGGCGCACGAGTTCTGGACGTGCGAGATGCTTTATTAGACAGCACATTTAACCCAGCAAATATTGATGCGGTCGTTGTCGGAATGCATCGTGACTTTCGTTTTGACTTCCTGCAAGTGGGGTTGTCGTGCTTGTTGGCGGGAGCACGCCTCATTGGCACCAATGACGACGCTACTTTTCCCACAGAGACGGGAATTTTGCCCGGTGGTGGTTCGCTCGTGGCCTCGTACGCCTATGCATCGCAACTCACACCTGTGATGGCCGGTAAGCCACACGATGCGATGGCGCAACTCGTGCAGTCGCTCGCAGAGTCAACGCCCGTTGCACGACAAGTAATGGTGGGTGACCGCCCCGACACCGACGGAGCTTTTGCCCAGCGCCTCGGCATTGCTTATGCCCAAGTGTGGTCGGGTGTCCAGGAAAAATGTGTTGGTCCCATCGACGGTGTTTCGTTCAACTACACAGGTAACACTTTTTGCGATATTGCAACATTTCTTTTGAATAACACCACTGCCACGGATGATCTTCGACTGGCACGCCAATGAAGCAACGTCGTTCACTGGTGCGCGAGGTGCTGCACCGCGGTCTGTTGTCGAACGAAGCCGACGTAGAAATTGCCCTCGCAGAGAATCGAGTGCGAGTAAATGGGGCAGTTGTGAGCAATGCCGCATCTTTAGTGGCCGCAGGTGATGCAGTTCATGTTGCACCTACGGCTAATCGTTTTGTGGGTCGGGGAGGAATCAAACTTGAAGGAGCCCTTCAACACTTTGGTATCAATGCGACACAGGCATACTGCCTCGACATTGGGGCTTCTACTGGTGGGTTTACCGATTGCCTATTGCAACACGGTGCCGCCCATGTTGTGGCAGTCGACGTAGGACGCGGTCAGTTGCACCAGAAAATGTTGACCCACGCGGCGGTGACGTCACTGGAAAGTCAACACATTGCACAGTTGTCACCAGAAGATTTACGCACTCATTGGGGTGGCGGACATAGTGGTCTTGCGCAAATAGTGGTGACCGACGTGAGTTTCACTTCTCTTGCCCATTTGGTGCCCCACATTGTTGCGCTCTCTGGCACCGGAGCCGAGCTCGTTCTTTTGGTGAAGCCCCAGTTTGAAGCAGAACGTACTGACGTGCCAGTGGGGGGAATTGTGCTTGACCCGCAAGTGCGCCAAGACGCAGTAGATCGCGTCGCAGAGGCTCTGAATACTGCGGGTTGCCATGTTCATGGGCAATACGAGTCGCCCATCTCTGGTGCTGGTGGCAATATTGAGTTCTTCCTATGGGCAACTGTGCACACCGATGAGTAAAGATATAGACATGGCTCTCGCGCAACCACACTCCTTCCACTTGGGCTCTCTTTTGCTTGTGGTCAACCAGGAACGCCCCGACGCCTGCGAGGCCGCTGTTCACGTGCAAGCGTGGGGAGAGGCGCACCAAGTTTCTGTTCTGCACGCCGAAGATCTCACGGCGGAGAATACTGCAACACCCGATCTTGTGGTGTCGCTCGGTGGCGACGGAACCGTCTTACGTGCAGTTCAAATTTTGGGCGGCCAAAACATTCCAGTTCTCGGAGTCAATTTTGGAACGCTCGGCTATCTCACCAGTGTGGAACCTTCGCAGTTGCTCGATGTGCTCGAGTCATTGCACGCAGGAGTCATGCCCAAAGATGCACGCCTCGAGAATCGAATGATGCTCAAAATTAATGTGGCACAAAAAGATGGTGGTCGGCACACACTACGTGCACTGAATGAAGTGGTCGTTGAAAAAGTTGAATCGGGTCATACTGTGCGCTTAGAAGTAGCAATCGATAAAAGTGTTTTTGCCACATATTCAGCCGATGGGCTTATTGTCGCAACTCCCACTGGCTCCACTGCCTATTCTTTGTCGGCTCGTGGGCCCGTTTTGTCGCCGCAACACCGGGCTATGGTGTTAACGCCAGTATCGCCACACATGTTGTTCGATAGGTCGTTGGTGCTCGACCCAGCCGAGGAAGTGTCTATCACTGTGCGTGGGCATCGCGATGTCACCTTGTCGGTCGACGGCTTGCACTTCGTTGCGCTCGGCCCAGAAGATGAAGTTCGCGTGGTGAGCGATGCAGCTACAGCATGTTTCTTGCACATTGGCCAGCAGCGGTTCCATCACATCTTGCGACAGAAGTTTGGTCTAGGAGACGATTAATGCTGGTGGAATTACACGTTCATCAGTTAGGCATTATCGACTCGGTCACTCTTGTCTTCAAAAATGGACTCACTGCTTTTACAGGTGAAACCGGTGCGGGTAAGACCATGATTATTGAAGCCATTCATTTGCTTGTGGGTGGTAAAAGCGATGTCTCAATGGTGCGTCATGGTTGTGATGAAGCACGCGTGGAAGGGCGTTTCGTCGTCGGCGACGAAGAAGTCATATTGAGTCGCGTTATTCCCGTACAGGGGCGTTCGCGGGCCTATATCAATGGCAGTTTGGCAACGCTTGCTCAATTAGCCGAAATGGGTTCCGATCACGTTGATCTTCATGGTCAACACGCGCACCAGAGTCTTCTTCATGAAAAGGCTCAACGTGTTGCTCTCGACCAATTTGCAGGTGTCGATACTTCTCCCGTCGCGCAGGCAAAAAGCGAACTTCGACAATTGCGCCAAGAGCTCGAATCCTTAGGTGGAGACGAACGCGCTCGAGTTCGAGAAATTGATCTTCTCCAATTCCAAATCGATGAAATTAGTACCGCATATATTTCGTCGGGTGCAGAAGACGATGAACTGCGCAAAGAAGAAGAGGCATTAGGTAATGCAGAGTCGTATCAGACGGCTTTAAGGGGCGCCCATGCCCATCTCTCTGAATCCAATACTCAAGCATCGACCGGACCAACTAACGCCAGCGACGCGCTGCGCTCGGCTCTTGGTCTATTGCAGGGCAAAGAGGCTTTTGCTGTGGTTACTCAGCGTCTTGCCTCGTTGGCAGCCGAACTAGACGATGCCGCAGCAGTCATTAGAGACCTCGCCGAAGCGAGCGAAGAAGACCCTCAACGCCTCGCTGAAGTGAGCGCCCGACGTAAGACCCTTAGCGACTTGTGCCGTAAGTATGGGCCTTCGCTCGCTGATGTGCTGGAGTACGGCCGTGCTAGCTCTGAGCGCCTGAGCGACCTGTTGGGCTATGAACGACGTGCTCGAGAGCTCGAGGTATCTATCGCCGCAGCAAACGTGCGCGTGCGAGAAGCAGAAGCACAGGTGCGACTCAAGCGAGTCGAAGGTGCTCCACAATTCGCCAAGGCGGTGCAGAAACATCTCCGGCTCCTGGCGCTGCCCGAAGCTGTGTTCCAGGTGAACTTTGCTCCAGAGTCTGAAGATCCGGCGGGCGATGCCGTGAATTTCTTGCTCTCTGCTAACCCCGGTAGCCCACCATTGCCACTGTCGAAAGTTGCCTCTGGCGGAGAACTCGCGCGAGTCATGTTGGCGTTGCGACTAGTGCTCACACAATCGCCCCCAACACTTATTTTTGACGAAGTCGATGCCGGTATCGGTGGCGCAGCGGCGGTAGCTGTTGGTAAGGCTCTGGCTGCGGTAGGAAAAGGGCATCAAGTGTTGGTGGTCACGCACCTTGCTCAAGTCGCTTCTCAAGCACAGCAGCAACTAGGCGTATCTAAAGAGATCATTAAAAAAGTTACCTATGCCCGCGTGGGCGAGCTCACAGGGGCAGCGCGTGAAAGTGAAATCGCCCGCATGTTGTCGGGGGGAGCGCTCACCGAGGTTGCCGTGGCTCATGCACAAGAGTTATTAATGCATACACCCTGAGAGCGGTTTTCGTGGTAAGTTGACATTCCGTCAAGGAGTTGTTGACACAAGCCGACGGGAGAAGTGAAATGCCAAAGCATATTTTCGTAACAGGTGGTGTTGCGAGCTCGCTTGGCAAAGGTCTCACTGCTTCGTCGCTCGGACGTTTACTGAAATTGCGTGGGTTGCGCGTCACCATGCAAAAGCTCGACCCGTACATCAACGTCGACCCGGGAACCATGAATCCTTTCGAACATGGTGAGGTGTTTGTTACTGATGATGGTGGCGAAACAGATCTCGATTTAGGCCATTACGAACGATTCATCGATGAGAATTTGTCGCGCAGTTCAAATGCAACCACAGGTTCTATCTACCAAGCGGTGTTAGCAGCAGAGCGTCGCGGTGACTACCTAGGAAAAACTGTGCAGGTCATTCCACACATCACCGACGAAATTAAGCGCCGCATTCATCGCGTATCTACCGACGACGTCGACGTGGTCATTACCGAAGTGGGCGGAACCGTTGGCGACATTGAAATTTTGCCGTTCCTAGAGGCCATTCGCCAGTTCCGTAACGAGGCTGGGCGCGACAACGTTTGCTACATTCACGTCACCCTGGTCCCTTTTATCGGTCCTAGCGGCGAGCAAAAAACAAAGCCCACACAGCACAGCGTTACCGAGTTGCGCAGTCGCGGTATTCAGCCCGACATCATTGTTTGCCGCAGCGAAGAGCCACTCAGTCAGAGTTTGAAACGCAAAATTTCCAATGTGTGCGACGTTCCTGAAGCAAACGTAATTAACGCCGCCGACGCGCGTAATATTTATGAGTTACCTATTATTTTGCACGATGAAGGCCTTGATGTTGTTGCCTGCGACACTCTGCGTTTAGATACTGAACTTGATCTTTCCTCGTGGGAGAACTTCGTTGAGCGTGTAGAAAATTCAGTACGCCCAGTGCGTATTGGGCTCATCGGAAAATATGTAGAACTGCAAGATGCATATCTTTCCGTTGTAGAGAGTTTGAAGCATGCTGGCTTTCACCACGGCGCAAAGGTTGAACTGGAATGGATTCAGGCAGAAGAAGTTGAGGGTCTCCTCACCGCAGGTCGCATGAGTAATCTCGACGGAATCGTTATTCCGGGTGGCTTTGGCGGGCGCGGCGTTGAAGGAAAAATAGCGGCCGCACAGTTCGCGCGAGAAAACAATTTGCCCTGTCTTGGCTTGTGCTTGGGAATGCAAGTGATGACCATCGAATTCGCTCGTCACGTATTGGGCTTGGCGCAGGCAAACTCGACCGAATTCGATCCGTCCACCACGGCTCCTGTCATCGATCTCATGAATGACCAGCGTGAAGTATCCAATAAGGGCGGCACCATGCGCCTGGGCGCCTACTACGCGGTGCTCGCCCCTGGGTCTCAGGTGGCTGCAATGTACGGAGAGCCCGTTGTGAGCGAACGTCATCGCCACCGTTATGAGTTCAATGCAACATACCGAACTCGCTTTGAAGAGAATGGCTTTTTGTGCAGCGGTACTTCACCCGACAAACGTTTGGTGGAGTTCATTGAACTCTCTGGACACCCTTTCTGGGTTGGTACCCAAGCGCACCCCGAATTTAAGAGTCGCCCAGACCGCGCGCATCCATTATTCGTTGGCCTCATTAATGCTGCTTTGAACTACCGCGAAAGCTCACTGAGCGCCTCTTCCACAACGCAGCGCTAGAGCATGGGCTTCGTCTCGCGATCGCAAAAGTTGTTGCATCGGTGGGCTGTATGGACACTCGTTGAAGACCATCTGGAAGATCCCTCTGGTGGCGCTTTTGTGCGTACCTATGTCGATTCCCCTGGTGCCGTAGGGGTAGTGGTGTTGCATGTTGGTTCTATTGAAGAACTGAAAGGCGCCGAACTATCGGACGTGAAGACCACGTTGGTGCGACAGTTCCGTGCCCCCTTTGGAAAAGAACTGTGGGAGATACCTGCAGGAATGCGCGATGTTGATAGCGAGCCTCCAGAAGTAACTGCCCATCGTGAACTGGCCGAAGAAGCAGGGTTAGAGGCTTCTGTTCTTGTCAGGCTTGGGTCAATGGCTTCTGCACCCGGAATAACAAATTCGATGGTAGAAATTTTTGCGGCATGTGGCTTGCGCGAGGTGCCCATTGATCGGCACGGACCAGAAGAAGAGCACATGCAGTTGAGAGTTGTTTCGGTAGCCGAAGCTCTTGAAGAAGTGCGCAGGGGGGAACTAACCGACGCAAAAACCATTATTGGGTTGCAGTGGGTGAGAGATCTGCTCTGAAAAACCTTGACATATCCGACGTCGTCTTTCCTGAAGTGGCCGAGGAGTTCTTCATTTGGCTTGTAGTGGAGCGTGGGCGGGCAGTAAATACCGTCGAGGCGTATCGGCGCGACATTGCGCAATATCTTTTGTATTTGCGTGAAAAGCGCACCACGCTCATGAAAGCGCAGGTGGAAGATGTAGAAAATTTTCTCACTGTGCGACTGGAAAACGGGGCAGCGAAGTCGAGCCTTGCGCGACAGTTTTCTGCACTGCGCATGTTGCACCGGTTTATGGTGGAAGAACACTTCCGAAAAGATGATCCTGCAGCGATGGCCGAAGGTATTGGCAAACCAGCGGGTATTCCGAAGCCGCTCAGTGAAGAAGAAATGACACTTCTCATTGGCTCGGTCGTTGGCGATGAACCACGGCAGTTACGTGACCGCGCAGTTCTCGAATTTCTGTATGCAACGGGAGCCCGTGTTTCTGAGGTGTGTGGGCTCAATTTGTCTGATCTCGATATGGAGTCATCGCTGGTACGGCTCTTTGGAAAGGGTTCCAAAGAACGAGTTATTCCTTTTGGTTCAATAGCCCATGGTGCTTTGAGTCAATGGATTGCATCGGGTCGGTTTGCACTCGAACTCCTCCAAGAGCGCCGCAGAGACGATTCTCATGCCGTGTTTCTTACCAACCGTGGTGCGCGCATTAGTCGCCAGGTGATATTCAATATTGTCCGAGATGCTGGGCTCCGAGCAAAAATTGAACGCGATGTTTCGCCCCACGCGTTACGTCATTCATGCGCAACGCACCTGTTAGATCGCGGAGCAGACCTTCGCGTTGTTCAAGAAATGTTGGGGCATGCTTCCATTGCCACGACTCAGTTATATACCCACGTATCGCAAGAACGTCTGTGGCAGGTATACGGCGATTCGCACCCGAGGGCACGGCGATAAATGCTTAAAAAATTTGTGCATCTGTATAGGCGATGGAGGGCAATGGGCAACGACTTAGGCGCAGTTGCACCCGACGAAATTGCAATAGTGCAAGAGATATTAAGCGCTGCTGAGTTTGGGCTGTGGCGCGCGATGTCTGGTGCAGACCAGGTGCACTCACTGCAGGTGCTGCGCATCTTTGAGCAGTGGGAACCACAAGCAACTCGCGAGGAAAAGAGTGCCGCATTACTACACGACGTAGCTAAGGCAATTTCCC
>CAMCZG010000059.1 GCA_945886445.1 Bifidobacterium breve | reverse complement strand
CACGAATTTGCCATTCCACTAGGTCGATGCCGGTGATGACTTCGGTAACTGGGTGTTCCACTTGCAAACGCGTATTCATTTCAAGAAAGAAGAAGTCTCCGTCTTGGAAAATGAACTCCACTGTTCCTGCGTTGTAATAACCAACTGCTTTGGCAGCTTTGACAGCAGCAGCACCCATGGCTTCTTCAACGCCATCGGGAAGGTCGAATGCCGGTGCTTCTTCAATAAGTTTTTGGTGACGACGCTGTGCGGAGCAGTCGCGTGTAGAAACCCACACCACGTTGCCATGTTGGTCGCCTACAAGCTGTACTTCAATATGGCGCGGCCAGGTGAGGTAGCGCTCAATGTAAATTTCATCGCGACCAAAGAATGCTTTTGCTTCACGTTGTGCAGAGTCCATTGCTTCTTGCACTTCATCGGCCGACTTCACAACCTTCATGCCACGTCCGCCGCCACCGAAGGCAGCCTTAATGGCAAGTGGCCAGCCGTTCTCGTTGCCGAAGTCTTGAATTTCTTTGGCGGTCGTAACGAACTCGGTGGTGCCCGGAACAATGGGGGCGCCGCCACGTAGTGCGGCCTTGCGGCTCGACACCTTGTCGCCCATTTCTACAATGGCTGCGGGTGGTGGCCCAATAAAGGCGACCCCAAGGTCGGTAATGGCCTGAGCGAACTCGGCATTCTCAGAGAAAAAGCCATAGCCAGGGTGAACGCCGTCGGCGCCGCTTTCCTTAATGGCGTTCAAAATGGCCTCGGTATTGAGGTAGCTCTCGGCTGCGGTTTGGCCGCCTAAGGCATATGCCTCATCGGCTAGACGCACATGTAGCGCGTTCCTGTCGAGTTCGGAATAGACCGCAACAGTCTTAATTCCTAGTTCTCGGGCCGCCCGAATAACTCGGACAGCAATTTCTCCACGGTTGGCGATGAGGATTTTCTTAAGCACGAGTGACAATCTTTGTAGATGGACATGGATAAAGCGAAGTGGCGCGGAAACTGGCAAGTGGAACGAGTACCCGAGACGGGGTCGACCAATGCTGATCTCCTTGCGGGCATTAGCCTAGAGGTTCCTCACCGCTATGTACTAACCACTGCGTTCCAAAGCGCTGGCAAGGGGCGTCTGGGGCGGGTATGGGAGGCGCCGTCGGGGGCGAACCTGTTGGTGTCGGTTCTTTTACGCGATGTGGTGGGCCCGTTACACCGGGTCACTCAGCATCTGGGGCTTGCTGCGGCGCTGGTGCTTGGCGAAAAGTACGGGCTGCGTGCAGGGGTGAAATGGCCGAACGATGTGGTGGTGACCGTGGCTCGAGAGGGCAGCGATGTTGACGTGAAAATTGCCGGCATTTTGGCTCAAGCCATGGGGAACAACGTGGTGGTGGGTATGGGGCTCAATGTGAAGTGGGCGCCGCCGCCAGAGGTAGCCGATGCCACGTGCATGGCTACCTTGTTGAGTGAGGCCGATGTTCCTGAGCCCATTGAAATGCTCGACTTGGTGTTGGCGCGATTCGACGACATTGGTGGTCTCGATGAGCGTGAATCTTTTGCGCTGTATCGCAAACACCTACATACGTTGGGTAAGCAAGTGCAATGTGAAATGCCCGACGGTTCATTTGTTGTGGGTCGTGCGGTAGATGTTGGTGCCGATGGGCGGTTAAACGTGCTTGATGAATGTGCTGTGACACATCACATCGATACCGCCGATGTAATGCACTTACGACTCGCTTGACCGCATTCGATCACTAAGAAGCACTACCGTATTTTCAATGAAGTCAATGCGCTACCTGGTTGCCGTTGGCCTTGCGGTCATTGTTGCTTGTGCGGGCGCTGCGGGTTTGGTGTCGGGAGCGAAGAGCCAGCTTGAAGGTGTAGCGCGAGTAGACGTGGTTGTTGCAGAACTTGCTCCGCCATCTGATGGCTTCGAAAACTATTTGTTGGTGGGTACCGACAGCCGTGAGGGTGTTGACCCAAACGACCCCGACTACGCCACCATGGGCGGTGACTTGGGTAGCCAACGCAGTGACACCATCATGATTTTGCGCTACGACACTGTTGCGCAGACTGCGGCTTTAATGTCGTTCCCTCGCGACCTATATGTGACCATCGGCAACGGCGAGAAAAAGAACCGTATCAATACGACCTACAGCTTGGGCGCCGACATGCTCATTCGCACCATTCGTGCCAACTTCAATATTCCTATTCACCATTATGTGGAAATTAACTTCCAAGGTTTTAAAGAACTTGTTGACGCAGTGGGTGGCGTTCGTGTGTGCGTGCCCTACGGCGCGAAAGATAAAAACACTGGGTTGCGCATACATCGTGGATGCAACTTGCTCAATGGCGTGAAGGCATTGCGATTTGCGCGCAGCCGGCATTACTACCAATTCATTAATAACAAATGGCAACTAGAAGGCACGGGCGATATTGGCCGTACCGCACGTCAGCGTCAATTTGTAGCTGCGCTCTTAAAAGACACCGTTAAATATTCTGCGGCAAACCCCTTTGGTGTTGGCGGCGTAATGCGCTCCATTGTGGGTGCAGTAACAGCCGACCCCGCGCTCGACATTGCCAGTTTCTTAAAGCGTTTAAAGCCAGCTGCCGATGGCAGCATTGCTTCTTACGGGCTCGACGTGGAAAACGATGTGGTGAATGACATGTCGGTGGTGAAGTTGGCAGGCAATTCGCGCAGTGTGCTCGAGTACTTTGCAGGCATTGGGCCAGCACCCGTGGTAGAGCCGCCGGCGTAATTAGTTAGTGCGTGCGCGTGAGTTCGCGCACGAAGGTCTCGGCGTTGTGCGCTTCGCCAATGCGGTTGCCCTGCAAGTAATCGCAACCTAAAACTTTTAAACGCTTCATGTGTTCTTCTGTGCTTACCCATTCGGCAATGACGGTCATGTCGAGTGAGTGGGCGAGTTGAATAATGGAGCGCACAATGGGGTCGTCGTAACCCTGTTGGCCAAGATCGCGAATAAGTGAGCCATCGAGTTTCAATACATCGGCTGGGAACTTGCGCAGAGATGAAAGCGAAGAGAAGCCGCTACCGAAGTCGTCAATTGCAATTCGAATACCGCTGCGCTTCAAGGCATTAATACTGCGCAAAATGCTGGGGTTGTCGTTCATCATGGTTGCTTCGGTTACTTCAAAGCACACCTGCATTGGCTCAATGGTGTGCTCGCGCAAGGTTGTAAGCGTACGTTCCACAAACGTGGGGTCGGTGAGTTGTTTCGGCGACAAGTTGAGGTGCAATTGGAACGACTTGTCGACTGCGCCCGCATCAATGAATTGGCGTAGGTCGTTACAGGCAAGCGCAATAACAAAATCGCCAATAGGGCCAATCATTCCCGACTCTTCAGCAATGGCCATGAAGTGGGGTGGTGTGAGTTCGCCGTGTTGCGGGTGATCCCAGCGTAGGAATGCTTCAACAGCAGTAGTGCGCCCAGAGTGCGCAGAGTTAATGGGCTGATATACAAGGCGCATTTGTTTGGCGGCGAGTGCACGCTCTAAAGCGTTGGTGAGGCTTACGCGTTCACGAGCATCGGCGCGCATTTCGGCGCTATAAATTTCAGCGCGTGCTTTGCCGCGTTGCTTGGCGCGATACATTGCCGTGTCGGCGTTGTTCAGCAGCGTTTGTGCTGCTTCTGTAGGCGATTGTTCGGCGAGCATTTCTGGTGTTGATAATGCAATACCAATACTGGCGCTTGTGTAAATTTCGGTTCCTTGCAACACCATTTGCCCGGTGACTGCAGCAAGTATGCGCCCGGCAATGTCGTGAGCAATGTGTTCGTCGGTCACGCCGTCACACAAAATGACGAACTCGTCGCCACCAATACGGGCAACAATGTCTGATGGGCGAGTGGCATTGACGAGACGCTTGGAAATATTGCTGAGCAACACGTCGCCCACGTTGTGGCCAATGGTGTCGTTCACATCTTTCAAGTTGTCGAGGTCAATAAAGAGCACCGCGGTTCCCGATTTCAGAGTGCGGCTGCGGTCGAGCGCCTCGGCAAGTTTGCGCAAGAACAACACGCGGTTAGGAAGGCCAGTGAGCGCATCATGGGTGGCTTGGCGAGTGAGTTCGTCTTGCAGTTGTTTCGTTTCAGTGATGTCGCGGGCAATGGCGCTGAAATGCTGCACCACGCCACTCGCATCGCGCACTACCTGCAAGGTGAGAGCGAGCGTGCGCACAATGCCATCGGGGCTACGAAAACCGAGTTCGCCTTCCCACCTGTTTGCTGCAGGGTGGGTGTCGGTGGCATTCAATACTTCACGTGGCACTTGGTCGCGAATGGCGCGCAAGAAAGTGTCGGCAACGGTGTCGTTGTTGCGTTGCACGTCGTTGCTGTCGACTCCAACAAGTAAACGTGCGCCATCGTTGCAAAACAACAGGTGGCCGCTGCGATCGAACACCAATACTGCATCGGCGCTTACATCGAGCAAGCCAACAAGCTGCTCACTTAACGCACGTCGTGTTACTGCGTCGGTGTAGTCGTGCGCGGTGCCTACATAACCCGTGACCACATTCGTTGCGTTCATTACTGGCTCTAAATGCAGCGCCACCCAATATTGCGAACCATCGGCGGCTAGCAAACGAAACTCGAGTGAAAATGGCCCACCGTGTTGGTGAGTATTTTCCCAAGCAACTTCTGCTGCAGCGCGCTCGATCGGCGCGGCGTTCACCCACGGTGCGCAACCCACTACTACCGGCGTTCCTCCGAGCACGAGTGTGCGAAAGGCGTCGTTAGCGGCAAGGAGGCGCCCGTCTGCATCGGTCTCACAAACGCCAAGTGGCAGGGAGGTGAGCGAGCGGTCTATTTCTCTATTCTTGCACGGGTTTTGCGCGCGGTTGGGTTCTTAGGCGGTGAAGCTGATGGTGGTGGCATCGAGGGCTGCTGCCGAAATGGCTTCACCCATAGCCGCGCCATCGTCGCCATTGGCGAACTCGAGCATCTGGTTGAGGGCGTACAAGGTGAGTGAATACTGGTGCGTTGTGCCCTCGGGCGGGCAGGGGCCGGTAAAGCCAATGGACCCCTTTGAGTTCTTGGCCTGAATGGCATCACTTGGCAGGGTTCCTGGGGCAAGGCCCGTGAGCGACGGGGAAATGTTAGCCACTACCCAATGTGTTAAGTCGGGGGCATCTTCGTAGGTCAAGATGAGCGCAAGTGACACCGTGCCGGCGGGAACATTGGTCCAGGTGAGCGAGGGCGACTCTTTGGCATCGCCACAAACGAATGGGGGCGATACAGATGCACCTTCAGTGAAAGGCGCCGTGAGGGTCATGAGGATGGGTTCGGTATCGAGTACAGCAGAACTTTCACCTGCCATATCGCCAGCGCTCGTGGACGGCGCAACGGTGGTATTGGTAGCGGCTATTTGGATATCGGTAGGAGATGCCATTTCACGACCATCTTGGCGAGAGCAAGCACCAAGTGCAATGAGCGAGGTGAAACATGCGAGTGCGATGAAACGAGAAGTACGAGCCATGAGGTGACGTTATTACACGAGGCAGTAGATTGTGACGATCATGAGTGACCAGACGCTTTGCATTTTAACAGTGCATGCGCACCCCGACGACGAGGCATCGAAAGGTGCTCCAACGTTGGCAATGTACGGGGCCAATGGTGTGCGCACGGTGTTGGTGTGCTGCACCGGCGGTGAAGAAGGCGACATTAATAACCCGGGTCTCAAAGAACCTGGGCAACCGTTTCACGATGTGAGCCCCGAACGTGAACGAGAGCTGTTGGCGCAAATGCGGCCACTTGAGCTCGATGAGTCGGCAAAAGCCATTGGTTTTCATGCAGTGCACATGTTGGGCTATCGCGACTCAGGAATGTTGGGCAGCGAGGCCAATAAAAACCCAGAGTGTTTCCACATGGCAACAAACGACGATGCAACAGAGCGGCTTGTGCGTCTCATTCGTTTAGAAAAACCGCAAGTCATCATTACGTACAACGACGATCAGTCGGCATACCCGCACCCCGACCACATCAAAGTGCACGACATTTCATTGCTCGCTTTTCATCGCGCCGGCGACCCCATGTGGTACCCCGATGCGGGGCCGATATGGCAACCAGCAAAAATGTATTACACCATTTGGTCAAAGTCGCGGCTTGTGGCAATGCACGAATCAATGTTGAAACTCCGTGGGAAGTCGCCATTTGATGACAAATGGTTGAACCGCGCCAACCAGGACTACCGCATTACAACGAAGCTCAATATTGGCGCATTTATGTATGCGCGCTCGGCGGCATTACGTGCACACGCCACGCAAATTGACCCCAATGAAATGTTTTGGTTTGGTTTGTCCGATGCAGAACTTACTGAGGTCTACCCGTGGGACGACTGGGTGTTAGCGCGCAGCATTGTTGACGGCCCACAACAAGGAACTTTTGAAGACGATCTGTTTGCGGGAGTACGCAACGGCGAAGCATCACTTTTTTCCACTGCCCCATTAGAGAGGTTGCCATGACATCTTCTATTCAATACCGCATCGCGAAAGCAAAAAAAGAAGAACTTGTAGAAGGCCCCGACGATGCTGCAGTAGTGGTTGCTGTGGGTGCCGGCGATATTGCGCTCGACCCCAATGTTGCTTACATGACGGGCAAGTTGAAAGCAGTTGGTGATACCGGTGTTCTTATTCGGGCATTGGCAAGTGGTGAAATTGCAACAGCGCTTACAGTGCTCGCATCGCGTCTCTAAGTTGGCGATAGCCAATCATTACCGCACCACTTTTTTCAATGGCTTCACGCAATGTGGGGTCATTCACCACAAAGTTGTGATCTTCAATCCAACCCAAGGTGTCATCGCCGAGCGCACGTACTTCTGGAGTATCAACTGCAGGTTGCACATGTATTTCGGTAATGCCGGGGCGCAAATTATTGAGGTCGCCTAATACGCGTTCGCGGCTGCCGTGACGCCAGTCGTGGTTGAAGAAATCGGGAAATGCAATGCCTTCGTCGTGAGCAAGTGTGCGAAAGGGGAAACCTGCGTCGGACTCGGAAATAGTGGAGGGCAAACGAATAGGAAGTTTGAATTCAAAAGCCATGTCGAGATAAATGTCGAAAAACTCTGGGCGCAAAGTAATGGCAGTGAGGTGAGGCGTGAGGTGAGTGACATCAATTCCCCACGCAATGGCGCGTTCAATTTGGGCGCGACATTCGCGACGCACTTCCGATAAGTCGGCGTGTTCCCACAGGTCTTCAATGGCGCTCGGAAAACCACCGTCACCCGACAAAAGTGAAGGGGCATGAGTGATGGGGCCCCAGCGATAATTTTCATGTTCGGCATTGAGCGTGATGTGTACGCCAATGTCTTCACCGCGATACATAATGGCGGCATGACGCGCCCACGGTGCAGGCACCATGAGTGATGCACATGTTGCTACGCCTTTACGCAAGGCCTCGTATACGCCAAGGTTGGCACCGTGACATGAGCCCAGGTCATCGCACGACAAGATGACTGCTTTCGCATCGCTCGCCAAGCCAAGGCGCTCTAAGAGCTGCGGGTTGTTGGCGCTTGCGGTCATGTTCTACACGCTAGCCGTGACAAGCACCCCACAACCCGCGTTGGGCTTGCTGCGCATTAAATGCTGCATCTACAAACTCTTGGCGGTGAGCACTGTTGGGCTCAATGTTGAGGGGCACGCCGTAGCCCAGACGCACGAGCTCTAGGTTCACGAAGTAGTTATCGGAGCTGCGATACACATATGCCAAAAGGCGGTTGTAGTAGTCGCGAGCTTCCGCGTCGCGCACCACGTGCACTTTGGTTCCGGGTGGCAAGAGGTGTTTGGTGAATGCCGAAGCTTCAGGGCCGTAACAACCAACGGGTTTAGTGGGATGCACGGTCTCTGGAGTATCAACTCCAATGAGGCGAATTTTTTCACGCCGCCCATTCATGCGCACTTCAACGGTGTCGCCATCGGCAACACTCACAATGACGCCGTCACCTGATGGTGAAGAGCGATGGCTGCAAGCCGACAGACCAAGAATGGCTGTCAGCAATAACAGGGTGAAACGTGTGCGACTCAGAGTCGTTCGATGAGTGTGCCTGTGCCTAAGCCGCCACCACAGCACATGGAGATGATGCCGTAACGGCCACCTGTGCGCTCAAGTTCGAACAAAGACTTCGTGAGGAGGAAGCCACCAGTGGCTCCGAGTGGGTGACCAAGTGCAATAGCACCACCGTTGGGGTTAGTGACATCGAGGTTGGCACCAGTTGCGCGCGCCCATGCCAAAACCACCGATGCGAATGCTTCGTTAATTTCGAAGTTATCGATTTGGTCGATGGTGAGGTTGTTGCGCTTCAAGAGACGCTGTGTGGCGTCGATTGGGCCTTCAAGCATGAGGATTGGGTCAACACCAACAAGGCAGGAATCGACAATGCGAGCGCGTGGCTTTAGGCCAAGAGCTTTTGCTTTTTCTTCGGTCATCATGAGTACTGCTGAAGCACCGTCGGAAATTTGTGATGAGTTGCCGGCAGTGTGTACGCCGTTTTCGCGAGCAACTGGCTTCAAGCCAGCAAGGCCTTCTGCGGTGGTGTCGCGAAGACCTTCATCGCGCTTCACTAAGTGAGTGGTGCCGGTGGGCTTGCCTTCTTCGTCAACATCGGGTGCGTTCACTTCAACGTACTGACCAGCAAAGCGATCTTCTTTCCAGGCCTGCGCTGCACGGCGCTGACTTTCGAGTGCAAATGCATCGGTATCGGCGCGTGTAACCCCATACTTATCGGCAATGCGTTCTGCACCTTCGAACTGGCTCGTCATTTCATATTCCGCAAAGTAGGCCTTCGGAATAGGAACACCAAGGCCTAACTTTTTTGATGAGTTAATGCCAATAGGAATGCGGCTCATTACTTCAACACCACAGGCAATGGCAACATCAATTACACCGCTACCAATGAGCGATGCAGCAAGGCTGGTGGCTTGCTGTGAAGAACCACATTGTGTGTCGACAGTGGTTGCTGCAGTTGCTTGTGGCAGACCTGCTGCAAGCCATGCCGTGCGGGTGATGTTGAAACTTTGTTCGCCCACTTGGCTGACGCAACCGCCAACAACTTGTTCAACTTCTGCAGGGTCAATGCCGGAACGCGCAATGAGCTCTTTCAGTGCAACACCAAGCACGTCGGCTGGGTGCATAGTGGAAAGGCCACCGCCACGACGACCAATTGGTGTGCGAACGGCTTGAACGATGACAACATTTGATGAACTCATAGAACTCATCTTATGCAGTTGCATTGGGTTCGGCCTTAGTGAAAACAGGTACGGTGAGACATATGACTTCTGCAGACGTGCGTTTAGTGCCCTCATTGTCGCCATCTCAACATGTGGCCCAACACCGCTATTTCCATATTGTGGGCGGTGCGGTGTGGGAAGCAGCCGAACCTGCGGCGCACGACTGGAATGTGCATTTCGTGGGCATGATGGGTGATGTTGCGGTCTGGGCCGTAGACGTTCCCCATGGCCTCGACCCGGCCGACGGAGCCGCTATCGATTTGTTCTCGTATCACGGCCGAGCCACTGAAGCGGAATGGCTGGCTGCAGGGCGTGCTGTCCAACTGGTGGAATGGAGTCGTACGCACAAGTTTTGTGGTCGCTGTGGAACCGCCACGGTGTTGTCGGAATCTGAGCGGTCGTTGCGGTGCCCGAAATGCAACTTGTTGGCATTTCCGCGACTCGCCCCCGCAATGATCACACTTGTAACTCGCGGGCCAGATGGGCCCGACCAAGAAGTGCTGTTGGGTCGAGGAGTGCAGTGGAAAGTGCCCATGTATTCGTGCTTGGCCGGCTTTGTGGAACCAGGTGAAACCTTGGAAGAAGCAGTGGTGCGCGAAGTGCATGAAGAAGTCGGCGTGTGGGTACACGACGTGCGTTACGTGCGTAGTCAACCCTGGCCATTTCCGCATTCGTTAATGCTCGGCTTTCGTGCTTCTTATGATCACGGTGACATTGTGTGCGATCCGAGCGAAATTATGGACGCACAATGGTTCCGACGTGACGAGATGCCCATGATCCCGTCAAATATCTCTATTGCGCGCTCGCTGATTGATGATTGGCTGCTCAACAACTAACGTGTCTCTATGAGCAACGTAGAACAACCAGACCTTGGCCGTATCGGACTATGGACATTTGCACTCGATGTGCAACCAATGGCAAAGGCCCAAGAGGCCGCAGCTGAAATTGATGAAATGGGTTTTGGAACAGTGTGGCTTCCTGAAGCTGTTGGTCGCGAAATTTTCTCATCGTCTGCTCTCATTTTAAGTGCAACGAAAAACATCAACGTGGCGTCAGGTATTGCAAGCATTGCTGCCCGCACCGCGCACACCATGCAATCGGGTTGGAAAACATTGTCGGAAGCCTTTCCTGGCAGGTTCGTTCTTGCTCTTGGTGTGAGCCACTCACACATGGTGACCAAGCTGCACAAGCTCAGCTACGACAAGCCTTATTCCAACATGGTTGAGTACCTCGACGTCATGGACAAGTCGCCTTATGCCGGCGCAGCACCGCAGAGCCCGATGTATCGCATGATTGGTGCACTTGGGCCAAAGATGTTGCAGTTGTCTGCCGAGCGCACTGCGGGTGCACACCCGTATTTCACTACACCACAACACACCGCTGAAGCTCGCGCATTGATGGGTGCAAAACCACTTATTGCTCCAGAAATTGCCGTCATTTTTGAAACTGACAAAGACAAAGCACGTGCGACCGCACGCAAGTTCATGAGCACGTATACCCGTTTGCCAAACTATGCAAACAACCTCATGCGTTTAGGTTTCACCCAAGACGATGTCACCAATCAGTCAGACAGACTTGTCGATGAAATTGTTACGTGGGGCACGCTCGACAAAATTGCTGCACGCATTAAAGAGCATCACGATGCCGGCGCAAACCATGTATGCGTTCAGGTTCTTACTCACGACCCACTTGAATTGCCCATGGCAGGGTGGCGTGAACTTTCAGCGCTCTTGAAATAACTCATTGTGAGCTACGAACAACTCACCGGTGCGGAATATTTAGCAACATTTGCTGCAGAAAATGCACGCTTCATTAGCGCAGCACAAGTGAGTGGTTTCGCAGCGCCGGTAGCAAGTTGCCCAGGGTGGAACGTGGGCGACCTCGTTTTTCATGTAGGCAAAGTGCAGCGTTGGTTTCACTACATGTTGGAAACCAATGGTGCCGACCCGAAAGGCTCACCGCGTGCTGCAAAACCTGAAACTGATGCCAACATGGTGGAGTGGTTTCATGAAGGTGCAGAGGCTATTGAGAATTACCTTGCCGACGTGAGCGATACCGAACCTGTATGGAGCTTTACCGGTGGCGACGCGGGGCGCTGGGCGAAGAGGCGCCAGGCACAAGAACTTTTAGTGCATCGTTTTGATGCTGAACTTGCAGGTGGGGTTGTGAGTGCGGCCGATGCAACTATGTGCGCTGACGGAGTTGATGAACTGCTCACCATTTTCGTACCGCGGCTCAAAGAAAAAGCACAACTAACTGGCACTATTCACTTTCATTGCACCGACACCGACGGCGAGTGGATGCTGACTCCGCAAGCAACTGGTATTGAAGTAACTCGCGAACATGGCAAGGGCGACGTTGCCTTACGTGCGTCTGCTCAAGTGTTGCTGCAAGTGGTGTGGCGTCGAATGAGCGTTGACGAAGCTATTGCAGGTGGTGCCGAGGTGTTCGGCAATCGCGGTGCTCTCGACGCGTTTATTGACCTGTCGCAGTTTTAATGACGCGGCTTTGTAAACGGCGCATGCCCCGCAACCAACGCTCGTGTTGAGTAGCGCGTGTGGTCATATAGGTCACCACTTCGTCGTGGGGCAAAATGAGAAAGCGCTCTTCTTGAATTGCTTGAACAACTTCTTCTGCCACATCTTCAGGCTCAAGAACTGCACCTGCCAACTTCACAACATCGCCTGCACTGGCAAAGCCGCCAGTGTCGCCCCCCGGTGGGTTCAACATGTTGGTGTTCACGCCTTGTGGGCATAAGCAGCTCACGCGAATACCGCGGTCGTGATACGTAATGGAAAGCCACTCTGCAAATGCAACTGCTGCATGCTTGGTGACCGAGTACGGGCCAGAACCAATTTGTGCAAGCAAACCCGCCGCAGAAGCTGTGGAACAAAAGTACCCACTGCCAAGCTCGAGCCACTCCGGCATGAGAGCTTCAGCAGCCCAACGATGAGCATGCACGTTGATGTTGAAACTATTTTCCCAAGCTGCTGGTTCTGAAAGTAGGTCGGCGCCCAGGCCAACACCCGCATTGGCGAAAAACAAATCGATTGGCCCAAATGACTGACGCGCAAAGGCAATGAGATCGAGGTTTCCTTGCTGAGTGCCAATATCGGCGACAAAGAAAACCGCGGAATCGGGGCGCAAAGCGTTGAGTTCCGCACACACTTCTGTGAGGTGTGCCTCGTTGCGGTCGGTCAGGGTGAGACGGGCGCCACCGGCATGGAAACGGTGGGCAAGGGCTTTACCAATGCCACCGGCAGCGCCGGTGACCACTATGTGAGAAGAAGGAAGTTTCATGTGAAACAGATGGTAGGCGAAATGACGCAAAAGACGGCAATGCGACATGAACTGTCGTACAGTCGGTGATAGACAATAGTGAGTTAGTTCACAAAGAAGAAAGTAAGGAACCACATGACCGAGACCCATGACGCAGAAGTAATCGTTGAAGCTCTCTCGGTAATCGACAAGGCTCTCGCCGAGATGTTGCGACGTGAATTGGTTTCTAGCGGCGAAGTAGCCGATCTTTTGCTCGACGTTCGTTCGCTGCTCACAGCGAAGCCCGTTGTTGCTGCAGCCGCTAGCGCTGAATAAAACTTTTTATTGAAAGAGCACTCACATCGGAATTGATGTGTGCTTGAACTCATTGAGTATTGGCCACTCCAAGTTGTCAACGATGCGGTTGACCGTGTCAATAGCCAGTGCAGTATTTCCCAGTGCTGGTTCTAGCAGCCGCACAAACACCGCTGCCTTGCCCTGAATAAACGTAGGAACGCCCCACACTTCATGTGAACGCACGTAACGCATGTGTTCCTCAGCAATCAAACGCAATGGCTCGCCGCTTTCCACTTTGGCAAAAATGTCGTCGCTATTGAAGCCAGCATTGGTGAGCAACGAAGCAAGCGCTGCGCGATCATTTAAGTTGCCGGCGCGCGTATGGCGAAACTCAAAGGTGTCGAGATGAAACTGCCAGAACTTTTCCGTATCGGTATCGCGTGCGGCCATTCCCACTTGCAGCGCAAGTAGCCCTGAGTCGCGTTCTGGGGTTTCCCAAATAGG
>CAMCZG010000058.1 GCA_945886445.1 Bifidobacterium breve | reverse complement strand
TCCTTCGGTGCGAACAGCAAAATACGACCAGAGTATTTCTCCTGCCACTCTTTCATTTCGCGCCGCATTCTTCGTTCTACAAAAGAACCAAACGGGCCGAACATTGCACCGGCAAGTGGTGCAACAACAATCAGTGTCTCCGACGGGTGCGCCCAGTCAACGCTTACGCCGGAGCGAACGCCTCCATCAATGTAGAAGTGCTTACCGAGTTTTTGAGGCGCGAGTAAACCAGGTACTGCCGACGATGCTGCAACAAGCGATGACAACGGGAAATCAGAAGCACTGAGTTGAGTTCGTCGTAATTGGGGAAGTTGGCAGGCGACAACATGCACCAACGCATTATTCGATTTTCCAAACACCTTTGCCGCTGAGGCAGCGAGTACCCCAGATTTCGGATTCGGGAAGCGTGGAACAGGAAGCGCAGCGAGTGCACTAAAGGGAACACCTAATGCTGTTGCAGCCGCAACCCAAGAACCTGCAGAGGTTCCAAGCATGGGGCTATTAGTTAAGTCAATGCCTCTGGCGTGGAGTCCATCAACAACGCCCATTCCATAGCCAATGCCAAAGAGACCACCGCCACCAAAGACACCAGAGAAAGCCGGTGTGCTATTCAACTTGATTTCTCGGCGCAGATTGTTGCGATATGCGTGACGTACGGCGCCGAGAACACTCCTGTTAGTTCCAGGCGCAGGGCATGCGCTTGATGCCGTTGATGAAGTTGCTCTGCAGCATTGCTGGCTCACCAGTAATGCGCATCTTGGGAAGGCGACGTCGAATTTCATCGAACATCACAGCAATTTCACGGCGAGCAAGGTTTGCGCCCAAGCAGAAGTGCGGGCCACCGGCACCAAAACCAATTTGTGACGGCTGCGGAATGCGCAACACATCGAACAGATGTGGATTGGCAAAAATAGTTTCGTCACGGTTGCCCGAGTTGTACCACATCACCAGTTTCTGGCCTTTTTTCACTTGAAAACCGTTGATGTCGGTGTCTTGTGTGGCGGTGCGACGGAAGTGAATAACAGGCGAGGAGTAACGCACAATTTCTTCCACAGCGGTCTTCGTGTTCTTGTCGAAATCGTTCCACCAAATATCACGTTGATCGGGGTTGTCGGTAAGAAGTTTCATGCCGTGGCTGATGGCGTTTCGTGTTGTTTCATTACCGGCAACAACGAGCAAAATAAAGAATGAGCCAAATTCCTGAGTGGTGAGGCGTTCGCCATCAACTTCGGCATGCATCATTACTGAAGTGATGTCGTCCACTGGGTTCTTGAGGCGATCTTCACCTAAAGCCTGGGCGTAGTTGAACATCTCTAGGCCAGCCATGAGGAGGTCGTCGATACTGGTGACAAGTTCAGGGTCTCCAATGCCAAGGATGGTGTTAGTCCACTTGAAAATTTGTGCAAAGTCGGATCGTGGAATGCCCATCATCTCGCAAATAATTTCTAATGGAAACGGGGCGGCAATTTCATTGACGAAATCACATTCGCCGTTGGGGAATTTTGCAAGGACGTTGTCTACCAATTCAGTTGCTTTATTAGTGACAAAATCTTCAACGCGTTTAATTTCTTTCGGTGCGAACCCTTTCGACACAATGGAACGCAAGCGGAAGTGTTTGGGGTCGTCCATCGCAATGAAGGAGCCAAAGAATTCATTGAGTTCGACGGTGAGATCGGCAATGTTCGAACCTTGACCGCTGCAAAAAAGTTCAGCGTGCCGGCTGACATGCCAAATGTCGTCGTGCCGGGTGAGGGCGATATAGCCCGGCCCACGCGGAATAGGGGAGTCTTCAAATTCCCACTCTTCAAAAAACTGATACGGCGACTCTTGACGCAAGGTGTGAAATGCTCCTTCGCGGTACTCGCGATCTTTCGCCCAAAACTCAGGGTCTGAGATATTAATTTCATTGAGGGGCACCTTGGCGATATTCATAAACGCGATGGTAGGGCGGATCATGCACAAGGGAGAACTCTCTGCGAATATATTTCGGTGAGTTTCTCCGAAGTTGACCCTGAACCGTTACACGAGTTCACATTTTTCGTAGACGCCGAAACATATATGTCTTATGGTGGCGAGCTCGATGCCACCGAGCAAGATCTGCACGATTTGGGAATCGAAACTGTCGATATTCCTCGAGGCTATGCAAGTGACCTGGGGGAGCGCATTCCCATCAGGGTGAGGGCAACTGCGCGGGGTCTCAAGGCATATGCACGGCTCATTCACCTGCATGATCCCTTGCAAATAGAAGAGATGCAGCGAATCGTCGCAAAACAGTTTTAAGCGCACTTGGAACATAACCTTACCGCTGGGTAAGTTGTGGAGGTGCCCGTTCGGGGCCGCATCACACACAGGGGTAGTTATGCCAGAAGCAGTCATCGTCGCCACCGCTCGTAGCCCAATTGGGCGTGCAATGAAGGGCTCGCTCATCGACTTGCGACCCGACGATATGAGCGCGCAAATTGTGCGTGCACTCATGGCAAAAGTTCCACAAGTGAAGCCATCTGATGTGGAAGATCTCATGTTGGGTATTGGTCAGCCTGCAGGCGAAGGTGGTTTCAACATTGGCCGTATGGTTGCCATACTCGCCGGCCTTGACGATGTGCCCGGTGTAACGGTGAACCGTTATTGCTCATCTTCATTGCAAACCATTCGCATGGCCGCACATGCAATTCGTGCCGGAGAGGGCGACTGCTTTATTGCTGCAGGTGTTGAAACCGTCAGCCGCTACGCATCGGGTGCAAGCGACATTGCACCGAACTCCATTTTCAAAGAACCAGGTGCACGTACACGCACGCGCTCTGAAGGCGGTCACGGCGCATGGACTCCGCCAGTTGGTCTGCCCGATGCATACATTGCAATGGGTCAAACTGCAGAGAACGTTGTTGAAGTAGAAAAAGTTTCGCGTGAAGACATGGACCACTTTGGTGTACGTTCACACAACCTTGCAGTAGCGCATCAGGAGAATGGTTTCTTCGAGCGCGAAATTACTCCGCTCACTTTGCCAAACGGAACAGTTGTTTCAAAAGACGATGGCCCACGTGCAGGCACTACGTATGAAGCAACATCACAGTTGAAGCCAGTGTTTCGCCCCGATGGTTCCATTACAGCAGGTAACGCTTGCCCACTGAACGACGGTGCAGCAGCGGTCATGGTGATGAGCGATACCAAGGCAAAACAACTTGGCCTCACTCCGCTTGCTCGCATTGTGTCAAGTGGTGTGTCGGGTTTGAACCCCGAGATCATGGGTCTTGGTCCCATTGAAGCTTGCCGTCAGGCGTTGAAGCGTGCGGGCATGACCATCGACCAAATCGACTTGGTGGAAATTAACGAAGCATTTGCTGCACAGGTTCTTCCATCAGCAAAGCACTTGGGTATTTCAATGGAGAAGCTCAACATTCATGGCGGCGGCATTGCGCTTGGTCACCCATTCGGCATGACCGGTGCGCGCATCATGACAACACTCATCAATGGTTTGCAGTGGGAAGACAAAACTTTCGGCCTGGAAACAATGTGCGTTGGCGGCGGTCAAGGCATGGCAATGATTGTGGAGCGCCTCAGTTAGTTGCTGCGTTAAAGCAAGTGGTGCTTACGCGCCATCAATTGCGCGGTGATTGAAAGCATTAACATGAAACACGCGGCAACAATGAAAGTTGTTGCGGGTCCGTAACGTCCGTAAATGAGCGGGCTCGTGAATGCCATGAGTGATGCGGCAACCAGGTTGCTCGCACCCGACAAGCCTTGTGCTGCTGCTGCGCGCCCAGGCGGAGCAACAGCAGCCATTGTCGCTTGCGACGCGGGAACTGATATCGCTTGAAATATGCCTTCCACCATTGAGACGATGATGATGGCAACGGGGGTGGTGAACAATCCGTAACTTCCCGTAATAGGGGCAACAATAAAGATGGCGTACAGCGCAACGCGCAGTGCTCCCCATTTATCGGCAAGTCTTCCGCCGTAACGCGAGAGTAAAACAAAAGGCAACCCGTATAACAAAAATGAGAGACCCACAATGAAGTTGGTCGCGCCACGGTCGGTGAGGTAGCGATCCCATAAGGCGTCATAAACACCTATCGGCAAGAAGAGGCTCATGGTGGTGAGCGCAGCAATACGTACGCCAGGAAAACGGAACAGTGTCAAGCTGAGTTTTTTCGACTCTGAGCTGTGCTCAAGTTGTGGCAAATGTTTCACCGACAAAATGAGTGCTGCAAAGAGCGCTATTCCAGCAAAAACAAGAAATGTTGAGCGCAAGCCAAGTGGGTCGAGCAGAATGCCACCGAGGAACGGCCCGCCCACAATGCCTGCAGTTTCCATTCCGGCAAGTCGGCCAAGGCGTTCAGCGGCGCGATTTTTATCGAGGTGTGCTGCCACTGCACGTGCTGCAGGTTGAGTGCATCCAAAGGAAATGCCCACAATGGCACGCGCAATAATGAATTGCCACAGGGTGTTGCCGAAGGCGAAAAAGACCGAACCGCAACATGCAAAAACGAGACCTAAGACCATTAAGTTTTTCGGCTGTCGTGAATCGGCAAAGGGTGCGACAAAAACTTGAGTGATGAGCCCAACAAAAAAGCCAATACCGGCAATGAGCCCTAAGCCGGCATCACCAAATCCGTACTTGTCTTGAAGGTCACCTAGTGCGGCAAAGATAATGGAGTTCGATACTGCAGTTGCAAAGACCGCAAACATTAGAACGCTTATCGTTGCGGTATCGCGTTCTTCTTTACTGTGATGTTTCGCAGTGGTCATGAAAAGTCTTTAGCGCTGTGAGGCTTCGTGTAGTACGGCCTCATTAAATGTTGGCCAATACTCCATGCCCCATTCGGTGAAGTCGCGATTCGCGAGCATCACGCAAGCAACGTCGGCAACGGGGTCAACCCATAAGAACGTGCCCGTTCCACCAAAGTGCCCCCATGTTGCGCCACTGTTACTTGGTGCTGTCCAATGAGGAGCTTTTGTGCCGCGGAGTTCTGGCCCTAAGCCCCAAGGGCACGGGTCGAAACGACCAAGGCCCGGAACAACGCCTTCAAGGTTCGGGAACTGTGCTGTTGTTATTTCTCGAACTGTTTCACGCGACAAAAGAGTGGGGCGACGCAACTCGGCAGTGAATAACGCGCAGTCGGCAATATTGCTGCGTACATCTTTAGCAGGGGAGCCCTCGAGCACTGTTGCAGTGAGATTCAGTGGCACACACACTGCTTCATGTAGGTATTCATCGAAGGGCATCTCTGCGCGTTGTGCAATATGTTCAGCCAACATCTCGATTCCGGTATTGGAATAAATGCGTTTGCGTTCGGGTGATGTAATGGCATTGACACCATCGAACGAATAGCCGCCTGCATGGCAGAGCAAGTGACGAACAGTGCAACCTTCTTGGCCCACGGGGTCGGCAAGCGAAATGGTGCCATCTTCAACGGCAATCATTGCTGCCCACGCAGTAAAGAGTTTGCTCACAGACGCAATACGCACAGTTTTTGCTGTGTCGCCGTGGGTGATGGTTTCACCGCGCCTATTAATAACTGCGACCGCACAAAAGTCGACAGGCCAAGAGGTGGTGAGTGAAAACGAAGAAAATGTGTTGGTCATAGTGTGGAAAGCTCTAAGCGTTCAGATTAGAACGAATGAGCTCCGCAACACGGAATGCCAAATCGAGTGACTGGCGGCCATTCAAGCGCGGGTCACACACCGTTTGGTAACGGTCATCGAGATCGGTCTCGCTCAGGGCGTCGGTGCCGCCTAAGCATTCAGTCACCGCATCGCCGGTGAGTTCAATATGAATGCCGCCAGGCCATGTGCCTTCTGCGCGGTGTGCGCGCACGAAGCCGGCTATTTCGGTCACGATGTCTTCAAAGCGACGTGTTTTGCGACCACCAGTAGAAGTAATGGTGTTGCCATGCATGGGGTCACAAGCCCACACCACGGGGTGGCCTGCGTCGCGAACAGCACGCAAGAGTGGGCGGAGTTTGTCTTCTACATCATTTGCGCCCATGCGAGCAATGAGGGTGAGTCGACCAGGAATGCGGGCGGGGTTCAGTGCTTGGCACAGTTCAATGACGAACTCTGGGGTAGCGGTAGGCCCAACTTTGCAACCGATGGGGTTATGCACGCCGCGCAAGAATTCAATGTGTGCACCATCGAGTTGGCGTGTGCGCTCGCCAATCCACAACATGTGTGCAGAACAGTCGTACCAATCGCCGGTCAGTGAGTCTTGGCGGGTGAGTGCTTCTTCGTAACCCAAAATAAGTGCTTCATGTGAAGTGAATACATCGACTTCATGCAGATTTGAATTGTGTTCGGTGTCAACACCACAGGCGCGCATGAAGTTGAGCGCGCGCTCAATTTCATTAGCGAGGTCTTCATAGCGTTGACCTTCAAGAGAAGAGCCAACAAACTCTTGGGTCCACGCATGCACGCGATTCAGGTCGGCAAAGCCGCCCTTGGTGAAGGCGCGTAATAAGTTGAGCGTGCTTGCCGATTGGTGGTACGCCTGAACTAAGCGTTCGGGGTTGGGGCGGCGTGCTTCTTCGTTGGCAGCTTCGTTGTTGACAATGTGCCCACGGAACGAAGGCAACATGAGGTCGCCTACTTTTTCGAACGGCTGAGAACGAGGCTTGGCGAATTGGCCAGCCATACGACCCACTTTCACCACGGGAACCCCGAGTGAGTAGGTGAGTACGACAGCCATCTGCAAAATGACGCGTAGTTTCTCGCGAATGTTGACTGCCGAAAACTCGTCGAAGCTTTCGGCGCAGTCACCGGCTTGCAATAAGAAGGCATTGCCAGCCGCAACGTGCCCAAGTGCAACTTGAAGGTTGCGGGCTTCGCCGGCAAAGACCAATGGAGGGTACGCAGATACCTGTTTTAAAGCGTCCAAGAGTGCTGCATCGTCGGGCCACGCTGGTTGTTGCTCAGCGGGGAACGTGTGCCATGAATCGGGAGACCAGGTACGTGCCATAAGGGTTTTTAAGCCGCAGGATTAAGCGGCGTAGATGCGTTCAGCATCTTCACGCAAGCCAATAACCGCACGACTCACTAAGCGACGAGCAGCTTCGGCAGTAACACCTAAGGCTTCGCCCACTTCGCGGAATGATTTGCGCTCGCCGTCGAGAAGCCCAAAGCGTGCTTCAACTGCATAACGTGCGCGGTCGTCGAGAGTGCCAAGAAGCTCATCGAGCAACTCGCCATCAACAAGTGCCATCACGGCATCTTCAGGAGTTCCTTGGCCGTTGTCCATGAGGTCGCCCAAAGTGGCGTCACCATCGTCGCCAACAGTTTTGTCGAGCGATACAGGTGTGGTGAGGCGATGCAATTCTGCATTACCAATATCGAGGTTTTCGCCATCGCCCGACGACTGGCGAAGTGCAGCGCGCAAGCTTGCCGAACGGTCACCAGGAATACGAATGAGGCTTGCCTTTTGGTCGAGTGCACGACCAATTGCTTGACGAATCCAGAACGTTGCGTAGGTGGAGAACTTAAACCCACGGCGCCAGTCAAATTTGTCTACAGCGTGCTCGAGTCCGAGGTTGCCTTCTTGAATAAGGTCGAGAAGGTCCATGCCCTGTGGCAATGGGTAACGGCGAGCAATAGAAACAACGAGTCGCAAGTTGGAGCGAATGAAGTGGTCTTTTGCAACAGCAGCAGCCTTCATGTCTTTACGTACAGCGGCGGTCTTTTCGCCGGCCTCGTACAGCGCAGCAGCCTCGCGGCCTTTTTCGATGGCTTTCGAGAGTGTGCGTTCGTCTTCGGCAGTGAGGAGGGCTACCTTGCCGATGTCATTTAAATAGAGACCAATTGCGTCGTTCATTTTCTTTTCCGTTTTCGTTAAGGGGGTGTTCAGGGGGTCGTTATATTGCGTCTGCATTAGCGTGGCCAATGCATATGAGAAGAAGGTAAGAGGGGTGGATGGGGGATGTGATAAGGGGCGAGGCCCTTTATCGGGGGAATGGCAAGATTAGACCACTTTGGGCAACTTGTCACGGAAAATCTTTAGATTTTTTGCCGGAGGACGCGCGGAACCGTGAAAGCCTTTATTGGCTTAGACTTCAGCATTGTGCCCTTACGAATTGGTCTCTTTGGTGGAACCTTTGACCCCCCTCATGTAGGGCACCTTGTCACCGCTGTGAACGTACGGCACGCCCTCGCTCTCGACCTCGTACTCCTCATGGTGGCCAATGACCCTTGGCAAAAAACGGGAGCCCGTCACATTACTCCAGCAGCCGACCGTCTTGCCATGGTGCAAGCAGCTGTTGCGGGCATCGACGGCTTGGAAGCTGGCACAGAAGAGATGCAACGTGGTGGCCCTAGTTACACCGCCGACACATTGGCAACCTTGCGTCTGAAATATGCAGGTGCACGATTTTTCACCATCGTTGGCGACGACGCTGCAGCGCACATTGATACATGGGAACGTGTGAATGAAGTTGTTGCAATGTCGAGCCTTGTTGTAATCGATAGACCGGGGTCACCAGTTACGTTGTCGCAAGATTACGAATGGCGCCATGTTGAAGTACCGCGTCTTGAAGTGTCGAGTACCGATTTGCGTTGTCGTGTGACTGATGGTCGTCCTCTTGACTACCTAGTACCTGAACCGGTCATCGACATTATTCGCGACCGCGGCCTGTATGGGCTGCGCGTTGGTTCGCAACTATGACCGCAATACCTTCGCGTCGTCATAACAGAACAGTTGCAGCTTTTTTGTGTGGGCTTCTTGGCATGGTCATGTTGCCATCAGGTCTTGCACTTGCTGCAAACTCGTTGTTGCATTCCACCGATGGTGACAGCGTTGATACCAAAAACATCATCAAAATACCTTCTACACCTGCAGCTTTGCTTGCTGTGGTCGACGGCAACGGGTTTGTTGCATCACTGCAAATGATTGCGCTCGCACCAGGCGGGCGTGGCGGAACAATTGTTTCCATTCCAGTGGGTGCAGCATCGGTTGTTGCTCCTGGTGAAGCTCCTCGGCGCCTTGGCGATGCGTTTTTATTAAACGGTATCGATGGGCTCACCTCCGATGTCGAAGGTTTGCTGAATGTCACTTTCACTGCAAAGGCAGCAGTGACCGAAGCCGAATTGGCTGCAATGCTCGTAGGTGAGCGCGACGTTAATGTTGAAATAGATCGTGCAGTGAACACGCTTTTGCCAACAGGAATTCAAGAGATTCTTCCTGCAGGAAAGCACACGCTCACCTCTGCTCAAGTTGCCAGCATTCTTGCGTCGAACCAAGCAGGTGCACCAGAGTCTGATCGTCTTCCCATCATTAAATCTTTATGGGTAGGCATTGCTGGCGCAGGACTGAATATTGCAACAACGCCTTCCGAAGTTGGGGTTACTGTTACGACCCTTGCCCCAGCGCTCACCGTGCAAGACTTTTTGCAACGCACGCTCACTGGGGAAGTGCAAGTGTGGCAATTTGCTGCCAATGCCATTCCCGAAGGCGAACTGAACCCCACGAACTCCGACATGTATGCGCTCGACAAGGCAGAAGTCATCATGGTGGTTGCAAGCGTGGCTCCGTCGTCGGTCTCGTCGCTCTATGCCACCATCAACGTGCAAATTGATAGCGCATTTACCGATGCCACAATTACGCGTGAAGCCGTATTGCGCTTGTCAATACTGGGTGTGAACGTCGTATTGGTGCGCGAAGTAACTGGTGAGCCGGTTGCAGAAACCGTTGTGCAATACAGCGATGACCCGGTACGCACCGAAGTAGAGAGTTATTCCTCAATATTTGGGCCTCTTTCTCCAAAGCGAGTAACTCAGCAAGTAGAAGGCGTCGATGCCCGTATCGTTCTAGGTACCAACTTTAGAGATTTCATCGCTGGCCAACCTTCGGGTGGCGGCATTACCACTACGACCTCCATTGCGGTCGATGAAAGTGAACAAACTTTGTGACCAATACATCCGATATTCAAGTTCCTAACTACGACGTCTCGTCAAAAGACTTTGCAATTGAAATTGCTCGCATCACCGACGACAAAAAAGCCGATGAGGTACTTGTGCTGCACGTGGGCGAAGTGCTTGGCATCACCGAGTATTTCGTGCTTTCAGGTGCAAGCAACCCACGCTTAGTAGGTGCAATTGCCGATGAGGTGACCTCGAAAATGCGTGAGCGTTACGGTCGTTCACCCATTCGCACCGAAGGAATTCGCGAGCAAATGTGGGTGCTTGTTGACTACGGCGATGTTGTGGTGCACGTGTTTGCTGAAGAAACGCGTCGCTTCTATGAAATAGAGCGTCTGTATAAAGATGTTCCTAAGGTTGAGTGGCAAGAGCCTTCTCGCTAGATGGTTTGATAGAAAAAACAATTGCGGCCGAACACGCAGTGATAAACACCACCATTATTGGTGCATTCGTCAAGTCGAACGTAGTTTTTAGCCACCCAGAGAAAATGGGGCCGAACGCAGCACCGAGTGTGGTGATTAATCCGAAGCCTCCCATGACGGTCCCAAACACTTCTGGTTGCACAATGTCACGCGCCGCGACACCGTCAAGTGCCGAGAGTGCACCAAGTGTGATGCCTGCGAACACGACGTATGTGACTGCAAAAGCGATGTTTCCACTGCCAAGTAAAAACAGTGCCGAAATGCCAAGCGTAAATCGCGAGACAATAATCAATCGTGGTGCAGTAAATTTCCTGATTGCAGGAACGAGTGGAATCCGACCCCCGAGTTGCATGAATCCGCGCACACTTGCAAGTAGCGCTGCTGTGCCCGTGGAAATTCCAGCTGCAGTCATGGTTGGCACCTGAAACACAAGAAGTGTGCTTGCTGCTATTGAAGAAAGAAAGGCACCAATAGTAAACAAGCGAAGCCGTGAGCTGCCGAGTGCACTTCGGAGGGATGTGATTAATGACGGGGGCTTTGCGGTAGTGGCAACCTCTACATGGCACACCAGGGCGGCAATGAAAAATGAAATCATGGTCAGTGCAGCGGGCAAACGCACCGCGGTTTGCCATCCGTAGTGAGCCCGTAAAACCTCGGTGAGCGGAATCATGACTGGAGAACTAAATGCTCCCCAGATAGTCAATCTTGTGATGGCTCGAGTGGAATCGGTTGACGCAAGTCGTACAGCTAATGGTTGAGTAAAAGAGTAAAAACCTGCCGCACCTATGAGCCCGCCGCCAAGTGCATACATTGTGAGAAACGTCGTGCCAGTGGCATACGAACTTGCGAAATAAAAAGTTGCTCCGACTGGCCCAATGATTCCCAGCACCGCTCGGGGCCCAAATACGTCGAGTCGTCTACCTGTGACAACGGCTCCAATTCCGGAAATTAACTGTGCAAATCCAAATGTGATGCCCAATGTGCTCGCAGAAACTTCATGAAAATTGGACAGATCTGTAAACAGAACTCCGAAACCGTAGAACCACGTGCCATATGCCACGACGGTCAAAACTCCAAGCGAAGTGAGGGGGAGCACGTCTCAAATTACCTTAAAGAATGCCTGCAATCAAACGCTAGGCTCGTCTAATAATTTAGGGGCTGTAGCTCAGTTGGCAGAGCGCTTGCATGGCATGCAAGAGGTCAGGGGTTCAATTCCCCTCAGCTCCACCATATTTTATTGTTGACGTGTCTTAGCCAAATGCGCGAATAGCGCGAACTGCATTTCCAGCGGTGCGGAATAAACTGCGAGTTCCCTTGCCGGTTTCTCCCTGTCCACCATTGCTAAAAACTTGCGCCCAGGCGAAGTTGGTGCACATGCGACCAACCTTGCACACAGCTCCTACTTCGCTTGAACTCCAGTAGGCAGAGTCGCCTAGTGCGCCAAGAGGCGGAGAATGTTTTTTTAGGTTTGTATAGATCAGGCCCAGTTCGTCTTTAGATGGCAGGAACCAATCGGAGAATGCTCCGACGCTGAGGTTGGCGGCAAGTACTCCGGCACCTGTTGTGCATGCTGGCGTGATGGAGTCAGCCGTACCGGTTGTCATGATAAGAGTGTTATGCGCACCAAAGCCAATGTCGGTCTTAAACGGTGTGTCGTCAAGAGTGATTGCATGCGTTGTATCAGAACACCACCCAGTATCCGAAGAGACATCAGTTGACGCAACTTCTAAATAGATTCCACCAGCACTGATTCCCGCGACAGCGTTAATAGTGGTGGGAGAGACATAGAAAACAATTCCTCCACTTGAACTGACGTCTCCAATTTTGCAGGCACCGCCAGACGCACATGACGCCACCACTGGTGTGGCGGGTCGCGCGGGTTTTTTGACCCAAATAAGTTTTTTGTCAACCTTGGTGCACACCAGTAATACTTTTTTGCCATTCGCTGTGTATGACGTTGTTGTTTTGGCTTTTTTGCAGGAGTCTCCACTTCGAGCTGCTGATGCAACGCCAGGAAGAGCCAATATTGAAACGAGGCAGAGCACCGCAGCAGCGCTAGTAGCAAACCGGCGTGAGGCCTTCATGGAGAAACAGTAACGCCTCAGAGTAAGGGTGAAGTAAGAAGTTTTGGCTTTGTCAAGTTCCCTCAGGTCAACTCTTTAGGGTTAGGGTTTCCATGTGGAAGTTAAACGTGGCCTAATTCATTCTTTCAAAGGTGCTGGCGCACTTCTCGTCTCGTTTTTGCTTGTAACAGTGCTGGCAGTGAACTATGCATCTGCGCTGTCTGTTGCCAAGACAACATGGAAAAAGACCTGGCTCGTTGCTTCTACCTCAGTCACCTTGAAATCTTTGGTGAGTACTCCGTCAACTGGCGCAAAGACTTGGTCGGTATCTGGCTCTTGTGCGCTCAATAAATCGAAGTCGGCCATCGCCGTGAAGTCAACCGGTTCTTGCACGGTTACGTTGCGAGTTGCGCAAAAAGGTAAGTACAAAGCTGTCAAAGTGGTGAAGAAGTTTGTCATTCGCCCGAAGGGTTATGTCGGTTCCGATACGTCACCAGTAACAACACTGGCTCCGGGTGCAGGCACGGGAACCGGCACGGGCGTGAGCGCCTGTGAGGGCAGTGGGTCGAGCGTCATAGCTACGTCAGTCTCAAGCGAACCAGTGAAAGCTGCGGCGGCTGTTGCCGTGAGCGATGCAACTGTGTATTACACGCCGGCGCCTTTCACTCAAACTTTAACGAAATCATTGCCTGGGAAAACGCTCACCTCATTGGCGGTGTTGTGTGACCGCGCAAAGTTCCTCATTTCTACAAGTGGTACCGCAGAGTTATCAAACCAATATTTTGCCATTGACAATTCGTTTGCCGCGTCAACATCTGCGTTGACAGCACAAACCTATGGCAGTTACTTGCACGGTATTTTCTCGGCAGTTGCCGATACGGCTGATGCAACACAATTCAGCATTGAATCACAATTGCACTCTGTTTATACGCTTGACTATGTTCCATCACAAGGGAATAAGTTGAACTTTGCCATAAACCATGCAAAGACAACTGGCGCTCCGGGGTATGTGACTTTCACTTACAACAAGACAACAAAAACACTGCAAGCGAAAAAGCGTTACGTTCTGAACACAACCACTTATACGCATTCACTTGACTCAAGCTTTACTGCTGCAAATTATTATGTGAACGTCAATAATGGCGTCTATTCACTTGTTGCTCCTGTAGCAAGTGCGACACCGCTCCATTTTTTCAACTCACCTATTGACTTCGATATTCCTAGTGAATTTAACCCAACTGCAGTGAAGTTAGTTTCTAACCCAAGAGTGTCAATTGCGTCTTATATTGCTAGCGAAGATCCCATCGTCGAAATGGAAGGAGTACTGCTCCCAAACGGCACACGTGATGCGAGTAGAACAAAACTTCGAGATATCACAAAAACGATCTACCGCAATCAGATAGCAACTGCAGGCGTTAATGCAGCTACAAAAGCCGCGGCCGATGCAGTACTGCTCGCCATTAAATCTGATGTGGAAGCAGAAGGCGGGCGTTTGCGTTACGACATAGCGATGTATCGCAACTTTCGTGACCAAGCTCTAGCCGGAATACTGGAAAGTGCCAGTATTGCTAACGGTGTGGTAGGGCAGCACACGGTTCCTTTTGTCTACTTCACCAACGAAGCGGATGATTCCGGCAAGCACCATCCCTTTATGGTGATGGCTAGTTACAACACA
>CAMCZG010000057.1 GCA_945886445.1 Bifidobacterium breve | reverse complement strand
AAATCTTTGTCGTAGGCATCGGTCGCAAGAATTTGACGAATGATGCCAGCGAGCAATGTGGGGTCTTCACCCGCACGCACTGGCAAATACAAATCGGCGTAGTGCGCCACTTCCGTCAAACGAGGGTCAATAACAATGAGATACAAACCACGTTCTTTTGCCTGACGCAAACGCACGAGCGGGTTGAACCCAGGAATGCCACCTGGGTAACCAAATGTGCTCACCAATGTGTTGCACCCAATGACCATGGCAACGTCGGCGGTTTCAAAACCTTGTACACCTGCAGCCCATGCTCCGTGACGCAGCGGCGCAATTGCCTTGCCTGGTTGGTCGATAGATGAAGAAGTGTAAAAACTCTCTGAGCCAATTGCATTGTGGAATGCCGCAGCAATGGGAAGGCCTGTTGCATTTTGATACGCAGCAGTTCCGCAATACGTGGCAATAGAACGTGGCCCGTACTTTTCCAAAATGCCCGCAACCTTGTCGGCAATTTCGTCGAAAGCAATGTTGGTATCGATGGGGTTCAGCACATCGCCAGTGCGCTTTAAGCTGGCACGCAATCGACCAGGGTGCTCATGTTGGCCACCCAAGTTGCGACCTTTCACACACGTGTAGCCCTCGTACATGGGGTCGTCTTGCACACCATGAACACCAAGAACTGCATTGCTCACGGTGTCAACATCAACGTCGATGGCACAACCTGCGTGACAGAACCGGCAAAAAGTACGTCGTGTTTCAATGCTCATGTTTCCCCCTTGGCAATTTCAATTCACAATCAAACTCTAGGCGATTTCGTCTCACTTGTTTTCCTCAAGACCCATGCCCAAAACAACGTCTTCGTAGTCAATAGTCCATAAGCGGCCTGAAGTAACAGAATCAGCTTCATAGCAACGCCAACCCAGCCGACGCTGCACTTCAGGGCTGAACTTGCGTACGATCTCCCACGGGTTTGCAATAGGAAGAGCTTCCTCTGGCGTCAGCCAACCCACCACATGCGACACGTGCATTCCCATGCGCCAGTCATTTTGCGAGGTATTTGCGCCACCACCATGCAATGCGCGACCGGCATAGAGAAGCCCGCTTCCCGGTGCCATTTCTGCCTGCACCACCAAGTGCTCACACGAACGATCAGAAAAATCTTCCCATCGGTGACTACCAGGAACAACGTTTGTTGCACCGTTCTCTTTGGTGAATTCACCCAGTGCGAGCATCCAACTGACGGTGACTTCAGGTGACTCTGGAGTTTCGAAAAACGGCCAGTTGTTCACATCGCGATGCAACACTTGCGCATTTTCTCCGGGGCCAATGACCATCATTTGCGCCGAGTTCAACCACCAGTCAACTGCATTGTCTAACAGAAGTTCATTGCTGATTGCTGTCATGAGCGGGTTGGTGAGCACTTCAATAAATGCTGGGCTGCGTTCTGCGAGTCGACCAAAACGTTTTGTATTGGTTCCCCAAAACTTCTCCACAATAGGGTCACCACTGCGTGTTCCCGCATGCATGTTTTGGGTAACAGAGTCAAGGTCGTTGCGTAAGCGTTGCACGAGGTCACTCGACAAAAGGTTTGCCACAATGACAGCGCCATCGCGTTCCATCACATTCAGAATCTCACCAATCGGCGTGGTGGACTCCACCGTTACTAACGCACTCATATTTCTCAACTATCGCTTGGGAGTTACCACGGTAATAGGTCAAACAAACAAAAAACCCTCGGCCGCAGCCGAGGGTTTTTTGACTAGATCAAAAAGCGAATTAGCCGAGAAGGATCTCTGACAAAATCCACAACACGAGCCACAAGACACCACCGGTGATGAGGGCGTTTTTGTGACTTTCATATGGCCAGAGCAACTTGTTGGTTGCTGCGGTACCACCCAGAAGGCCTAATGCATTGATTTGCAAAATGGCTGTGATTGCAACTCCAATGATGAAGAAGGTCCACGCATTGCCACTGGTGGCACCAGCAAATGCACCGCTGTAGAAGTGCGCCGCGCCCACCATGAAGAACAACATGGAAAACGAGAAAATGAAGTTTTGACGTGAAGCAAGAAGTGCCCTGCGACCTGCCGCGGGAGCCGCAGGATTCGCTTCGCCACCGGCAAGCACATTTGCTGCGTTAGCAAGAACAATTTTTTGATTCTTCCAAATAACCATCCATACGTTGGCGGCCATGAGAATTCCGAGCACCATTCCAACGCTGATAGCCACGTTGTGGCCAATACCAAGGCCAGAATCGCTGGTCATGAAGTCTTTGAAGTAGTTCTTCACAAGACCAGTAATGAGAATGCCGGTGACCAAAGTGGCGATAGCTGCCCAACGGAACCACCACAAGGCGCGACGAGCCACTTTGTCGATAGCGATGTTGCGGGCCTTGCCCTCATCACCAAATGCAGCAAAGGCTGGCACCTGAACGAGGTTGAAGTAGTACAGCAAACCGATCCAGCAGACGCCGGCCAAGATATGCAGATAACGGAAGCCAAAGTTTCCGAGGTAGTCGCGAGTCAGCAACTCCATTTTGTATGCCCCTTTGTGTCGTTCAGAAAAACTGAGAAAGATAACACCTGAAACGTACCACCCTTCAATGCCGAAGGCGGGTAACGTAAGGGCGCCATGGCACATGAATTCATATACACCTGCTACAAACTGGCTCGGTTTTACCCACCAGACCGCACCATTTTGGAAAATATTTCCCTGTCCTTCTACCCTGGCGCCAAAATTGGCGTCATTGGCTCAAACGGCAGCGGTAAGTCCAGCCTTTTGCGCATCATGGCGGGCATGGATGACGAATACACCGGCGAAGCTCGCCTGACCCCAGGCTTCAGCGTTGGCATGCTCGAACAAGAACCCCGGCTTGACCCCACCAAAGATGTCTTGGGCAACGTCATGGACGGCGTTGCCCCCATTCGTGACATGCTGACCCGCTACGACGAGGTCATGGCCATGTGGGCCGACCCCGATGCCGACTACGAAAAAGTTGGCGCACTGCAGGCCGATCTTGAAAACAAAATTGCCGCTGCCGACGCATGGAGCCTCGATCGCAATGTTGAAATTGCTATGGATGCATTGCGTTGCCCAGCGAACGACGCCGACGTCACCACACTCTCTGGTGGTGAAGCACGCCGCGTTGCGTTGTGCCGACTCTTGCTCAGCCATCCCGACTTGTTGTTGCTCGATGAGCCCACCAACCACCTCGACGCCGAGAGCGTGTTGTGGCTTGAACGCTTTCTTCAGGAATATTCGGGCACCGTGGTCGCAATTACCCACGACCGTTACTTCCTCGACAATGTAGCGAAATGGATTTTGGAACTCGATCGCGGTCGTGGATTCCCCTTTGAAGGCAACTACTCAAGTTGGCTAGAACAAAAACAACAGCGCCTTCTGCAAGAAGACAAATCAAACGAAGCTCGTGCTCGTTCACTTCAACGTGAACTGGAATGGGTCAAGATGTCGCCAAAGGCTCGCCAAGCCAAGGGTAAAGCACGTTTGTCTGCATATGAAAAGTTGCACGCCGAAGCACAAGCTGCTGAAAGCGGACCCGACCGCATGGAAATTCCTATTCCTTCAGGGCCTCGCCTCGGCGACACCGTCATTGAAGTGAAAAACCTGTCGAAAGGTTTTGGCGATCGTTTGCTCATTGACGATTTGTCTTTCACCTTGCCACCAGCTGGCATCGTCGGCATCGTTGGCCCGAACGGCGCAGGTAAAACCACTCTTTTTCGCATGCTTGCAGGTTTAGAGTCGCCCGATACGGGCTCTGTCACTGTTGGCGACACTGTGCAGTTGAGCTATGTAGACCAAAACCGTGACAACCTCGACGCCGCTGCCTCCGTGTATGAAGAAATTACTGGTGGCATAGAGCACATGAAGGTAGGCGGTCGTGAAATTCACGGCCGTGCATATGTTTCAAGTTTCAACTTCAAAGGAAGCGACCAGCAAAAACTTGTGGGCGATCTTTCAGGTGGTGAACGAAACCGCGTGCATCTTGCCAAGTTGTTGAAGCGTGGCGGAAACCTGCTTCTTCTCGACGAACCGACGAACGACCTCGATGTTGATACTTTGCGCGCGCTAGAAACAGCTCTGGAGAGTTTCCCCGGGTGCGCCGTTGTCATCAGCCACGACCGTTGGTTCCTCGACCGTATTGCCACGCACGTTCTCGCCTTTGAAGGCGATAGCCAAGTGCGTTGGTTTGAAGGCAACTTCAGCGAATACGAATCGTGGCGACGCAAGGAACTTGGCTCTTCTGCCGATACACCACATCGCATTAAGTACAAGCCCATCGCTCGCTAGGACACCATGACCAGCATCAAGATCTTCCGTTGGGCATGCGCTGTCACCTTCGTCTGCGGCATTGCTGGCATCATCGTTTCCTCCATTGCTGGAAACAACGAAGGCTGGGTCATCAGCATTGGTCTCACCACCACTACTGCTGCCATCGTGCTTATAGTTGTTTCAACAGTGACCGCAAAAGAGCGCATTCATGCTTTCAACGAAGTGGAAGCTGAATACCTTGAAGCAAAAATAGATGAACAAGTAAAAAACGGTGCTTCAGAAGAAGAACTTCGCGACATTGTGCGGCGCGCCATTGCTCTAGGGCAACGCTCCGCATGACCACCAATGTTGAACTGACGCAAGAGCTCATACTCGATGATCATTTGCTCGCCGCTGCACTTGCGCGTGCCGCTGGTGAAGAGCTCAACGCTTTACGCACTACTCTTTTTGCCCAAGGTTCAACGCAATGGCACATTAAAGATACTGGTGACGAAGTTGGCCATCGTTTTCTCATGGAAGCACTTGCACATCATCGGCCGAACGATGCCGTGTTATCTGAGGAAGGCGCCGACAATAACAAGCGCTTAAGCGCCAACCGCGTATGGATTATTGACCCACTCGATGGCACCAATGAATACAGCGAAGAAGGTCGTGGCGACTGGGCAATACATGTTGCCTTGTGGGAGAACGGCGAACTTACTGCCGGTGCAGTTGCCTTACCTGTTCTTGGCATCACACTCAGCACCGACCCTGCAACGAAGCCTGTGCTTCCCGCCCCCCTTGCACGCAAACCTCGCCTCATTACTTCTCGTAATCGCGCACCCTATTCAGCCCATCTTGTGGCTAATGCAATTGACTGCGACGCCATTCGCATGGGCTCTGCAGGCGCGAAAGCAATGGCAGTTGTACTTGGCGAAGCCGACATTTATGTGCACGACGGCGGAATGCACCAATGGGACTCTGCAGCGCCCGTGGCCGTTGCCCGTGCGGCAGGGCTCCACACGTCTCGCATCGATGGCTCGCCATTTGTTTACAACCAACGCGAGACATGGCTACCCGACCTCATTATTTGCCGACCAGAATTCGTTGAGCCAGTAATGAAGGCTTTGTGGAGTGACGACTAAGTCACCCCTTCAATAGTGCTTGCGTATGTTCACCTAAATACGGAACAGGACCCGGGCGAATTTCATAGTCTTCAAAGTCGACTGGGCTATTGACCGCTTCAAATGGTTCTTCACCATCACGTGGTGACATGGAAACAAACCCGCCAGCAGCGCGCGCTTGCGGGTCGAGAATGACGTCGACTATGGAGTTCACGGGAGCCCACCACACATCGTGCTCATCGAACAGTGCGGTCCATTCACTTAATGGTTTTGTAGCAAAAAATGCGTCGAGCAACGCAATGAGTTCCACGTTGTTCTGCAAACGGAGTTGAGTGGTTTTAAATTTGTCAACCAGTAACTCATCGGACTTGATGGTGGCCAATAAGGCTGGCCAATGACGATGCGCCTCAAGACCAAGCAACCAAAAGCCCTTGCCATCGCCTGCTACATAACTATTGATGAGCGGCGCACGGCTATTGCTGCGCGAACGCGTGCTTTCACGTTTGCCAAATCGCAATTGGATGCCAATATCCCAGGCGATGTTGTACATGCCATTGCGCAACAAACTTGTTGACACCATGCGACCCTGGCCCGTGCGTTGCACATCGAACAGCGCCGCGGTGACACCCGCAACAAGCGACATGCCAGTGACGTGGTCGCCGTGTCCACTGCGCAACGTTGCCGGTGTTTCACCGGGTGGAACCAAGCTATGTGCAACACCAGAGCGCGCCCAATAGCCACCCAGGTCGTAGCCCGGGCGATGCGCATCGGGGCCCTCTAAACCGAAACCAGAAATAATGCCGTACACCAACTTCGGAAATTTTTGTCGCAAGGTGGGTGGGTCGATACCAAGGCGCTGCAATGCAGCAAAACGCAAGTTAGTAATGAAGACATCGGCCGTCTCCAACAACATCATCATTTGTGCAATTCCCTCTTCCGACCGCAAGTTGATGACAACCGACTTCTTTCCACGGTTATCAATTTCAAAAGGCGGAACCGACTTTTGCTCTTGCACACCAATAGCACCAAAAATATTGCGTTGTGGGTCACCATCAGGTGGTTCAACCTTCACCACGTCGGCACCCCAGTCGGCAAGAACCCCACCGCATGCCGGCCCAGCAACCCAAATTCCGAGTTCGACAACTTTGACTCCAGCAAGTGGCCCTGGTCTCATCTTTATCCCCTATTCACCGATGTGATGTATTGCATCATGTCACTCTTCACACTTTAATTCTCACTTGAATAGGCGCACCCGTTACACACGGGGCAAACTAGGTGCGTGACACGACCTAATGATTGTTCTTGGGGTGCTTTTAGCGATGAAGCGCCGTGGGTATTAAGTGAAGACAACCTTGCTTGGGCTAATGATGCAACCCAAATTCGCATCAACGTGCGCCGCGAAGTTCCCGACCTCACCACCCCGCGCCGCATTCCACCATTGGGTCGGCTTTTCTACGTTGTTTGTGTTCTCGGAGCAGCAGTGGTGCCCTGGCTGGTACGAAAGAAATTCAAGAGATTTGCGAGCGCCAAAGAAAGTAACGCAGCAATATCACTTCGTCTGCGCAAAGCGGTTGAGACACTCGGGCCGACCTACATCAAACTGGGGCAAATCATTTCGAGTGGTGAAGGTCTTTTCCCCGGAGAACTCGTCGAAGAGTTCAAACGCTGTCGCGACCAAGTACCAGCAGAGCCATTTGACACTGTGCGTCTTACCATTGAACAAGATATGGGATGTCGCCTGAACGATGTGTTCTTGCATATTGACACCACCCCACTTGCCGCAGCATCTATTGCACAAGTTCATGCAGCAACTCTCACAACTGGTGAGTCGGTAGTAGTAAAAGTTCAGCGACCCAACATTGGCAAACTCGTTCGCAAAGATCTGCGCGTCATGGCCTGGCTTGCACCATTTCTCATTGGCCGTATCAAAATTGCTGCGCTCGCCAACCCTCCTGCACTCGTCGAGCTTTTTGCCGAAACCATTGTTGAAGAACTCGACTTCCGCATGGAGGCAGCGAACATGGTCGATGTGTCACGCATGCTGCAGCGCCTTCAGCAAACCGGGTACATCGTTCCACGACCACACGCCTCGCTCGTATCGCGGCGCGTCTTGGTGATGGAGCGGTTATATGGCTTCAACTTCGACGACGTTGATGGCATGAAAGCGGCCGGACTCGACACCGAGGCAATTATTCGTACGGGCATGATCGCCTTCATGGAAGGCGCAATGATTGAAGGCATCTTCCATGGCGACCTTCATGGCGGAAACCTCTTTGTGCTTTCTGATGGCAGAACCGCACTGCTCGATTTCGGCATTGTTGGTCGGCTTTCCCCCGCTCGGCGCGTTGCCTTTTTACGCATGCTTCTTGGGGCCACTACTAACGACGTGAAAAGCCAAGTAGAAGCACTACGTGACCTCGGCGCACTTCCACTCGATGTTGATGTTGCCCAAGTAATTACCGATCTGCGCCTCGACCAAGAAGCCATCGACCCCACTTCATTGTCTGGCGAAGATTTGGTGAAAGAAGTACAGCGCATCGTGAAAGCGCTTCTTGGCTACGGAGCGAGCATGCCAAAAGAGCTCATGTTGTACGTGAAGAACATGGTCTTTCTCGACGGTGCCATTTCGCGGCTTGCCCCCGACCTCGACATCCTTGCCGAAGTAGCAAATATCTCAATGCTTTTTGCTGAGCGCCATGGCGAACAAATTGGCCGTGACCTCGGAATCAATGCACAAAATATTGAACTGAATCTCGACAGCGTGAAGGCAGGTTTTGGCCTTGAATCGAGCGTGAACCGTCTTACCTACCGCGAGTTACAACAACGCAGAGAACTCATTAACAAGCGCATGCGCGACCACGTACGCAAGTAGGTGCGTTACAGCACTACAACAGGTGTGCCAATTTTGGCAAACGACCACAAGAATTCGGCATCGAGTTTTGCTTGGCGCTGACAGCCGCCAGAAAGTCGCGTTCCCAATTCTTCTTCTGTTTGATACACCGTGTTATCGCTGCGATGCACAGGTATTTGATGAAAGCCAATTGCCCCAATCTCCGTTTTCAACCACCGCACCATTTTCTTCAAGAAGGCTCTGCCATTCCAAGCCGTCGTAATTTCTGAGCGACTGTATACCTGATGTGTGCCAGCGGTTTCATTGTTGTACTTACTACCCGACACCAACCATGAACGAATAACGTCTTCGTTTTTGTCGACCGCCCACACGCGTTGACCAGCTCGCTCAAAAACCAAACGTCGTCCAGAGCCAGAGTTCGCTGGTAGCGCAGGAGCAGATGCGCCAGTGGATGCAACAGAAGACAGCAAGAAGCCCAAAGAATCTTTTGCTCCTTTGGCCGGCACTGGTGTACGCACCACTAACAAATTTTCATCGGGCCAAATGCCAAGAATCAATGCGGTTTCACGACCAGCAATGCCATCAACGAAAAGATCTTTTTTTGTTTGCAACGCAGTGACTGCTACTTGGGTTGCCACATCGTAAGTGCCAGTTACCGTTTTGAGATAGTTATTTTTTACCAGCGCCTGCTGTAAACACACCACGTTTTTGCCCGAGGTTCCCGGGCGTAGTGCTTTCATCGGAATAGTGCACGGCTCGGCGCTTGCAGGGTCTTCGCCAATGAGGTCGACCACCGCGATAGTGGTACTAGCCCCTGCAATTGTGGTGCTAGTAGTCACCACCGATGTTGTGGGGGCACTTGTATCTTCATTACGCACAGCATCAACGCCAACGTAGAACACGCCCGACACCATAATGACGGCTAAGAGCAAGAGTTGCTTACGGTTGGCTTGTGAGTTCATAAGTGATTTTCTGGGCGAAAGACACTCTTAATGTATCGCCACACGCATTGCGTACCATACCCTTCGCCCTGCCACACTAGAGACGTGCGTTTACTTATCGCTCGCTGCAGTGTTCATTATGTTGGCCGCCTGGAATCGCGCCTCGACGAGGCAACGCGCCTCATTATGGTGAAAGCCGATGGGTGTGTTGCTATTCACGCCGACGGCGGAGCCTATAAACCCCTCAACTGGATGAACTCCCCTAATACCTTGCAGGAAAATGAAGGCGAGTGGATTGTTGCTAACCCCAAGGGCGAAACCATCACCATTACCTTGCATGAAATTTTTCTCGATACTCATCACCACCTCGGTGACGACCCTGGGCTCTCTAAAGACGGCGTGGAAGCGCACTTGCAAGAACTACTTGCGGCAATGCCAGAAACTATTGAAGAAGGCCTCACACTTATTCGCCGCGAATACCCCACTGCTATTGGGCCAGTAGACCTTTTATGCAGAGACAAAGACGGAAACACGGTTGCCATTGAGGTGAAACGCCGTGGCGAAATTGATGGCGTAGAGCAACTTGCCCGCTACTTGGAATACCTTCACAACGACACATCATTGGGTGCTATTCGTGGCATTTATGTTGCCCAGGTCATTAAGCCCCAAGCAAAAACCCTCGCAACAACACGCGGTTTTACTTGTGTAGAAATTGACTACGAACTCTTACGTGGCAATAAGCCAGACGAGCTCACGCTCTTTTAAGAGATGTGCAAGCCACACTCGGTTTTGCCACTACCCGACCAGCGCCCAGCGCGTGGGTCTTCACCAGGTTTTGTGGGGCGTGTACATGGCCAGCATCCAATTGAGGTATAGCCATGTTCGCGCAAGGGATGCACAGGCAGTTCATACAACTCGTTGTACAAAGCAATATCGCTATCACTCATACCTGCAAGTGGGTTTACTTTAATGACACCACGCATAATGTCGCGCGACACAATAGGTGTGCTTTTTCGCGCTTCAGAATCTTCACGACGCACGCCGGTAATCCATACTTTTTTATTTTCTAATGCATCTTCCAACGGCACTACTTTGCGCGCCGCGCAACATGCATCGGTATCGACCTGCCAGCCATTGGGCGCAAGATGAGGTTCATTGCGCTTGTCGATGTGCACATTGATACCAAAAGTTTTGCCAAGGTTCTCGGCATACCAATGAGTTTCGGCGAAAAGATAACCGGTATCGAGCAAGACCACTTCGATGCCAGGGGCGGCACTCTGGGCCACATGCGACAAAGTTGCATCTTGAAAACTTGAGGTCACCAAAAACGACTTGTATGGCGGCACCTCGTCGGCAGCACCAAATGACGCAACTGCCCAACGCACAATGTCGGCGGGCAACATGCCTTCAAGTTCGCGTGAGACATCGACTAATTCCTGAGCCGATGCAGAGAGCGAAACGAGGGTGGCAGAGGGGTTCACGCCCACACCCTACCAATTCCCGACTATTCCTATCAACTTTTAGTTAAATTGGCTGTTTAGCCTCGAAAACGGCAGAGCCCCTGGTCAATAACGAGGCGAGAACCCACCGCTGTAGTGAACACAGCTTCCCCTTTGGCCGTTTCCCACATGGAAATGGTGAGTTCTTCGCCGGGAATGACCGGCGAGGTAAAGCGCCCCTCGATGTGCTGGAAAGCGCTGGCATCGTTGTTGCAGAGCCCCTGCAAGAGCCCACGGCCTGTGAACCCATAGGTGCACAACCCATGCAAAATGGGGCGCTCAAAACCGCCACGTGCAGCAAAGGTGGGGTCGGAATGCAATGGGTTGCGGTCGCCCGACAAGCGATACGTGAGGGCCTGATGCAACGAGGTGGTGTACTTCACCACGTGGTCGGCTGCGCGGCTTGGTGGCACATTCTTGTCGCCGCCTGGGCCACGATCGCCACCCCATCCGCCCTCACCACGAATGAACGATGAGCCGAGCAGTGTGAACATGGGACTGCCATCGGATGCATCTACAAGGTCGGTTTGTGTTGATACCACTGCACCAGAACCTTTGTCATAGATACCAATAATGCGGCTCACGCCACGAACTTTTCCCGACACCGAAACTGGCTTGTGCAACGTGACCGACTGTTGCCCGTGCACCAACATGGCAGGGTTGAAAGTACCAATGTTGGTACGAGTGGAGCCCATGCCCCAGCCCACCACTACAGGAAATGTGGGAAATACTTGTTGCACAACTCCATCGGTGTTTTCCGTTGTGAATGACAAGTCGTCGACACCCGCGCCAATACCAACGGCATAGAGCAAGGCATCTTTACTGTTCCACGAAACCTCGTAAGGTTCGCTTTCTGTTCCTACTGCATCTGGATTAATTGGCATGGTGCACTCTATCTTCGCCGTCCATGCCGGCATTAGCCCGAGCACCGGCTAGTAGTTCATCGACAATTGCACCCAGTTGTGTTGGGTCGGCAACTGCCGCATGACGCGGCCCGCGATGCCAGCCTTCGGCAATAGCAAGAATTTGACCACTTGCTTCAAACACGCGACCAGTGACATGTTTCGATTCAGTGGAAGCAAGCCATGTAACGATGGGCGCAATCCATTTAGGGCTGCGCATGTCGCGGTCGGCTTCTGTTTTTGGCGGTGGTCCAAGACCTTCGGTCATACGCGTTAATGCAACAGGTGCAACTGCATTTGCTGTTACTCCGTATCGCTCTAGTTCGAGTGCTGCAATAACGGTGAACGATGCAATGCCTGCTTTTGCTGCACCGTAATTTGTTTGACCCGGATTTCCGTAAATACCCGATACTGACGTGGTGTTGATGATGCGACCATCAACTGGTTTTCCCGCTTTGTGTTGATCGCGCCAATATGCAGCTGCGAAATGCGACGGCCCAAAGGTTCCCTTTAAGTGCACTTTGATGACCGCATCCCACTCATCTTCGGTCATGTTCGCCAGCATGCGGTCGCGCAAAATACCGGCGTTATTTACTACTGCGTGCAGGTCGCCGAAAACATTGACCGCGGTGTTAATGAGTGCTTCTGCACCAGCCCATGTAGAAATATCGTCACCATTAGCAACTGCTTTTCCACCGAAGGCTTCAATTTCCTTCACCACTTGTTGCGCTGGCGACAAGTCACCACCAGATCCGTCAACATTTCCGCCGAGATCGTTCACTACAACGAAAGCTCCATGGTGCGCCAAGCTCAACGCATGCTCGCGGCCAATGCCTCGCCCCGCTCCGGTCACAACAACAATTCTTCCTGCACATAATTGCGACATATTTCCCCTCCGATGTCTAGAACAATCATACGACTCCGCCCTCCTGGCTTTAGCCTTGGATCGTGAGTTCACCCACGCAGCCCGATTTCCATACCGTCATTGTTGGAGCAGGGCCCAGTGGAACCTCCGCCGCCACGCTTCTTGCCAAAGCCGGCAAGTCAGTATGTGTTGTCGACAAGGCAACTTTCCCCCGCGATAAGTGCTGCGGCGATGGCCTCACCACACTTGCCTTACGCGAACTCGAGAAAATTGGTTTTGTCCCAAGCACCGTGGCTTCGTGGAAAACCATTCACAGCGCAAGGTTGCGCTCCCCCTCTGGTCGTGAGGTGGAAGTTCCACTTCCCAGTGGCCAGGGTCAATATGCCGCAGTGGCTACCCGCCTCGACCTCGATGCAGCACTTGTAGAACATGCTCGTCACGCCGGAGCAGAAATACGTGAAAATTGCGAGTTCTTGAATATCACTGCCGAAAATAATTTTGCTGTTATCAGCTTTACCGACGGCACAAGTGTGACCGCACAACACGTTATTGCAGCCGATGGCATGTGGTCGCCGGTGCGTAAATCGCTAGGACTATTAGAAGAGGGTTACCTCGGTGAATGGCATGCCTTTCGTCAATATGCCACCAACATCACTGGCCCTGCACAAAATGGTTTATACGTATGGTTCGAGCCCGACCTCTTACCTGGCTACGCATGGTCGTTCCCTCTTGCCGATGGAAAAGTAAACATTGGCTTTGGCGTGTTGCGCGACGGCAAGCGCCGCATTCAAACCATGAAACACACTTGGGAAGACTTGCTGACGCGCCCACACATTGTGCAGACACTCGGCGAAGGCTTCACACTTGTCGACCGGCATACCGCATGGCCCATACCAGCAAATATCACTTCAGCGGTTTTGCATCATCGCAATGTGATGTTTGTTGGCGATGCTGCCCGAGCTACCGACACACTGACAGGTGAGGGCATTGGCCAAGCACTTCTCACTGGCGTGCTAGCAGCGCAAGCAATTCTCGACCCAGCTTCACACAGCGCATCGGAATCGGCTGCGATATACGCCAAGCACGCGCGCCAACATTTGGCAGCCGACCATCACATGAGTTCGCTGCTCAGCAAAATGCTTTCACGACCGCTCATAGCTCGTGGCGCAGTGCGCATTGTGGGTCTGAACAACTGGACGCGCAGTAATTTTGCACGCTGGATGTTTGAAGATGAAGCACGTGCAGTTGCACTCACCCCGCGGCGCTGGCACCGCAAGTTCCTCAAACAGCGCGGCGCTTACTAAAGAAACCGCACTTCGTCTCCAACAGAGCACGTACCGGGGGTGAGCACTCGCGCATAGACGCCAACACTTTGGTTCAAGTCGCGCACAATGTGGCGCAGCACAGCACGATCTTCAGGAATGTTTTTATTGATTGCTCGCGTGACCATGACGCAACGAGGGCACGCATCGAGAATTTCGATGACTGCCGACCCAATGGCAACTTGTTTATTTTTCCACGAGAACTCTGGGTGACCTGTCTCGTCGCCACTGTCAACAACAAGGCTTGGTCGAAAGCGCTTGATATCGACAACAGAATTTGGCACAGCAGTTTTCATGGCCGCAAGTGCAGAGGTAGTCATCACCATCAGCGGATAACAATCGTGATGAGTTCCCGGTGGCGATTCAAACTCCATTACTTCAGGTGGAAAGATGCTGAAGTCGGGCAATGGTTCATCTTCGGTACGCCCAAAAACCGCACGCATCTCTGCCATCACATCGCCAGTGTCTGAAGGTCCGCGACGAAAATGCTCCACATTGCTTGCATCGGGAAGCTCTTCTAACACGACACGATGACCCAACAAGGTAGATAATTTTTCGCTGCTTCCTACCTCGTTCGTTAAAAAGCTCTCTCCGTTGGGAGCGGTAATTTTCACTATGCGCCGCGCAGAGTCAACACGCTCAGCGGAGAATTGCATGAGCCCACCAATTTTTTTGGCTCCACGAATGCCCCCACGTTCCAGG
>CAMCZG010000056.1 GCA_945886445.1 Bifidobacterium breve | reverse complement strand
GTGTCGTGTACACGAACGGTGGCTGCTGTGCGTAAAAAGAAATCTGTGGTGTGGGTGTGTGGTGTTGCGAAAGGCAAAAAACTGTGGTTCGCCACGTCTCCATTGCCACCTGCAGTACTACAAGCATCTGCAGTGGTGATACCTGGTGTTTCGGAACCTGTACCTGTTTTAGAGTCAACTGATGTTGCGACTCCTTCACGGCCGGTTGTTGCTGACAATAATGTGTTAGCAAACCCGACTATTGCTGATGAACCACCTATAACAACACCAGTGACAATCGCACCTGTTGTGACAGTGCCTGTGACTATCGCAACGGTTCCGTCCGCACCAGCGGCGAATCCACCGGTTGTGACAGTGCCACCGGCGAATCCACCGGTTGTGACAGCACCAGTGACTGCTGCGACGTGTGCAAAAGGTGGAACCTGTGCGATCGGCGAGACAGGTCCTGGTGGTGGCAAAGTGTTTTATCTGCATGCGAGTGGCACATTCACGTCACCAGGTTCGACTTGTAATACCGCTGGTGTTGGTGGCATTTCAACATGCAAATATCTTGAGGCATCGCCACCTACTGGTACTAAATTCAACATTGATTTACAACGAAGTTGGGCTACGGCAGCAAACCAGACAACAAAAGTTACTGGTGTTACCGGCACGGAGATCGGCACCGGCTACCAAAATACGTCAAATATTTATGCTCAATTAGGCAATGTTGCTGGAACATCGGCAGCCGTGGAAGCACGCGCATACAGAGGTCCAAATGGTCTTTCCGACTGGTTCTTACCATCGCAAGAGGAACTGAATGAACTGTGCAAGTTTGCTCGCGGCCAGACAACAGGTAACACTGCAGTCAAATGTTCCGAAGATGGAGGATTGAACCGTGATCTTTTTGCTTTCTACTCCTATTGGAGTTCGTCTGAGTCCGGCAATGGCGAAGCGTCGAGTCAGTTTTTTGGTAACGGGGAACAGGGTAAAGACAATAAGGGGACGAATGTGTTCCGCGTGCGTCCAGTGCGGGCTTTTTAGCTATTCACCTACTTATCTTTTTGAGTTACATGTTGAGCAGGTTTGCTATGCGCCCGACTAGTTTGTGCTGGTGAGTACCTTCCCCTTTGGTGATTCAATTTCCTCAATCACGACACCTGGTACAGAAGAATGGATTCGTAAAGGGTGCGCTAGCAGCGTCGGGACGGTGGGGGCTCTTATTCCGAATACCTTTGAAGCGGTCGTTCGGCTCTTAGCGCCAGCACCCAGAATGCAGCACTGGTGGTCGGCGTATAGAGAGATGTTCGTCGCGCTGGGTTCTATTTGTGCTCAATATTCATCGCCGCTCGGCAACTTAACTTTCGGTATTTGGGAAGGGCATGGCTTCCAATCGGAGTCGAACCGCGAAGAACTCTCGCAAATTCCAAGACTTGCGATGCCAAATCGGGACTACTTTCTCCTCACTGGTGACTTTTTATCGTTGGGTGAGTTGAGTTATCCGAGTTCAGATGAGTGGCGTAACCCTGATCTTGTGTGGCCAGATGACCATGCATGGTTTATTGGTACCGATGTTGACTTTTGGTCGCTGTACATCGGCGGTTCATTGAAAATGATCCAAGAAATCGAATCTCTATTCGGTGGTTCCTGCATGCGGGTGAGTTACTCCGAGAAACTAGCCGTTGAGAACTAAATTGGATGGTGGGCCCAGCAGGACTCGAACCTGCGACCAAGGGATTATGAGTCCCCTGCTCTAACCAACTGAGCTATGGGCCCGCGCGACTGCTCAGGCTATCGTTCATTTCACTCCACCGAAGCGAAAGGCCACTGTGAGCAAGGTTCCAATATCCATTCTCGACCTTGCATCCATCGGCGACGGTGAATCGGTTCACGAAAGCCTGAACGGCTGCGTGGCCGTTGCCCAAAAAGCCGAGCAATTGGGTTACACACGTGTGTGGTACGCAGAGCACCACAATTCACAATCTATTGCGTCGTCGGCGCCCGCGGTTCTCATTGCTCACGTTGCAGCAAAAACTTCAACTATTCGCCTTGGCTCTGGTGGTGTCATGTTGCCGAACCATTCTCCACTTGTTATTGCTGAACAATTTGGCACCTTGGCAGAACTACACCCTGGCCGTATTGACATTGGTCTTGGTCGCGCACCAGGCACCGATCAAAATACATTTCGCGCTCTACGTCGCGACCCACGAGCTGCAGAGCACTTTGCACAAGACGTTGTAGAACTGCAAGGTTTCCTCTCGCACACTTCGCGCGTTGAACACGTGCAAGCAACACCGGGTTACGGCACATTTGTTCCGCTATATATTTTGGGCTCTTCGCTCTTCGGTGCACAACTTGCTGCGGTGTTGGGCTTGCCTTTTGCTTTTGCCTCGCATTTTGCACCACAACACTTGCACGAAGCGCTACACATTTATCGTGAACGCTTCACGCCATCGGCTCAACTCGACAAGCCACATGCAATGGCGAGCATGAACATCATTGCTGCCGACACCACCGACGATGCCGAGCGGCAACTCGAGCGCCGGCGTCGCGTATTTGCCAAGGCTCTGTTTGGCGGGCCAGGCAACAGGCTGAGCGACGAGGAAGTGACCGACCTCCTCAATTCACCAAGAGCGCAGTATCTGAACCAGATTTTTACCTACAGCGCGGTAGGCGACACACAGCTCGTGAAAGAGAAGGTCAACGCGTTTCTGCATGCCGTAGAACCCGATGAACTAATGGTGGTGCACCATTGCGAGAACACGCCGGCTCGACTGAGGTCGATGGAGCTGCTTGCCGAGGCAATGCAGTAGCTCCGGGGGAGGGGCTCGAACCCTCGACAAACGGATTAACAGTCCGTTGCTCTGCCAACTGAGCTACCCCGGAAAGGCGTAACGCAGGTTATCAGCGCAGGGTGCTTTTAGTCATCGAGAAAGCCCCGAAGACGAGCAGAATTATGGGGGTGGCGCATCCGCGCCAGCGTTTTTTGTTCAATTTGACGAATACGTTCGCGAGTGACCTTAATTTCCGATGCCACTTCATCGAGGGTGCGCGGCCGACGGCGAACACCAAAGTGCTGCTTCAAAATTTCGCAGTCCATCTCGGCAAGATGCTTCAGCCCCAAGCGCACAAGAGCAATATGTGCGGCGCGTTCTGCTGCTGAGTCGAATGTCTCGTTCTTTTCATGAGCAATAGCAACGGCCCACGCTTTTGCATCGGCATTGTCGGTCAGTGGACAATCGTTGCGTAACGAGCCGAAGGCTTCAGGTATGAGTTCAAGCACTTTCTCGGCTTCTATTTCTTCGGTCTCGGTGGGAGAGCGTTTGAGTTTGGCAGCAAGTTCGTGATTTGTGCAATGAACAAGTTCTTTAATGATGTTCCGCACGTGTTCTTTTGCGATACCAAATTGCGATGCCACTTCGTCGAAGGGGCGCGGCTGACGTGAGATACCAAAGCGCATCATAAGAATTTCACAATCGCGTTCAGGTAGACCATCGAGTTCTGCTTCAACAAGATTGATGAGGGCATGTCGTTCTGCGGCGGAGTTTGGTGTTTCTACTTTTTCATCAGCAATGATGTCGACCCAGGCTCCCCCGTCGCCATCGTCACCTAGTGGCGTGTCGAGGCTGACCGTGCCAAAGGCGTATTGCATGAGTTCCAGCACTTTCCCTACTTCTAAGCCACACCGATGAGCCACTTCTTCGGGGCTGGGGTCGCGCTCAAGTTCGGCTGTCAATTCACGCTCGGTGCGCTGTACCCGGTTGACGAGTTCCATCATGTGCGTGGGAATACGAATGTTGCGGCCTTGGTCGGCCATTGCCCGCGTCATTGCTTGACGAATCCACCATGTGGCATAAGTGGAAAACTTAAAGCCCTTTTCATAGTCGTATTTGTCGACAGCGCGCATGAGACCAATGTTTCCTTCTTGCACGAGGTCGGCAAGTTGCAGGTCTTTGCCGTCGTAACGACGTGCAATTGAAACGACTAGGCGCAAGTTGGCTTGCACCATGTGCGTTTTTGCAGCTTGACCCTCTTGCGCTGCTCGACGCAGTGTGCGCTTCTCGCCTGCATCGATGGGTTGGTCGCCGGTGAGGCGCTCAACAGCAACGAGACCATCTTTAATAAGTTTGCCTAAACGACGTTCATCGTCGGACGTGAGCAACGTGTGCTGACCAATTTCATTGAGGTACAAACGCATTGCGTCGGAGCCACGTTCGGTTACTGCCACGCCAACAGCCTAGATTCATTCTGTGACATGATTTACCGCCCGCTCACTGACCCACTCCAAAAGAAATGCAGCGGCATTTTCACTTGCGTGTCGGTCTTCAAGAAGTTCAAGTTGCAGTCGTGCATCGCGATCAGATAGCAACATTTCTGGGTCAGTTACTCCGCGGTGACCAGCAAGTTCCCTACGCACTGCTGCTGAGAGCAGGTTCATTGCCTCTCTACGCCCATCGGCCTCAATATCGGCCACTGCAGCCCGCTCTAAGACCTCACGGGCTTCAGGGTCGGCAAGACTCAATGCGTTATCTAGGTTGCCGTTGCTCTCGGCTAGGGCGAGAAAGGCCCGACGCATGGTTTCAGTGGGGAAAAGACCCTCGACAAGCCATGGAGCAATGGTGTCCCACTCGTGCAAGAGGGTGGCCACGGCAACAAACTCGGCATTTTCACGTGCCGAGCGCTGCTGGTCGACGGGGGTGAATGAAACATTGCGCGTGCGAGTTTCCACACGCTTCACCACATCGGCAACAGGAAGACCCGTATGGCTTGCCACTTGGCCAGCGTAAATTTTGCGTACGTTGATGTCGGGATGTTCATTAATAACCCCCACTGCTTTCTCGGCAGTTTTGGCTCGATCTTCAGGCGTGCGAATGGAGCTTGCGTCAAGCACGCGCTGCAAACGAAAACCTAAAAATGGCTGGGCCTTGTCGATGGCCTCACGCAATGCAGTGGGGTCGGTTAACGACAGTTCACCCGGATCTTTTCCTGCAGGGAAATGTGCAACGCTCACGCTGACTGAGTACTTCGATTCCCATTCATAAAAACGTTCGGCGGCTCCTTGACCAGCAGCATCGGCGTCGAATGCCAGCACCACCCGATTCGCAAAGCGTTTCAAAATACGCACGTGCTCTTCGGTGAGCGCTGTTCCACACGTTGCAACCGCACGCGCAATGCCTGCGCGATGAAAACCGATGACGTCGGTATAGCCCTCACAAATGACTACCTGATCACTTGCCACGATGTCGGACTTTGCCCAGTTCAACCCATACAACGTGCGCGACTTGGAATAGATGGGAGTTTCTGGCGAATTCTTGTATTTCGCAGGGTCGGTACTGCCCGGCATAATGCGCCCGCCAAATGCGAGCACATCTCCTGTGTCGGAAAAAATGGGAAACAAAATGCGAGCGCGAAACGCGTCTTGCAATTTCCCACGCTTGTTGGTGAATGCAAGACCCGTCTCTCGCAGATCTTCAACCGAGGCCTGCTTTCCTTGCGACAAGCCCACGCTGAGTGCGTCCCAATCGTCTGGCGCCCAGCCAATACGGAATTGTCGAGCAATGTCGCCAGCTAACCCACGCGAACGCAAGTAGTCGCGGGCTTCTCGCGCATCGGGGCTATTCAACAAACGCTCGTGGTACCACGTTGCAGCATTATCCATGACCGCAACAAGCTTCTTGCGTCGCTGACGATCTTTTGACTCTGTACCCGAGGTGTAATTGAGTTGCATTCCTACTTTGGCTGCAAGAGCTTCTACCGAACCGACGAAATCGACATGCTCCATGTCTTGTACAAATTTAAAAACATCGCCCGACGCACCGCAACCAAAGCAGCGGTAACGACCCGTCTCTTCACGCACATTGAATGAGCCAGACTTCTCTGCATGGAATGGGCACAGGCCCACCCAGTTACGGCCCACTCGACGCAATGCAACCGATGCTTGCACGATGTCGACAATTGACACGCGTTGACGCAGCGCCTCAATGTCGTCGTCGGAGATTGCCATGTGCGAAGGCTACTGCCTAGCCTTCGCTTGAATCCTCTTGAGTCTTTCGCACTGAGATGATGCCTACTTGGTTTCGCTATGGGTTCCGCCCAATACCGATTGTGCTGCCGACAAGCGCGCAATAGGTACACGAAATGGCGAGCAACTGACGTAGTTCAAGCCGGCCTTGTAGAAAAGTTCGATGGACTCTGGGTCGCCACCATGCTCACCACAAACGCCAATCTTGAGGTCGCGCTTTACTTTGCGGCCACGTTGAGTAGCAAGGAACACCAACTCACCAACGCCGTTTTGGTCGATGGTTTCAAAAGGGTTGCGCTTCAAGAGTCCAGCTTCAAGATACGCAGGCATCATGCGGCTTTCAATGTCGTCACGGCTGAAACCAAAGACTAACTGTGTGAGGTCGTTGGTACCAAAACTGAAGAAGTCGGCTTCTTCTGCAAGTTCATCGGCACGCAATGCTGCACGAGGGGTTTCAATCATTGTTCCGATGGTGACCTTCGGGCGCGACACTTTTTTGCCTTTGTTCATTGGCGCAGGACGTGTGGCATTTTCACGCAACACTTCTTCTACCCATGAACGAGCAAGAGCAAGTTCTTCACGTGTAACGGTGAGAGGAATCATCACTTCTGCAATGGGCTTGAAGCCTTCGCCCGATACCTGGTCGGCTGCTTCCATCAGTGCTCGCACCTGCATGGCATAAAGACCTGGCTTAATAACACCGAGTCGCACACCACGAGTACCAATCATTGGGTTGAATTCAGCCCAGCTTTCGGCTGCTTCCAACAACTTCTCTTCTTCGTGGGATAAACCAACCGATGCTTTCTTCACTTCGAGGTCAAGCACGCGTGGCAAGAACTCGTGAAGTGGCGGGTCGAGCAAACGCACGGTGACGGGAAGACCCGACATCTCGCGGAAGATGGCGGCAAAGTCTTCTTTTTGCACTTGGCGAAGTTCTTCAAGAGCCGCTGCTTCTTCTTCAGGTGTATCGGCCAAGATCATGCGGCGCACAACAGGCAAACGGTCGGGAGCAAGGAACATGTGCTCGGTACGACACAAGCCAATACCTTCTGCGCCAAGTTCGCGAGCATTTTTTGCATCTTCACCAGTGTCGGCATTGGCTCGAACAGCAAGTTTGCCCTTGCGAATTTCGTCAGCCCACTTCAAGATGGTTTCAAATTCTTTTGGTGGTTTTGCGGCTTCGAGTTTCAACTCGCCAACAACCACTTCGCCCGATGCGCCATCGAGTGAAATGACGTCGCCCTCTTTCACCACAACGCTGCCAACCGAGAACTGCTTGCCTTCAATGCGCAAGGCTTCGGCGCCCACGATGGCAGGAGTACCCCATCCGCGAGCCACAACTGCGGCATGACTGACGAGCCCGCCACGAGCGGTAAGGATGCCTTGCGACACCATCATGCCGTGAACATCTTCAGGGCTCGTTTCGTTACGCACCAAGATGACTGCTTCGCCACGATCGGCCGCGTCGGCCGCATCGTCGGCGGTGAAATAGACCTTGCCAACTGCAGCACCAGGTGATGCAGCGAGACCCTTGGTAAGAACAATTCCCTTGTTTGCGAACTGCGGGTGCAACACCTGATCGAGATGGTCGGCAGTAACGCGCATGATGGCTTCTTTGCGCGAAATTTTCCAAGCACCTTTACCTTTGCCGGTGCCCTTGGTCATGTCGACAGCCATCTTGAGTGCTGCTGCACCTGTGCGCTTGCCAACACGTGTTTGCAACATCCACAACTTGCCCTGGTCAATAGTGAACTCGGTGTCGCACATATCTTTGTAGTGCTTCTCGAGGCGCAAGAAAATGGCCATGAGTTCGTTGTGAATAACGGGGAACTTGCGCTTCAGCGCATCGAGGTCTTCTGTGTTGCGAATACCAGCAACTACGTCTTCACCTTGTGCATTGACCAAGAAGTCGCCATATGGCTTGTTGTCGCCTGTTGCCGCATTACGCGTAAAGCCAACACCAGTTCCCGAGTTGTCATCGCGGTTGCCAAACACCATGGCCTGAACGTTGACGGCGGTACCAAGATCGTGGCTAATTTTCTCGCGCACACGGTAGGCAATGGCACGTGATCCATTCCATGAACGGAACACGGCTTCAATTGCTCCACGCAACTGCTTGACAGGGTCTTGCGGAAATGCCTTACCCGTATGGGTCTGCACAATTTTCTTGTACGAGTCACAAATTGCCTTGAGTGCGGCAGCAGGAATTTCAGAGTCGGAAGCAACTCCAGCAGCTAAACGAGCTTGGGTGAGTTCGTGTTCAAACTCTTCACCGCCGAGACCGAGCACAATGCGGCCGTACATGCTGATGAAACGACGATACGAGTCGTAAGCAAAACGCTCATCGCTTGCCTTGGCAAGACCAACAACTGTTTTGTCATTCAGACCCAAGTTGAGAACGGTGTCCATCATGCCGGGCATAGAGAACTTTGCACCAGAGCGCACCGACACCAAGAGTGGATCGGCAACGTTGCCAAGTTTGCGTCCCATTTTTTTCTCGAGCGCAGCAACTTGCTTTGTAATTTCGAGGTCGAGGCCTTTTGGCCATCCACCTTTCATATACTCACGGCACGCGTCGGTGGTGACAGTAAACCCGTGAGGCACGGGGAGGTTCAAGACGCTCATCATCTCGGCGAGGTTGGCACCCTTTCCACCGAGAAGGTCTTTCATGTCTCGTGGAGAACGGCGATGTTTGTGGTCGAAGGCATATACAAGTGGCACGGTAAAAGTCTAGAGGCGCGATGCCCTTAGGCTTCAAGCAAATGTTGAAAGATCGCGGCGCTCACTTCAGAAGTTTCACGCTTCTCGGTTTCCGCGTGGAAATTCGCCCCGGATTCATCATTTTTCTTGGGCTCGTTGTCTTTATCTATGGCGGCTCACTTGGACTATGGGTCGCAGGAACACTTGCCGCCTTCACCCTCATTCACGAACTAGGCCATGCGCTTGCCGCACGTGCCACCGGAGCACATGCCGAAATTTCACTCGACTTTCTTGCTGGCTATGCCTCATATTTACCAAGCCGCCCCCTTGCCCGATGGGAACGAGCGGGCATTGCAGCTGCCGGATCATTTGCCCAAGGAACTGTTGCAACCATTGCCATGTTTTTACTTGGGGCGAACCCGCTATCGCGTAGCGATATTTTGCGCAACGACGCAACGCTGAGCATTTGGTGGGCGGGCATTGTTTTGGCTGTGGTGAATCTCATACCAGTCATCCCGCTCGATGGTGGCGCCATTGTTTCTGCTGCCCTCGAGAAAATAGCGCCACGTCGTGGGGCCAGTTTTATGATGTGGTTCAGCGTTGTACTTACCTCTGCTGGGCTTGTTGCATCGGTGACCTACGAAGCTGCACGGAGCTTTCTCTCCCTCACAGCCATTCTTCTTATTATGCAACTCCAAATATTTGGGGCACGCAATCGCAGGGGCATCACCACTTCTGGTCTCTCGCAAACCGAATACATCATTTTGGTCATGTCTGGGCTACAGCGTGTAGAGAACTATCAAGAGGCTGCAAAAATTGGAGCCGAGGCGTTTCGCCAACAACCCAACTCATTTATCGCCGCAAAAATTTCACAGTCATTGAGCGCATTAGGTGACCACGATGGAGCTCAGGCCTGGATGCGTGCGGCTGAACAAGCATCGTTATCGCGAAAATAATTACTTGTCGCTTTTCGCTTCTGGCTCGCGAGATAGACCCAGAATTTTCTCACCGATGATATTGCGCTGAATTTCGTCGGTTCCACCCGCAATAGATTGCGCCGGTGTAGAGATGAGTACTTCTGCAATGACTGCATCGAGTGGGCTATCGCCATCTTTTAATACACCTTGTGTTCCAGATATCAGTGTGTGCACCTTGTTTGACATGCGCGCTACTTCTGAAGCGGCAAGTTTTCCGAGAGAACCTTCTGGGCCCGCTGCACGACCAAGGGCACGCGCTGCTTGCGCGCGCGATGAGGTCCATTCACTTGCCTTACTAAAGGAATACAGCCGTGTAATGGCCTGACGCACCACTGGGTCACTTGCAACGCCGTTATCACGCGCACGTTCAATTGCTAAGTCTGGCCGGCCAGCACGTTGCGGGTACCAGACATAGGTATTGAAGTGGCGTTCAGCTTCTTCTTTTGCCTCACGCAATGTGCGACCAAGTGAATTTTCATCTCCAAGAAATGCTGGGCGGCGCAGTGTGCTGAAGGTGCGTTCATAAGCAAGCGTTGTACGCGCAATGCGCCACCCATCTTCGGTGTCACCCACTAAGTTCTCGGTGGGAACACGTGCATCGGTGAGGAACACTTCATTAAACGAACTGTGATAGTTCATCTGATGAATTGGCCGCACTTCAACACCTTGTTGATGCATAGGTAGAACAAAAAACGAAATACCGTGATGCTTGGGGCGATCCCAGTTCGTACGCACCAGCAACATGCCGAGGTCTGCGTACTGCGCGCTGGTGTTCCATACTTTTTGGCCATTCACCACCCACTCGTCGCCATCGCGTACCGCACTGGCTGACAAACCAGCTAGGTCTGAACCTGCGCCTGGTTCGCTAAATAACTGACACCACTTCACTTCCCCAACCAGAGTTGGGCGCAAAAACTTTTCTTTCACCTCATCGGAACCGTGAACCAAAATTGTTGGCGCGGCAAGGTTCATACCACCGCCAATAGGCGGCCCCACTAGCCCTTTGTCACGAATGACGCCAGCAACAACCTGGTCTGCCCACACTGGCAAACCTTTTCCAAACCACCGTTCCGGCCATGACGGCACCGCCCAGCCTGACGCCACCAATAGATCTCTCCAGGCGACGATGCCAATTTCTTCGTCCCAGTGCGCGTCTACCCATGCGCTGAATTCAATACGAATTCCTTCTTGACTAATTCCGCTCACTTTATTTCCTTTGCGTTCTGAGGGTCTTTCAACTTGCACGTAGAGATCCAGATGTTGTTCAGGTATTCCAACGCTTCATCTTCATCAAATTGAGATTGACCTATGTACAGCCAACGCGAAAAAGTTGCGGTCATGGAAACGAGTAGCGCAGCGGCTAGATCTGCGTTGACGTCGGGGTCTGCCCAGCCCAATTCCTGCCATTGATTAATTTTCTTGGAAACACGATCGATATGTTTTTTCCGCGATGCAAGCCGTGCATCACGCACACTGTTATCGAATGATGCAACACCATCAACAAGAACGTACAAGTCGTAGTTTCTCTTCACCACAGCCAAATAAATTTGATTTGAAATAGACAAGTTTTCAATTGGGCTGCTCTTGCGCAATCCATCGGATTTCACCACCTCTTCGGCGATGCTGCGATCAATGACGCCAGCAAGATGGCGAAATAAGTCATGTTTTGAACTGAAATATGTATAAAAACTGCCACGAGCTAATCCGGCTTCACGCACCACATGTTCAACAGTTGCATCTTGATAGCCGTACCGGGCAAACACAATACGAGCGGCCTGCATGATGCGTTCACGCGTACGCTGAGCTTTTCCTTCGCCTTGAATGACACCTGTTTGACTTCTGCGCTGAACTGAAATACCACTCGGGGTTTTTCCACCGCGGACCACTGCTATTTCTGGAGTTATTTGTTTGACCATATTTTATTTCTCCATTTCAACACCGGCACGCACCAAAATATTTGCCATTTTCTGCATGGACTCCATATACAAATCGACAGTGCGTTGACGAGGTTCAGGCACAAGATGCGTTACCCCTACTTCTCGGTACCTATCGATTTCATACAAAATGAGATCTTCTTCGTCAAGAAGCGCATCCCAGCGCGTGCGCATTGAAATGGCAAACGTTTCTTCCGGACGCCCAGCGCGTAATTTTTGCACTCGCTTTTCTGTTTGCTCAGGCGACAAAAATGCGCCGTGCCAACCATCACCAACGGCTATTGCACGTCGCAAGGCAACATCGGCATGACCACCAATCCACAGCGGAACATGCCGCACTGGCTGCGGCAACGTGCGCATAGAGGCCAACGTGGACTGATGTACTGGGTATGTTTCTGTGATGTGGTCATTTGTCCAAAAGTTTCGCAACATCTTTATTGCTTCATCGGTGCGCGCACCCCGTTCGTGAAACGGAATGCCCAACGCATCGAACTCTGCTTCTAACCAACCTGCAGCCACGCCCAAGATGACACGTCCCCCACTGAATTGGTCGATGGTGGCAACAGATTTTGCAACATTGAGCGGATGACGCATTGGAAGCACCAATACGGTGGTGCCTATTCCTACGCGCTTTGTATGAGCAGCAATCCACGACATCGTTGTTAACGGCTCAAAGACATAGGCCGAAGGTGGATAGTCGGATCCGGTGGGGACAGCCAGGTGGTCACTCACCCACACGTCGGCGAAACCCAATTCTTCGGCCAGCACCGCCGTACGGCGCAAGGCCTCACCTGATGCAGCCGGCCCTGCTTGGGGAAGGTGAACGCCTGCAGTCATTGCCATATCGGCACCCTACCCCATTTTCGACATTCGTGTCGAAATGTGTTTAGAATGAAGCCATGAGGGAACACCACATCGAGATCGCTACTGACGAAGGCCAGATGGGCACCTATATTGCTCACCCAGAAGACGGCACGTCTTTGCCTGTTGTTCTCTTCTTTATGGATGCGCCGGGCAAACGAGAGCTGTTGCATTCCATGGCACGCACTATTGCCAGCCATGGCTACTACGTGATGTTGCCCAACTTGTACTACCGCAGTACTCCGGCATTTGAACTTGATTTTGCGAGCAAGGAATCGTTCGAGCAGATGCGCGGACTCATGATGGCAATGAGTAACAAAATGGTGTCGCGTGACGCAAAAAGCCTCTTGGCATACGCCACGGAACAATCTGCAGCAGACGAAAACACCGTCGGCGTTGTTGGCTATTGCATGAGCGGACCATTTGCTATTTACGTAGCAGCAGAACTTCCAAAGGTCGTCAAAGCCGCCGCTTCGTTTTATGGAGTACGTCTTCATGTCGACAAAGCAGATTCTCCTCATTTACGACTCAATGAAATTTTGGCGGAAATATACGTAGCTTGCGCTGAGCATGATGACTACGTGCCCATGTCTATGGTCGATCAGTTTGAAGCCGATATGCAAGAGGCAAATGTGCGTGGCAACTTAGAGCGGTACTGGGGCAACCATCACGGTTTCGCATTCAACGATCGCCCTGCATACAACGAGAAAGCCGACAAACGTCATTGGATGAGGCTTCTCAACTTGTTCCAACGCAATCTTCACTAATAAAGGAAACCTATGACACACATGATCGTGCTCGCCGGAACTGCCGAATTCACCACTCCAGAGGGGCGCGATGCGTGCCTTTCTACCAGTGCTCCACTTCAATTACCTGCGCGCAATGAAGAACCCGGGTGTTTGGCTTACTACTTTGCCCCAGACCCTGTGGTGAACACGCGAATGGTTGTATGGGAGCTGTGGCAGGATGAAAATTCTCTTGCTGCACATTTCAAGCATCCCAACTATCACGACATGAGTGCACATTTTTCGAAACACGGATTCCTCAAAGGCGATTTTAAGAAATACCGAGTAGACCACTCAGAGCCTGTATACGACGAGACTTTTACAGCTCGCGCCGACTTTTTCACCCTCAAACCATAAGGAAAATAGTGACCGAACCATTTGTTTCCATTGAAGGAATTTCACAGCACGTTGCAACGGTGCGGCTGAAAAGACCACCAAACAATTTCTTTTCCTTTGACATGATCTCTTCGTTAGCTGATGCACTTGATTCTTTGGACGTAGATGACAATTGTCGATGCATCGTTTTGGCCGCCGAAGGAAAGAACTTCTGTGCAGGTGCCGACTTTTCAGGAAACGCTTCCCCTTATTCAACAACCGACTTATATAACGCTGCTGCGCGCCTTTTTCGCACCAACAAACCTTACGTCGCTGCAGTGATAGGTGCAGCGATTGGCGGTGGGCTCGGCCTTGCGCTTTCAGCCGACTTTCGCGTTGCATCTGCCGATTCAAAATTCAGTGCAAACTTTGCACAACTCGGATTCCATCATGGCTTTGGCCTGACCGTTACTCTCCCGCGATTAGTGGGCGAGCAAAAAACAGCTGAGCTCCTCTTCACTGGGCGACGCATCAACGGAACCGAAGCACATGCGATTGGGCTGGTAGATCAACTTGTTCCTAACGACGAAATTGAATCTGCGGCTTTCGCCCTCGCTGCCGAGATTGCATCATCAGCCCCACTAGCAGTCGAGTCCATTCGCGCAACTCTGCGCAAGGGAATTGCCGATCAAGTTGCCCATGCAACCCAACATGAGATGGCTGAACAAACACGGTTAAAAACTACGGCAGATTTCACCGAAGGAACCAAAGCAGTCGCAGAGCGACGCCCAGCAAATTTCCAAAAGAAATAAAGTGTCAAGTGCACAATCGCCAGTAGGCGGACTCATCCTTGGCGCCGATGCGCTTAGCCCTACTGAAGTAATGACGCATGTTCTACGTTTAGAAGAACTCGGCTATCCATCGGTTTGGATTACCGATGTTTATGGTCGTGAAATTTATGTGTTGGCAAGTCATATTCTCGCCAAGACAACTCGTATCTCTGTTGCAAGTGGCATTGCACACATTTACGGCCGCGACGCTATTGCGAGCATTCAAGCTGCTCGCACACTTGCAGAATTATCTGGCGGGCGTTTCATTCAAGGACTCGGCGTATCTCACCCCATTGCCGCACAAATGCGTGGCTTGGAATGGGAAAACCCTGTAGAGAAAATGACTGCATATCTCACGACGATGCGCGGCAAGACTCCCCTGCACACACCAAAGAACCCGCCACCATCGCCTATCTATATCGCCGCTCACGGCCCAAAGATGATGCAGGTTGCTGCCGAATATGCCGATGGCGCAAACACCTACATGCAACCCCCAGAACACACCGCGGCATCTCGCGCAACATTAGGAACTCACAAAGTGCTGAACGTTGTTTTGCCGTGTTGCCTCACCACCGACCCCGAGCAGGCGCGTGCGGCCGGGCGGCGAGCATT
>CAMCZG010000055.1 GCA_945886445.1 Bifidobacterium breve | reverse complement strand
CTCAGCGCCATTAGCCGTTGCTTGCCCACTGCAGCATTAAGTGATGTACTTCGCGATGCACTCATGTCGGCCGGAGAGCACACCACGTCGTCGTGGATTGTGCTTCTGGTGTGGGCAATTGCAGCCCCTGTGCTGGCAGCGAAAACTTTTAAATGGAACTAAGCCTTGGAATTACGTACTGCCAAGAAGTGAAACTCTAAAGCCGACACCATGTCGATGTAAACAAGTTCACTACGCTCGGCACGTGATGTTTCCCACCATGTAATACGCATGACCAACACGGTGAGAAACGCCAATACGGCAGCATCAGTGAGTGCAACGTGGCTGAGTTTCCACAGCCCACTAAATGAGTTCCCCGGGTTTTGTTGCCAGAACCACAAGAAGTTGGCACTCGCCTGCTGATTCTGCAGGTACAAAGCAAACGGACCAATGACCTGCGACAGCGCTAACCATGTGAGCAAAATGGGCAAGAACATTGCGCCCGCACGAATAACTAGCAGCAAACGCGGAGTCTCGGAGCGGTACGGAAGAATCTGCTCAATGTTGACGCTGGCCCATTCACCAGAATTGCGCCCATTGCGCAAGTCATCAACAAAGCGCGAGGCACTTGTGCCCAACGACTTGGTTTGTTTCGATACTTTCAACCACTTATCTACAGCGGTCACTGCATCTGCTTGAGTTTCTTGAATAATTGGCATCATCCCTACTTTGTACAGTCTTCTTCGAGTTGCGGACCGCTATATAACAAATACACCACGAGCAAATATGAGCCGGCGCCACCAATTGCTTGTTGTTCACCGTTCACAGCTGCAGCCTTACTACCAATTGCCCGCATTTCTACCGCACTGAACATCGGTGTGCTTTTGCGTAATGCAGGCTGCTTGCTTTTGGCTCTATTGCTGCCATCGCCAGGGCCTTCACTGCCCGAGAAACCGCCCATCACAATAACAAAACCGGGTTTAGCAGTATCGGGGGCCCAGCCCCTGCGTGTAATTTCTTGACCAACCGCAGCTTCTATTTGCTTTCCGCCCACCTCGGGCGACAAATCACTTTCAGGGCGAATGACGAATTCGGTACAACTGAGTTGGAATGTTTTCGTACTCGCCACTGTGGTTGAAGTTGCCGCTTGTGCTGCAGGAGAAGGCGTAGATGACGTAACGATTGCCGAACCTAGGCCAACAAGCATCAACGCTAAAAAGAGATCGGCATAGATCCAGCCTGCACCGTCTTCGCCGGAATGGCGACGGCGCGATAAAAGTCGACGAGACACGAATCCGACTCTACCTAGATCGCATCTACTCTTGGGGTGGCTTACTTTGGGAAAAAGCCTTTTCAACCTCGCTAAAAGTGAGCGGGGCTTCTACTTCAGGTAAATACGACTGGTCTTTATAGAAGCCCTTTGCCAGGCGTTTGAAGAAGATGAAAATGACAATGGCCCACAAGAATATTGAGCCACCCGTTTTCATGACGGCGCCGGCTAATTGCTGGTCGGTCTCTACCGACAAACCCCATACGCGAATAGGGATGTTGTAGTGCTTGTAGACCGAGTCTTCGGCAAAGGTGAGCCATGCTGCTGGCACCGTGGGTACCACCGACATGAGGAAGAGGTAAATGGTCTTTCCGGCGTAACCAATATGAAACTCTTTCGCCGGGCTGCAAATGGGCGACCACATACATAGGGCTGTGGTGACGACCAAAATATGCATGGCATAGTGCAGCGGGCTTCTTTCCGCACTGCGGTTAACCAACCCGGGAATGTGAGTCACCATGACCACCACGTTGAAAAGCAAACCCGCAACTATTGGTTTGCTGAGAAACCGCACAAACTTATATGCCTTGCCTTCACCAATCACTGCACGAAAGAGCCACTGCGGTATTGCAAGAAGTACTAGTGGTGGAATGAAAAACGCCAGCATCATGTGTTGGAACATGTGCACTGAATATAAATATTCTTCACTGATGTCGTGCATGGGCCAATCGGTGGCAAACCACAAGAGCCCAATGGCGCCAATAAATGCCATCAAGTTCTTACGGGTAAGAACGTGCTCACCTACACCAGCTTGCGGCCCAATTACTTTGACCGCATACGTATAAGCACCAATAAGAAACACAATGAGCAGCCAAATTTCTGGGTGCGCCTGGAAGCGCCAGGGACTTAGTAGTGGGTTGGCGGCTTCGGCAAACATGACGCCTTGGCTTTACTAGTTATGCCGCAAAGAATTTGAAAGTTGCAAGAGCGATGACGTACACCATGACCGCCAGAAACAGGCCGGCGTAAAAACAGAAGCTAAACAGTTTGTTATCGAACTTCAAATGCATGAAGTATGAGACCACAACAAAAAACTTGACGACCATCAAAACAAGCAACACCGGCAAAAAGAGTGCTCCGAAATCGACATAGTACGTAGAAACTTCAAGAGCAGTCATGGCAGCCAAGATGATTGCTATGCGAATGTAACCCGCATTGCTCATGCCGTGTTGAGCATGATCATCGTGTGAGTGATCGTGTTCTGTGTGAGTTTCTGTTGCAGCTGTCATAGTGGAACCTTCGTTCGAGGGTGCGAGTTATGCCGGGATGAGATAGACGAGCGTGAAGATAACAATCCAGATCACGTCGACAAAGTGCCAATACAAACCAATGAGTTCAACGACTTCTGCTTTGTCGCCAGGAATCGTGCTGCGCTTAATGATGCCCACGAGTGACATGAGCATGATGATTCCGACGGTTACGTGAACGCCGTGGAAGCCGGTGAGCGTGTAAAAGCTTGAGCCAAAGAGGCTGGTGGTGAAACCTAGACCCTCGTTATACATCGCTGTGAATTCATACACCTGGCCACCAACGAAAGTTGCACCAAGAAGTGCAGTGACCGAGAGCCACAAGGTTGTTCCGCGGTCATCACGATTTTGTGCCGCAGAAACTGCGAGCACCATGGTGAGTGAACTCATGAGCAGAATGAAACTGCTGACCGAGGTGAAGGGAATATCGAATACGTTTCCTGGGCGTGGACCGGCAGATACACGACCGCGATACAACATGTAGGTGCTGATGAGGCCACCAAACAACAAGCACTCTGAGCCCAAAAAAAGCCACATTCCTACCTTGTTGTTCGACAAACCTGTTGTGGTGGTGTGCCCTTGTGTGCCGTGATCGGCTTCGTGAACTGCTACGTCAGACAAGTGGAGACAACTCCTTCGTGCTTTCTTCCGATGCTGGAGGATCAAAATCGGTTTCTGGTGCAGTTGATGGCTCAAGTGCCCAACCAAACATTGCCAATACCAAGAAAATACCGCCAACGATGGCTACTGGTATTGAGTAAATGACACCGATCATGATGACTGGCAAAGTTGCTGCAAGAACAATTGGCCAATACGAAGGTGACGGCATATGAATGTGCTTGTCAGCATGGGCTTCTTGATCGGCCATGATTTCTTCCGCAGTAGCTATTTGCTTGTATTCATGCGTGACCGGGTCTTGCTCATACTTGCGATGGAAGAACTCATCAAGGTGATGAACGGTAGGAATGACATCGAAGTTGTGTTCCTTCGGTGGGCTGCTTGTCATCCACTCCAAGGTACGTGCATCCCACGGGTCAAGCGGAGCACGTTCTTTGCTGCGGGCCGTTTTGATGACGTTCACAATGAAGAGGAAAATACCAAGCGTCAAAATGAGCGAGCCAATTGACGCAATCTGGTTCCAGAATGCAAGGTTGAAGAAGCCTTCTCCAGCGCGTGCTTCGGTCCATTGGTACATACGACGTGGTTGACCTTGGAGGCCCAAAATGTGCATTGGCCCAAAGGTCATGTTCATACCAATGACCATGAACCAGAAGTTGGCCTTGCCCAATTTTTCATTGAGTGTCTTGCCGAACACCTTTGGCCACCAATAGTAGAAACCAGAGAAGAGTCCAAATACTGCTCCACCGAATAGAACGTAATGGAAGTGAGCAACGATGTAATACGTATCGGTCTGCTGGGTGTCAGACGGTGCCACTGAGTGAGTAACGCCCGACAAACCACCGATAGTGAACAGCACAATAAGCCCGATGGCGAAATGCATTGCGGCAGTGAACCGCAACTTGCCGCCCCACAAAGTAAGGGTCCAGTTCACAATTTTTACACCGGTTGGAATAGCAATGGCCATGGTGGAAATAGAGAACACCGCCACCGATACCGGCCCCAGCCCAGAAGCAAACATGTGGTGAGCCCACACGCCCCAACCAACAAAGCCGATTGCTGCACCCGAGAACACCACGAATGGATAACCAAAGAGCGGCTTCTTTGAGAACACGGGAAGCACTTCAGAGATAATGCCGAAGCTGGGTAGAACGAGAATATACACCTCGGGGTGTCCAAAGATCCAGAACAAGTGTTGCCACAGAAGTGGGTCGGCGCCTGCAGACACATCGAAAAATGTGGCGCCAAAGTTGCGTTGGAAGCTTAAGAGGAAAAGCGCCACAGTAATAACTGGCACTGCGAACAACAAGAGGAATTGCACAACAAGCTGGAGCCAAGTGAATACTGGCATTTTCATGAGGCTCATACCGGGAGCGCGCATGTTTAATACCGTCACGATGAGGTTGATTGCACCAGTTAACGAGGCAATACCTGCAATTTGTAGACCGAGTGCCCAGAAGTCAACACCATGTGATGGTGAGAAAATGGGCCCCGAGTTTGGTGCGTACATGAACCAGCCACCATCGGCGGCGCCGCCGAAGAACCAAGACAAGTTAATGAAAATACCGGCACCCAAAATGCACCAGAAACCAAAAGCGTTCATACGTGGGAACGCAACGTCACGAGCACCAATTTGGAGCGGAATGAAATAGTTTGCGAAGGCTGCGGCCATGGGCATCACGAAAAGAAACACCATGGTGGTGGCATGCATGGTGAACATTTGGTTGTACACACTGGCGCTCAACACCTTGCCATTTGGTGCAGCAAGTTGAAGGCGAATGAGTACAGCTTCAAGCCCACCCAAGATGAAAAAGAACATCGCCATGACGCCGTACATAATGCCGAGCTTTTTGTGGTCAACAGTGAAGAGCCACGACTTCCACCCCGTGGTAGAAACAGGACGCTTGAAGCCACCCTGTGCACGTGAAGGTGTAGCTGGCGGTGCGATTTCCACACCTTGGGTTGTAACTGGACGTTCAATAATTGCCATGTCAGCGTGCTCCGATCACTTCAGAGTGGAGAGGTATGCCACAAGTTTGTCGATGTCGTCCTCTGTGAGTCCGAGATTCGGCATACCGCGGTATTTACCGTTGGTGGATGTGAGTTTTGCTGGGTCTGCATACATCGGCTTCATTGCCGGCGCATTGCGTAACCAACGTCGTAGATCTGTTTGATTCAGGCATTCTTCGGTGACACCAGCAAGATATTTCTTGCCAACTGTTTCGCTACTTGCGCCCCAAACGTCTGCGCGGCATTTCTGTGAAAGAAGATCAAAAGCTGCGCCTGCAAAGGTGTTGCGCGACATGAGGTGCGTGAGGTTGGGTGCTGCACCTGCCCACACGTTTTCGTCTGGCGCAGCAATTGCTGGCGTGCCATCGGCTTTTTTCAGCCCATTGACTTGGTGACAACGCACGCACTGGTTGAGGAAGACTCCTTCGCCTTCTTTTGCCAAAGTTTTTTCTGCAGGAGACTTCGCATTGGTGAGTTGATTTGCCACCCAAGCAGCGAAGTCTTCTTTGCTGAGTGCGACTGTTTCCATGCGCATGTTTGCATGTGAGAGACCACAGAATTCTGTGCACTGACCAGCATAAATACCTGGCTCATCGGCATCGAGACGCAAAGTATGCACACGGCCCGGCACCGCGTCACGCTTACCGTTCAGTGCAGGAATCCAATACGAGTGAATAACATCGCGGCTTGTTTCGCGTAGCAACACCTTTGTGCCAACAGGAATGATCATTTGCCCCGAAGTGATGATGGGCTGGGTGATGCCAAGTTCTGGTTGTGCGGGGTAGTCGTATTCCCACCACCACTGCTGACCAGTAACGTTGACCACCATTTGTGTATCGCTGGTCTTTGAGAGATCGAACACTGTGCGGAAGGTGAATACGCCGACACCCGCCAAAATGAGAGCTGGCAAAATGGTCATGCCAATTTCAAGCGCTGGCTTACCGTGTGTTTGCTCTGGCATTGCTTGACCGCGGTCGCGGAACTTGATGATGCAATAGACCACAGCACAAGTAACAATGACGCCAATAACACCCGCTATGGCAAAGACTGGCTGTTGTAGGTCGTCAATGGTTTTTGCGTTAGTGCCCTTTGGCTGCCATGTATCTTGCGGTGCATCTTTTGCACAGCCAGCGAGAAATGCAGTTGCGGCAAGTCCGGAGACGCCGGCAACAATGCGACGAATTTTTGTGCTCATGATTAAGGCACCATTATTTCTATTGATTGGCCTTCAAGGCCAGGAACAGTAAGGGTGTACGGCTTGTCAGACGCCATCGATGGCTTGGCAATTTTGAACGTGAGCGCTTGCTCGTGGTTTTTGCCAATCATTTGTGTGCAATCAAGAACTTCTTCCACTACACCATCTTGCACTGGTTTGGTTCCGAGGAACGCAGTGAGCCGCGCTTCTTTCTCGTCTTTGTTGCGGAAAATAATGGTGGCACTATTTGAACGCGGGAAAGTAATGGTTTGTGTGACTTTGGCTACACCCAACTCACGAGCCGTGAGCTTGCCATCACGTAATTCAATAGTTGCGACAGCGTTTGATCGAAGAGAGATTGTGCCCTCAGCCAAATGATCGAAGTGTTCATTCTCTTCTTCGCCACATTCTTTGTGGCTGAAATGATGCTCTTCTTTCGCTTCAACAAGATCTGCACGAAGCCCGTTACTTGCTGCTGCAATTCCACTCGCGGCTACGCCAACCGCGCTTGCTACACAAATTCCTACTACCAACGTTTTTTTCAAACTTGGCTTCAGGGCAAAAATGGAACCAACAAATAGAACTGCTGCGCCGGCAACTATGAAAATAATTGCACCTGCATCTCGAGAGACTGCAAGCATGACGCGCGAGAACGACAAAATCACTACACCTAAACCAACGAGTGCAAGTACAGGAAATTCAATGGGATGCAACATGCGGCCACGAATGGATGCGTTGTAGGTCTTATCGCTTGAGGCGCCTTCGCTCCACGACTGAATGAGCCATTCTGTTCCAGAGGCCAAAAGTGCAATGAGACCAAGGAAGAAAACAATGGGATGAGTAAGGAGACCTGCAACTACCCCAACAAAGCCGACGGTGGCGATGAGTGGCCACATACTTGAGGTAAGAGGTTCAGCCCCAGCAGGTGCAGCTACATCTCCAACTGCAACTTCACCGTCACGGTTGAAAAGCGACAAGCCAGCAAGAAGAGCAGTTCCGGTGGCAACAGACAACAACGCAACTGCGCCGCCTATGGAATTATCGACTAACGCAACGTAAATGACGCTGACGGCGATGACGAACCCTGTGAGTCCGAGAAATAATTTTGAACCTGGCGTAAACATCGTCAACCTATTTCTGCACGAAGACTACGAACCACACTGCGGAGTATGCCGCAGCGAGGAAATACCAATACAACGCATGTGCATTTAAAAGATCGGTGTTCGCTGCGCGACCACCAATGCTTTTAAAGAGAGATGCAACCGTGAACACAAGACCAGACACAATGAGCACGGTGAGCGTGCCGACAATTGCGTAGAACATTGATTGATAAGCACCCGAAGCAACGCCCACGTTGAACTGCACGAAAATTGCAGCTTGTGCGTTGAGAATGGCAATACCAAAAAGAAGAGTGAGACCAAGTGCGGAAACAACATGCTTGGAGTCGCCACGACGAGCGGCATACGCAGCCCACTGCACCATGACGCACATGACGAGAAATGTCAAAAGGCCAACGTTGGTCACTACTTCTGGCATTTTGAGATCGGCGGGTAGCCAGTCTTTAATTTGCCTCAAGCCATCAGATGTGGGTCGCGTTGGCGCCGCAGCGCGAAAACGCAACCACACCGACAACATGCCGCCCATGAGCATTGTTCCTGCAACTACGACCATGGCAGTGCTGATGAAAAGCTGACGACGAGGTGCTGGGCGTGGCCCGGCGGGAAGTGCGTAGGTCATTTCTGTCCTCCTGCAGGCTTGATATCGAGAAGTGGTTCAGCACTTGCCACCGATGGTGTTGATACAAAGTTGTTCGATGGCGCTGGTGACGACACCGACCACTCAAGGCTTTGAGCATCCCATGGGTCGTCGCCCGCTACTTCACCCGCAGTGAAGGCGCGAAGCGCGGTGAGAACAAAAAGAAGTACCGATACAGCTACAAGTGCATGACCAGCGGCGGAGGCGGTGTTCCACAATTCTTGTGGGCCACTGTAAGAAAAATTATTTGCCACATTTGCTGGCTGGTTCGCAAAGCCGGCGATGTACATAGGTAGTGCTGCAAGCACTGTTCCTAAAAATGCGAGGCCACTAATGCCAAGCACTGCAGACGACGGAAGAACACGGCCCCAAAGTTTTGGACCCCAGTAAGAAACTGCTGCAAGCCCAATGAGCAAAGCGCCGTAACTCACATAAATGAATTCGCCTTCTTCAAAAACTGTTCCGGCAAGTTGTGCTGGGCCAAACAATGAAACAAGATGCCCCACCATTCCGGTGAGCACCATGCCCAAACCAAGAAGCGCCGGGGCCATTGCAGGAACTAAACGTGGCTTGCTTTTCGCAATACCGAGCAACGACACTCCTAACACCACAAGCACACCAAGAAGTGGCAACCCGTTGAAGATGAGAAAAGGAATGAGTTCTTTTACTTTGTCGCTGGCACTGGTGTTGGTCCAGGTAACCGCGTGTTGCACTTGCGTTGCACCGCCTAAGGAAGCAATGGAAACAATGGCGATACCGGTGAGCAAAACTGGGCGCAATACTTGACGCTTGCCACTGACGACCGCTGCAATTTCAGCAAGAACTCCAGCACCCATTGCAACGTAAACGTAGGTTTGTGGTTGTGTGAGTGACCAACCCATCCAGTCGGAAACGCCTTTGTTGCCACCGAAAGCTACACGTGCGTAACGATGATCAACATAGAGATACACAAGAGTTCCGAACAACACCGGCAAAGTAAGTACCAATGCAACTCCACCCGTGAGTGCAGACCACGACGACATTGGCACGCGAAGAAGTGTCATGCCAGGAGCACGGCTGGTGAGCACTGTGGTTACTACAGAAACGGCAGCTGCAAGTGCGCCAATAACGGCAATTCCCATACCGAGAAGAAACAGGTCGACCATTTTTGCATTGCCACCACCTGGGCCACCATTGGCAATGGTGGAACCAACTGCTAGCCCCATGCCGGCAAGCCACATCCAAAAACCAAACATTGCCGCACGTGCAAACGCAATTGTTTTTGCGCCCACTTGTAGTGGCACAACCGCAATGGCAACGCCAAGAAGAAGTGGCAACATCACACCAAAGGAAAGACCAACCCGATAGAGAGAGAAAATTTGCGTGACGGAGTCTTTATCTAAAAGCGAGTAACCCGTTGCAGAGATACGTTCCACACCAACAACTGCACCAAGTGCCGCTGCCGCTATTGCAATGAGCAGTGCGCAACCAATGAAAAGTCGACCAATACGTTTGTGGTCGGTCGTGGTAGCCCATGCACCGACGCCCACTAAAAAAGCGCCAACGGCACTGTCGCTAGAAGTGGCGCGCACCTGAGTTCCAGATGCATGCGTTTCGATCGTGGTCATGGAGGGCTTTCTTTCTCGGAAATGACGTTACGAGATTACCTACCTGCGAGAGTCAGGAGGTAAATCAAGAGTCTTTGTGGGTTTGTGATTTCACAGCGAGCAAAACTCGCTGCTCCTCAACTGTAGGCGACACGCCCTAGGAGACCCCATATTTCACGAGCACGTCGAGCGTGATGGCTCCAAAAAGAAGTGAGATATAGGAGATGGAGTACGAAAATACGCGCATCGAGACCGCTTCAGTGGGGGTCCGCCACAAATAACCGATGCCGAGGAGGAAAAGTGCCCCTAAAACAGCCGCCGACACCCCATAAATGACCCCTAAATCGCCCACAGGAATCAAAACCAGGCTGGCCACCACCAATGCCACGGTGTAGCGCAACATGGCTCGCAGGGTCTGTTTCATAGGGACAACGGTGGGCAACATGGGCACCTGGGCTGCTTTGTAGTCATCGGAGTGGCGAATGGCCAAAGCCCAAAAATGGGGGGGAGTCCAGAGGAAAATGAGCAAAAAGAGCAAAAAAGCGGCCCAGGAGACCTCATTTGTGACTGCCGACCAGCCCACCAGCACCGGAACCGCCCCGGCGGCACCACCAATAACGATATTTTGGCGACTCGTGCGCTTTAGCCACACGGAATAAATGACCACGTAAAACATGGTGGCCGAGAAGGTGAGAAGGGCCGACAAGAGGTTGGCGCTGACCCACAGAATGGCAAAAGCCACAATTTCCAATATCCAGGCAAAAATAACGGCGTTGCGGGGGGCAATGAGCCCCGTCACCAAGGGCCGCCCTTGGGTGCGCACCATCAGCTTGTCGATATCGCGGTCGATGACCATGTTGAGGGCATTCGCCCCACCAGCAGCCAATGAGCCACCAACCAAGGTGAGCACAACGAGCCAGGTGGCTGGCCAGCCCTTTTGGGCAAGAACCATGGTGGGAACGGTGGTGACCAGCAAGAGCTCAACAATGCGCGGTTTTGTGAGGGCGATATAGCCACCAATGACGGTGGTAGGTCGGCGACCCGAACCATTGTGTGACAAAGCCCGGCGTGCAAGACGCGAAGGAACGAGGGGGCGAGCACCAACAGCCATGGAAATGCTCATCGTAGAGGCAGAATGTCGTAATGGCATCAACGACCGAATCACCCGCAACAGACGTTGCTGTCGATGAGCAACTCGACACCGACAAGCCATGGATTGTGCTTGTGTGGAATGACCCCATCAACCTCATGTCCTATGTCGCCTTCGTTCTTCAAAAACTTTTTGGTTACAGCAATGAAAAAGCAACAGAATTAATGCTTGATGTTCACCACAAAGGTCGAGCTGTTGTTTCAAGTGGCGCCCGCGAACGCGCTGAACTCGACGTATTTCGCTTACACGAGCATGGTTTGTGGGCAACTATGCAACGCGACACATGATGCGCCGTCGCAACTCTGGGCCATTTGTTGCGCAGCGTGATGGCACGTACTTCATGAACCTTGCCCCCGACGTACAAGCGATGCTTGTGCATATGTTCGGTGAGCTACGAGATGTGCTCACCACCGGCGATTCCAACGAGCCCACGTTGCAGCGACTCTTCCCCGTGGCGTATCACCAAGACCCCGAGAGCAACGAGGAGTACCAACGCCTCATGCGCAGCGAGCTAGTGGCTTCTCGCCTTGCTGCCATTTCACGGGCCGTGGAAGTCATCGATACCGCTCAGAACCAGGCGCCCATTCTCACTTCTGGCGACATGTCTCAGTTCATGCAGTCGCTCAATGCCATTCGCCTCTTGCTCGGCACCATGCTCGATGTCAGCGAAGATGATGATCTTCCTGGCCACAGCGACCTCGAAGATGACGATCCTCGTCTGGCCCAGCACCATCTTTATGCCTATTTGGGGTGGTTATTAGAAGCTTCTATAAGTGCTCAGATGAATCGGGGGGAAATTCGCTAATTTCCTGATAGTTTTGCAACGCTCTCGCGTGGAGTCGAACAAGCCCCCATCGTCTAGTGGCCTAGGACACCACCCTTTCAAGGTGGCGGCACGGGTTCTAATCCCGGTGGGGGTGCGAAATACGGTTATATACAACTTAATATCAGCAATAACGATCATGTTTTTTAATGATCAAAGTGTGGAATTTATGTCGTCACTTTGGTCCCGTGGTGAAGCTGGAGTTCACGCCGGCCTGTCAAGCCGGAGGTCGCGGGTTCGAGTCCCGTCGGGACCGCGTGTGCAGATGTTTACATCTGTCACGGTCGAGTAGCTCAGTCGGCAGAGCGTCCGCCTGAAAAGCGGAAGGTCACCGGATCGACGCCGGTCTCGACCACAATATCTCTATGAAACGCCGCGACATTGAGGGCCTACGGGCTCTAGCAGTTGGTGTCGTGGTTTTGTACCACGCGCACTTCTTCGCCTTGCGTGGCGGTTTCGTTGGCGTTGACGTTTTTTTCGTCTTGTCTGGTTTCCTCATCACGTCGCTTTTGGCAAGTGAGTACGGCGCAAACAAGCGCATTTCTTTGCGCCAGTTTTATGCGCGGCGCGCGCGGCGTTTATTGCCCGCTTCCACACTTGTAGTTGTCGCCACCGTCATAGCGGGTCGCATTTGGCTTGAACCACTGCGCTTACGCGACCTTGGGCAAGACGCCATTTCCAGCGCTGGGTTTTTTGCCAACATCACGTTTGCCAACCGCGGCACCGACTACCTGCAATCAACTTTACCTCCTTCAGCGTTGCAACATTTTTGGTCGCTCGCCGTTGAAGAACAGTTCTATGTGGTGTGGCCAGCACTCTTGGCACTCTTGCTCTGGCGTTCACAGCGTTTTCGTATGCGTGCGGTCATCGGTATTTCTGTTGTCAGCATTGCCTCGTTCGTTGTGTGTATTTGGCAAACCAACACCACACAACAGTGGGCATTCTTTGGGCTTCATGCACGTGCTTGGGAACTAGGCCTCGGCGCTTTGCTTGCGCTTGCATGGAACAACGTCAACAGCATCGCCGTATGGTTACGAGCAGTTGTGGGTTGGCTTGGCCTCGTTGCCGTCATTGCCAGTTGCTTTGTCATCAATGAAAAAGTGTTGTTCCCTGGCTATGCCGTGTTGCTTCCCGTTCTAGGAACCCTGTGCGTGCTTATTGCTGGCGACGACAATCGCTACGGCCCACAAGTACTTTTACGATTTCAGCCGTTGCAATTTATTGGGGCCCGTTCATACTCGTTGTACCTCTGGCATTGGCCTGCGCTCATTATTGGCGAAGCTGCATATGGCCACACGCTCAATGCAACCGAACGCATTCTTCTCTTGGGCATTGCATTTTGCGGTGCATGTTTGTCGTACGCGTTTGTCGAGAACCCCGTGCGTCACTCTGCAAAGCTTCAACTCAAACCGCTGCTCGCGCTCACGATGGGTGGAGGCCTTATTGCGGTGAGTCTTGCCGCTGGAATTGTTTTAAAAACGAATTCGTCATCACTTGCCAGCGACGTGGTTGCTGAAGCACCCGTTGCAATGCAAACCACAACTACTCAAGTTTCTTCTGTGACAACAGTGGCACCTGCTGCAGAAACCACGACAACTATTCCTTTGCCACCACCTGTCATCGTGAGCCCGGCTGCGCCACTCGAAGCAGTTGAACAAGGTGTCCTCACGCAAGAAGTTCCATCAAACTTGGACCCATCGTTACGCGCGGCCGGGGGGGACAAGCCCATCATTTACGACAGCGGTTGTCACGTGAGTGTCGGCCCTTCTACGCCTAAATTGTGCGAATTCGGTGCTAAAAAATCAACATTTACCGTTGCTCTCTTTGGTGACTCACATGCTGCACAGTGGTTTCCCACTATTCAAATGACTGCTCGCCAACAAGGTTGGCGATTCTTGCCCTTCACGAAATCGGGTTGTCCACCAATTGACCTCATCACGTGGAACATGCTCTCGTCAAACACGTACCCACAGTGCAGGCCGTGGCGCAAGAACGTTATTGAAATGATGATTGCCGAAAAAGTACAAGTGGTATTCATTTCATCATCCGTGAAACTTATGGCTGTGAACACACGTAATCCGTTTTTGCCAGAGCAAATAGTTGAAGCACAAACAGAATTACTGACGCAGTTAAAGGCCGCGGGAATTACTCCGATTCTCATTACCGATACGCCGTACCCTGGCGACAACGTACCCATTTGTTTGTCACGCAGTATTAAAAATGTTCCGCGTTGCACTTATGACCGTGAAAAGGGTTACCGCGTTGAACGCATTCAAGCCATTATCGATGCGGGTGCCAAAAATGAAGTGCAGGTGCTCGACATCAGTAACTGGCTCTGTGGTGCTACAAAGTGCCCCGCCATTGTGGGCAACATTTTGGTGAACCGCGACGGTGACCACATCACCACAAAATATGCACAATTTCTGCAGCCGTTGTTTGATGCAGCAGTCTCACCATATGTGAACTACGTGCGCCAGCGCACCAGTGTTTCCTGAGCCACTGTCGCCACGTGTGTGCCATCTTGGGCAAACACGTAGCCGAACGACAAACCTCGGCCACCAACAAATGCATTGCACGACATTTCATACAAATGCCACTGGTCTGCGCGTAACGGGCGATGGAACCAAATGGTGTGATCGAGGCTTGCACTAAAGGCTGTGCCTGCATCGGCTGCGGCACGTGCATCGGGCGACGAACTAAACACCGCATCGGTGGGTAAGTCGTCTGAAATGAAGGCAAGTGCGCACTGATGCAACAGCGGGTCGTCGCCAGTGGGTGTTGTTACACGCATCCACGCTGCAACTCTGCCCACGCCATCGCGATCACTCGCCGGAACTTGCTCGGTGGGAATCCATCGCCTGTCGAAAAAATCACTCCACGTTGTTGATTCCAGCTCTTCTGGCTGCGACAAGTGTTGAGGAAACTTTGTGGCACTTACCTCTGGAGCATCTTCTGCCTTTTGGAACGAGGCCTCTAGGTTCAAGATGGCGCCGACGGCCTGGCGTGCCACCACTCGACGCGTTACGAAACTGCGGCCATTACGAATGCGGTCGACTTCGTAACGCACAGTTTGCTTGTTGTCGCCACGCTGGATGAAATAGGCGCGTAGCGAGTGCACCGAAAACTCGGGGTCAACAGTGTGTGCGGCTGCTCGCAGCGCCTGAGCGACAATATGGCCCCCATACAAGCCTCCCCAGGGGTACGCATGGCCAACGCCAATGTACGTATCGGGGCCGTGTGGCTCTAGTTCAACAAGTGCATGAAGATCCATGCACCTATCATGCCGTGGAAATAGTTTTTATGTGGTTAGCTCACTCGGAGAACGACCAATACCGTTTCTGAAATGTGGCTTTCCACTTCGTAGTCACCCGCCTTGTCGGCCGTAAACGAGAAAATTTTCGTTTCGCCCTTCTTTGTCATCCCCTCACCAAGGTCATATCCATGAACGTGATATTCATCATCTGCCTGAGGGTTGGTGAAATTAAGTGTTACTTCGGACCCGAGGGGAATTTCTTCTACGCGATCTTCGCCTGTGTTTTCACCAACTGTCACATCAATTGCAATGCGGCCGTCATTCACAGTTGTGGTTGGATCACTACTACTGACTTCCGTCGC
>CAMCZG010000054.1 GCA_945886445.1 Bifidobacterium breve | reverse complement strand
ATTTTCTGCCGGCAAATCAGCAGGGGCTCAGTTCAGCAGTTCGAAAAATCATCTCAGCTCGTTCCCCCGTGCACTCGGAAGAGGAAAAAACTCCCCATGAGCGACCCAACAGAGATTGCGCTCACGTACGAAGTAGAGCAGAAATTTGCTGAAGCCATGCCAACACGTGTGCTGCTCGTACCTGAAGCGAATAAATGGTTGCTCGATATTTGCGAACAAGAAGACATTGACCCACCACGCATTGAGTCACACGATCTTCCACCACATATTGAAGCTGTGGCTGTTGGTGAATACTGGTGCATTTTGGTCAATGGGGTTGCTCCCACCCAACACACCATTTTGCACGAGCTTGCACATCTCTCTTGTGCAAATAAAGGTCACGGCAAAGAGTTCCGCACGCAGCTGGTTTCCTATGTGCGTAGATACGTCTCACTTGAGCACGCCGCGCATCTACATTTTCTTTTTACAAATGCTCAACTGAGTGTTGAACCATTTTCCGCCACTCGCTAATCGAGTTTGCTGCCCACAACACTCACAAAGCTCACACATGCTCCGGGAGCACCGCCCAAGTTGTGCGTGAGTGCTTTTGTTTTCACAGAGTCTTTTTGACCGACGCCGGGAATTTGACGAGCACCAGCTTCGCCTCGCAATTGTGTCCAACACTCAAAAAGCATGCGTAAGCCAGATGCTCCAATGGGGTGGCCAAACGACTTCAATCCGCCATCGGGGTTCACAGGGAGTTCGCCATCGAGGTCATAGGTTCCTGCAAGCACTTCTTTCCATGCCGTGCCGCGCTCGGCGAAACCAAGGTCTTCCATGAGCACGAGTTCAGTTGGGGTAAAGCAGTCGTGCACTTCTGCCATTGCCAACTCTGCACGTGGATCTGTAATTCCAGCCTGTTTATACGCATCGGTGGCACTGTGTACCACTTCGTCAAACGTGGTGTAGTCATAGGAAGGGTCAATAGGGCCAGCAGCTGGCCCCGCCACGAACGACAGTGCTTTCACATAGATTGGCCGGTCGGTGTATTTATGTGCATCTTCTACGCGCACAATAATTGCCGCCGCAGAGCCGTCGCTCACTCCGCTGCAATCGAAAATGCCGAGCTGACCAGCAATGAGCGGAGAAGCTGCAATGGTTTCCTTCGACACTTCTTTTTTAAATTGAGCTCGCGAGTTCAACGCGCCATTACGGTGGTTTTTCCATGCAATACGAGTGAGTACGTCTTTCAATTCTGCTTCATCTACACCGTATTTGTTTGCATACGCCGGAGCTAACAATGAGAAGCTTGCAGGTGCAGTGACCGTTGCTTGGGTGCCATCACCCGCAGGTGCACTTACTACCAAGCCGGAGTAACCAGAATCTTTGAGCTTCTCCACACCAATTGCCATGACAACGTCGTAGGCGCCAGATGCAACGGCATAACACGCATTACGAAATGCTTCACTGCCTGTTGCGCAATAATTTTCTACGTGTGTAACTGGTTTGTGTTGAATTTTCAACGGTCTGCTGAGCGTGAGTCCAGATAAACCAGAGCCCATTGTTCCTAACCAAAATGCATCTACATCGTCGAGGGTAATTCCTGCATTAGCCAATGCAGCACTCGATGAGTCGATGAGCAGGTCGTCGGTGCTCTTGTTCCAATGCTCACCAAAGTTGGTACAACCCATTCCGATGATTGCTACTTTGTCGCGAATTCCATGACTTGCCATATGTCCCCCGATTTATTTCACGCCTGTACGTACAGGCTTTGCTTTCCAAAAATAGTTATGAATTCCATCTTGCGTATAGAGCCTGCGAAACGACATTTCCACCCTGTCGCCAATTTTCACGGTTGCTGGGTCGACGTCGGTCAGTTCACATTGGAAGCGCCCACCACCGTCGAAGTCGATAACCGCTGCAACAACCGGCGGGCTCATACTGAACGCTAAATGGTCGACCGTATAGGTAGCAATGGTTGCGCGAATATCTGCCATCCGTACCATCTCCATTTTATCGATGCTGCCCGACTGCAAACTGACGCGTGATGGGGGCAAATAGATGAATCCGCTTTCATCGCGACTTCCATACAAACCATATTTCCATGCGGCAGTGCGCAAGCTTGGTGGGCCAGCCGGGCGATCGGGTTCTGGGCGACGAGGTGGTTCACGATGCAAGAACCCGCGCCATGTAAGAAACTGCGCATACGACAAGTCATTGCGACCGGCAGCAATTTGAGCTTGCACGGTGAGCGAGCTGTCTTGTTGCTTTTGATGAGCGACTATCGCATCAGTGGTACGTAGCAAAATGACATTGACCCCGTCGGCCAACACCACAATGGCGATGACCTCATTTGGTTGAGCAGTATCGAGAACATTGGCCAGCATGACGCCCCAATGTGCGGTTCCAGAATTTCCAAGCGTTGCGGCAAAATCGTCGCGCAGAGTGTCGAGGTTAATGCCACAAGATTGAGGTGCAGCTTTTACGGCACGCGTATGCAAACCAGAAAAGATGCTGTGCGAGATATCGGCAGCAGTGAGGTTTGCCTTTTCCAATGCTTCGTTAAATGCAACTGCTACGAGCGGTGCATAGGCATACTCACCAAATCGCTCTTCCCACTGCTTGCTTGCTTTTTCACCCGGTGTTCTCCACCTATCTACAAATTCAGATGTGGATGTACCAGTGCTTAATAATTCAGCAATAACGTTTTCGGTGCCAAAGCAAAATGATGCAGCACCGTCGCCACCCATCGATTCATCATTTCCGCCGGGGAGACCAGTGCGAATATCGCTTAACACTGCCATCGAGTTGCCACCAGCAGCGGCATGAACGGCCGCAACACCGCTTCTTACTGAACCCAAACAATCGAAAGCGTTCACCGAGGTGTTGAGGCTGAGTGCGGCATGAATTGCATTTGCATTTGTTTTATCGAGATAACCAGGTTCAGCAGTAGCAAACCACAAAGATTGTGGAGAATACTTTTCGCTCACTCCACGTAAAGCAATGCGGCTTGCTTCAACACCCATTGAAGTGGTGTCTTCATCGAAGCTTGCTACAGCACGCACGCCTTTTGCCCCTTTTGAACCAAGAGCCGATGCAAGTGTGCTGCGTTGCAGGCGCCAATACGGAATGTATGCGCCATAAGAAATAATCCCCGTCATACTCTGAGAATAGCCCGTGAGAACGAGCTCATGGAATGTGGAGACTAGGTGTAGTAGGGGTTATCGCCAGATGTGTGGTCGGTGAGGTCGCGAACCTTGAGAACGCCAGGAACCTTTTCCAACAACGTTGTTTGCACACCTTCCAACATGGTCATTCGACTCATGGAGCAGCCATGGCACCCACCACCCATGGTGAGATACGCCGTGCCTTCGGTGTCGTGACCCATGAATGTAACGAACCCGCCATGGGAAGCGAGTGCGGGGTTCACTTCTCCGGCCAACACAGTTTCAATATTGGCCGACAAATCATCGTCTCGTACGAGACCTTCAACACTGGCAGCGAGTGGCTTATTTGGATTACGAATAATAAGACCCTGTGCAGCGGAGTAATCAAGAATGGAGCCCTGCAAAAGATCGATGCTGTTTGCGGCGACAATTGTTTTAATGCCATCGGTGGTACGCACTTCATCGGCGAAAGCAGCTTGGGTCACAACATCGAAAGACAGGTCGTAGCGGAAGTCTTCACCTGGGCTACTCACCACTTCAATGCGTAGTCCTAAGCGATCTTTTTCTGGCTCTTCGTCGCGCAGCTCAATGAGTTTTGTAACCGCCTCAGGAGTCACCGACACGATGTATTCAACAGGGCTCGCTGGCGTATCGAATGGGCTGACTTTTGGGGTCTCAGTTGCAGTTGCATCGGGGGTCACCTTGTGAAGGCTATCTGCCCACTGACCCAGACGCCATCACTCCTAATAACTCGAAATGGCACCCCCGCCATCGCATTGCACGCGTTGCCCTGTGACGTAGGCCGAACCAGGAGAACAGAACCACAGCACCACATTGGCCACATCACTGGGTTGGCAAACATGCCCAAAGGGGGCATTTTCGTCAAGCGACCTGAGGTCGGTGAGTTCTTTATTGCCGGTTAAGGAACGCGACAAACGAACACCCATATCGGTTTCTACCAAACCCGGGGCGGCAATATTCACACGAATGCCGTGCCTTCGTTCTTCCTTAGCCAACGTGAAGGCCAATGCCTCCATGGCAGCTTTACCCATGTTGTACGGCGCACCCTTTGCAGAATTGTTTGCAGTAGCGACAGAAGAGATGAAAACAATGTCACCGCGCTCTTGAGTACGCATACTCGGCAACACTGCGGCACAAAGTTGATGAGCACCGACCGCATGAACAGCTAGCAACTTCTCTACCTCAGCAGCATCGGTATCGGCAACTGCTTTGCCACGTGATGCGATGCCTGCGTTATTCACCAAAATATCAATATGGCCAAAGTCGCGAATGATTTCTTTGACCATTTTGCTGCTCTCTTCATAGTCGGCAACCGAAGCTCCATAAATTTTTGCAGTTCCACCATCTTGCAGAATTGCTTGCAAAGTTTCTTCAGCACCTTCTTTGCCACTGTGATAATTAATTGCCACAGCAGCACCTTGCGCCGCCAACAGTTCACTGATTCCACGGCCAATGCCACGGCCTCCACCTGTTACTAGAGCAACTCGCCCACTTAGCACGCCCATAAATTCCCCTATTCACATTTCTGTTAGCAACAACGCCCCGAACTATGGCAACATCTTCTCATGCATGAAGGTAGTCGCAAAGCAATATTCGCTGCGTTTTTCGCCAATCTCGGAATTGCCATCGCGAAGTTCACCGGATTCCTACTCACCTCATCGGCTTCATTACTTGCAGAATCGGCTCACTCCCTTGCCGATACAGGCAACCAAGCTCTCCTTTTGCTCGGTGGTAACCGCTCAAAGAAAACCGCAACTGGTCGACATCCATTCGGGTTTGGTCGCGAGCGTTATTTTTGGGCCTTCGTCGTTGCTCTCGTGCTTTTCAGCATGGGCGGAGTCTTTGCCTTATATGAGGGAATTCAAAAACTCATCCACCCTCATGAAAGTGATGGCTTTGGTATTGCGATAGGCATTCTTGTTGTCGCCATTCTTCTTGAATCGTATTCATTGCATACCGCCGTTAAAGAAGCACGTCATGTCAAAAGCCCAGACCAAAGTTGGTGGAGTTTTATTCGCGAGGCAAAACAACCCGAGCTCCCCGTGGTTCTACTCGAAGACATTGGTGCCGAAATTGGATTATGCCTTGCACTCTTTGGCGTGTTAATGAGCCACTTCACCCATGAACCACGCTGGGATGCAATTGGTTCTGCATCTATTGGAGTTCTACTCATCGTTATTGCAATTGTTTTGGCAATTGAAATGAAAAGCCTTCTCATTGGCGAATCAGCAACTGCGAGCGACGAAGACCTCATTCGTACCTCGCTGGTAAATGCTCAAGATGTACTGCAGGTCATACATCTCCGCACAGAGCACCTCGGGCCCGAAGATGTACTTGTGGCAGCAAAGATCGAGTTCTCACCTCACCTCACCATGAACGAACTTGCTGTTGCAATTGATAACGCTGAGGTATGCGTACGAGAGGTCTACCCAAGTGCGCGCAGCATCTTTATAGAGCCCGACATTGCCAGACCAACTGCAGAGCTGTAACCTATAAACAACTGAAGGGGAGCTTGCTGGTTCGGCAGGCTGAGAGGGTAGCCGCCGCTACCGACCCAAGAACCTGATCTGGGTAATTCCAGCGGAGGGAATACGGGTGAATAACGAAACGCATATACAGAACAACACGGCTCTCATCTTTGCTGGCGGCAATGCGCCACTGCCCCATTTATCGAAGTTTCTACCGCATGCACAGTGGAATATTGCGGCCGACTCCGGACTCGACCATGCACTTGCCCTCGGCGTCACCCCCGATGTTGTGGTTGGTGATTCCGATTCAGTGAGCGAGGAAGCGCTCGCATTCGCCCATTCACTAGAAATTGATTTCATCTCTGCACCTACCGATAAAGATTTCACCGATACCGAACTTGCACTTTCGCACGCAGTGCATTTAGGGGCTCAAAAAATTGTTGTTGTCAGCGCAGGGGGAGGTCGTTTCGACCATGCACATGGGCTTCTTACTTCGCTGTTTCACCCTGAGTGGGCGCACATACAAATTGAGGCGTTCATCGATACCGCTCATATTTTTGTTCTTCATGGACCAAGTTCACTTCAGATATCGGGAAAACAGAATTCGCTTGTTGCTCTTCATGCAATGAACGGCATGGCCCATGGCGTCAACACAGAGGGGCTCCGATGGCAACTTCGCAATGAGAGCCTTGCCCCTTGGGTGAGCCGTGGCGTCAGCAACGAACTCACCGGCATATTTGGTGAAATCTCCCTGCAATCTGGCGCCCTACTCGTTGTACAACCAGAAGCATTCATACAGACCCCAAAGGAAAGTTAAGAAATGAAAAAATATATAGTCACACTTTTTTGCGTAGCAGCAGTGTTCAGCGGATGCGCAGGGAGCAAAGAGCAGGCAACTAAAAAACTGACGCTTCTGGCTTACGACTCTTTCTTACCAACCGAGGGAATCTTTGATGAGTTCACTAAGGAAACAGGAATTAGCGTTGAAGTCATTCTTGGTGGCGACACTGGCCAACTCATTTCGAAGGCAATTCTCACGTCAGGTAATCCAGAGGGTGATGTTCTCTGGGGCGTTGACAATACATTTCTCACGAGAGCTATTAAAGGAGAAATTTTTGCTCCATATACTTCCCCACTCACCAAGGACATGGCAGCCGACGTTGTAGAACTCACTCAACCCGAAGGTGTAGTTACCCCGGTTGACACAGGTGACGTGTGCATTAACTACGACAAAAAATGGTTCTCTCAGCGCAACATAGTTCCTCCACAATCTCTTGAAGATTTAGCACTACCTGCATACAAAGACCTCCTTGTGGTTCAGAACCCAGCATCTTCTTCTCCAGGACTCGCTTTTCTCCTCTCTACAATTGCGGCATTCGGGGAAGACGATTGGCAAAGCTATTGGAAGAAGTTACGCACGAATGGTGTCAAAGTTGTCGACGGATGGACCGAGGCATACACCATTGAGTTTTCAGGCTCATCTGGAAAGGGCACACGCCCACTTGTTGTGAGTTACGCCTCTAGCCCACCAGCAGAAGTGGTGTATTCCGACCCACCGGTGAGCGAGCCACCAACAGCCGTCATTGACACAACATGCTTTCATCAGGTGGAGTTTGCTGGAATTCTGCGAGGGTCCAAAAATGAGGATGCAGCGAAACTTCTCATTGATTACCTTGCAGACACAACATTTCAAAGTGACCTACCGCTGACACTGTTTGTGAACCCTGTCCATAAAAATGTCGCCTTACCAGATGTTTTTACTTCCTTTGCCGCACAACCCACAAAGCCTTTCACCATGAATCCAGCCAACATCGAAGAGAACCGTGTGACTTGGGTAGATACTTGGAGCTCAATCGCCTTGCGATAGCACTATGACTACCCCTCCTCGCGTACACGTTTTCAGAAATGCTCCTTGGCTTTTTGTGCCAGGTTTCATCTTTTTGAGTGTGTTTGTGATGTGGCCAACGCTTGTAGTGCTTTCAGAAAGTATCGATCAATCATCTCTGTTGCGCGTGATCAGCGACTCTCAACTTCGCCAGATGCTGTGGTTTACCACTTGGCAAGCATTTCTCAGCACTGTCGGCACTCTTGCTATAGGTATACCTGCAGCTTTGGTGTTGAGTCGTTACTCATTTAGGTCGCGGCAAATAATACGTGCACTCACCTTTGTACCGTTTGTTCTCCCCACCGTTGTTGTGGGCATAGCTTTTTCTTCGCTGTCACCGGCGTCATACCAATCGGGACCCGTGCCACTCATCTTGGCTCACATCTATCTCAACATCGCTGTTGTTGTACGAGTGGTGGGAAGTCGATGGGAAAAACTTCTCACTGCGTTTAACGACAACGCTGCTTTGCTTGGAGCAACCCCATTTACCAATTTCCGAACAATTACTTTCCCGCTTTTGCGCAACAGCATTATTGGCGCAGGAAGCATCGTCTTTATCTTTTGTTTCAGTACGTATGGCGCGGCGCGAGTACTTGCGGGTCCACGCTTCCCCACTATTGAAACAGAGATATATCGTTACGCCTTTTTCCTCGGCAATATGCCCCAAGCGAGCGCGCTCGTTGTTTGGCAACTAGGCGTCATCATGTTGGTTCTTGCACTCACTTATCGTCAGAAGAATATTTCTCTTGCTCAACGAAACCTTATGCCGCTTTCTTCCGAGCGAAAACTTAAGCGCATTGTCTTTTCAGGTGCAGCAGCACTTATTGCAGTAGGAACTCTGTTGCCTATCGCCATACTTTTCACAGATTCTTTACAGTCTTCTCAGGGCTTTACATTTTCACATTGGGCAACGAGCGATATGTGGACATCGTTTCTCACCTCACTTGGGATCGCCCTCTTCGCCGCCGTGATGGCGCTTTTGTTTGGCACTGGTTCAGCACTTGCAATTGCCTATTCCACTCAAGCGCGATATCACCGATTCGTTCAAGCACTCACCTCGTTGCCCATTGTCATTTCGGCAGTTGCACTTGGCCTTGGCTACCTGCTCGCCTTTCGATCTGACCCAATGAATTGGCGTGGGTCTCTGTGGCTCATCGCCGTGGCGCATTGTGCGGTCGCATTGCCATTTGTTGTGCGCATCATTACGCCTGCAGCACGTGAAATTCAGCCCGAGTTACGAGAGAACGCCCTATTGCTTGGCGCATCTCCATGGGAAGCATGGAAGAGCATTGACCTCCGTTTCCTTCTTCGCCCTCTCGCAATCGCGGCCTCATTTGCCTTCACTATTTCACTCGGTGAGTTTGGAGCATCCAGCCTTCTCACGAGACATGGTCATGAGACTCTGGCGATGCGCATTGGCCAATTACTCTCGCGGCCTGGCGAGCAGTTACAAAAACAGGCAATCGCTTCTGCTTGCCTGCTGGCTTTCTCATGCATCGCTATTGCGCTTATTGTTGAATACGCGGTGCAACCGAAGAGACGGAAAGGAACCCAATGACATCTCCCTTCCTCAATATTTCCCAGTTGTCATTTCATGTACCGGGTGAGAGCACTGCTATCTTCAGTCGCCTTTCGCTCGAAATCAGCGAAGGCGAAATTGTGGCAATTCTCGGGCCCAGTGGCTCTGGGAAATCTTCACTGCTGCGCATCATTTGCGGGCTCACTCCCCCAAGTTCGGGAACCGTTCAACTACAAGGCGAAGACATCACTCATGTCGCACCGCATCGGCGCAACATCGGAATGGTGTTTCAAGGAACATTCCTGTTCCCGCACCTTACAGTGAGTGAAAACATCGCTTACGGTCTCAAAATGCGCAAAGACAACAAAGAGTCTCAAGAACTACGAGTGAACGAAATGCTTGACCTCATTCATCTGACCAATTTCGCTCAGCGTGATGTTGAGCATCTTTCGGGTGGCGAAGCCACACGAGTAGCCATTGCACGTGCACTCGCCCCTGCCCCTTCGTTGCTACTTCTCGATGAGCCACTCACCGGACTCGATGAACACTTACGTATCGATCTTGCCAAAGATCTTCGTGCTGCGCTCACGGCCTCGGGCATCACTGCAATACTGGTAACGCACGATCGCAACGAAGCAGCAACTATCGCCGACCGCGTAGTGCAGTTCTCCGACCTCATTTCACCTTCATGACCCTGCCCTCTCCATTCCGCATTGCAATTGCTTCAACGCAAGACATTTTGCCGATACGTATGAAAGTGCTGCGTGAGGGCACTCCTTCGCAAGACCCCAGATACACAGAAGATGACTGGGAGATCACCACGCATCTTGCACTGTATAAAGATGACGAGATCGTAGGAACTTCTAGCTGGCTCACCAAACCATTTCCTCTTCCCCATACCCACAGCAACCACCTCGACACTCAGTTGCGAGGCATGGCAGTAGATCAGTCGCTCCAAAGCACTGGTCTAGGGGCAGAGCTTCTGCTCTACGGAATTCAACTTGCTCAACACAACGGTGCAGGCATTGTGTGGGCACGAGCTCGCGATAGCGCGTTGAAATTCTATAAAAGAAATGGCTTTATTGCCGTTGGTGATGCATTTACTGACGAGGCAACAGGCATGTCGCACCACCTTGTTTACTTCCAGTGCTCGTAACTATTTAATACTCAATTGAGTTGAATATAAAACTTCACTATTTGCATCGGGCGACACAATCACGTCTACTTTCCACTCTCCGGGATACACAAATTGAATTTTTCCCACAAAGTGATTTGGACCGACCGCATTGAGCTCGGCCTGAATAGGCGGCACCTTGCTACTCGCTAAAGAGAACCGCGCCTTTATTGCCAATACCGGATCTAAAGAACCATTTGGTGGCGACACAATGACATGCATCTCAGATTCGCCTACCCGTGGTGGAGAAATGGTGACGTTTGCAATGACGTCACCTTGCACCAAAGCTGTTGAGAATGGCGCGTTACTCACTGTTGGGCGTGGCGATGCGGCAACCATTCCCGATGTAATAGATAAAACAACAAGCCCCACAACAACTTCTGCACACAGAACCGCCCGCAGCCGAGTTACACCGCTTTCGTAGAACCGACGACGAACAATTGCTGCGCAAATAAGCATTACTCCCACGACACACACCTTGGCAATGAGAGCCTTGCCATACGACGTCTTTGAAATATTACTGATGCCATTCATGAGTAGCAGGGCTTGCACTACTCCAGTTGCCACCGCAAAAGCTATGAGAACTGCAGCCCTCTGAGAAAACCATTCCACAATTGATGTTGTGCGAATATCTTTCACGAATATCAAAAGAATCAGCCCTCCGCACCACACTCCAACTGCTGCCACATGCAATGCCAGTAGGGCAATAGTAAGAGCAGCTGGAGAGTCGACTGCAGCGTGCCCAGCAAATGCATAGGTGAAAGGCAAAATAACAAAGGCAAAAACAGCCACAAAGTTGCCCCATCGTGCGATGACACAAACCAACAGGAATGAAACGACGATGCGCACAAACAACGATTCACCCACCTGTGTCGCAAAAACATCTTTTACTACGCTGATGTTCGTTATTTGCCCCCAAGTGCCGCCCGAAGCATTCATTCCATGCAATAAATAGAGCAATGCAGTAGACAAGCCCAAGACCGAGCCAGCCAGTACCACTGCCCTATTCAAGCCTTTTCTCGGCGCATCACTACCCAACAGAAAGAAAATTCCAGCGAGCACTATGGAAATTGCGATATACGAAATGAAACGCATCAAGGCCATAGCAACCTTCACCGCATTTGATGTCTCACTATCTTGCAATGCTGTCTCAATGACCGATGCAAGGTTTGACACTGCTCCAGCACCTACGCGAAAAGTAATTGCTCCTTCTACAGGGTGCCCGTCTGCAGAAATGACCCGGTACACAGCCACATAAGAATCTTGAGCCAGTGTTGGCGGAACAACACGAACAATTGATGCATCTGATGCATCTGCTTTTACCGCAGGCAGTTGAACCCGCTTACCACTACTCGAAAAGAGTTTGATGTAGCCGAGCGAAGATTCAACCGATTCATCAAAATCTAAAACAATTTGCAGAGGACTGTCTTCAAGTGTTGCCCCAGAGGTGGGAACAGAGTTATCGAGCACAGCATGTGCAGACGCCATGGTGGCAGGCGCGCACAGCACACATGCAATAGCAACAAATACGATGCGCAGAAAGTTACGGAGCATTTATAAATTGTCCACTTGCTCAAGACCGTCTGGAGCAACACGACCAAAAAGCCACGCCAGCCTTTCATTTTCCGACAACGCGAGGGCAGTAGCCGGCAAACCGGTCATTCCCATTGGCAATCGGCTTGTGTACCTCATTGACATTCGTGCAAGGTCGTGTCGAACGTAGAGCGAATTCCACTGAGCATAAGTAAAACCAATTCCGAGGTCGTGCATATGCACTTCCATTTCACGCCAGCGCAATAACGGCAAATCGGCAATTGCCAATAGAGCACCGACGGCATTCTTCCCGTTTCCGAGCCATGCTTCACCGGGCGATCGAGCCCAAGCGGCTTCAAGTTGGTAAATCGACTCGCGAGTACGACGTACTAACTCTTTTCCACTGAGCGTCGCCTCTGTTGCAATGCCCTCAGCACGGCCTTTGAGCCCACCGGCATATTGTTCGCCTTCGCGACCCAATGCAGCCTCCGAAAAGAGGTGGCTGTGGCTATCGGCGTTGCGCGCCAAATGCGCCAATACATAACCTCTGCTCCACTTCGGCAGCAGTGACGGCTGATCACACCACACGTCGATGTCGTCAGGAGAAATGGAACCGAGCATCGCCAGCAATGCCTGATGTGAAGCTGCACAGCCCGCAACGCAGTCGTCAATAAAACGCGTATCTAAATTCTGTGGGTCCATATCACTTGTCTTTTCGTCGAGAATCTATTGCAGCCAAACTATTAAATAGTTTGTCGGAGCTTTGCGGAGTTGCCCCCTCCGATAATACGACGTAAACAGTTCCACCATTGCCCACCACTACTGCAGTTCGCGCCCTCGATAACGACCCTGTGTGGCCCCATCGTCCTTTCAAGTAGCGCAATCCATTGCGATACTCACTTGAATAGCGCACCTCATGCATTTTTTGAAGCCAAGGAGTTGTAAGAATTTTTTTGCCCGACGTTTGCGGGTTCAACGCATCAAACAAAACCGCAATATCGCGGGCTGATGACATCCACGCACCCGACCCGCCGAGCACTTGCGTTGCACGTGTTGTTGTATTCAAATAACCACCAGCAACACCAAGTGGTTGCCACACCATGCGCCAAGCAGCCGACTCAAATTTGAGCTTTGTCACTTTTTCAATGAGGAGTGTCAACAGCACATAGTTGTCATTGGAATAGAGATATCTGCCAACTGGTGCAGAGGGAGTCAACGTTGCAGCGAATTCGCCGTATTGCTGATAAGTGGTCTTCCCCGATGTAACAGCTTTAAAATTGTGTGAGGTCATTCCCGTTGCATGATTTAAAAATGCCCACACAGGCTGTACGCCAAGTGCATCAGCGGCTGATGGGGGGAATATCTCTGGGAGATACGTTCTCATTGAAAGATCTAAGTCAATTTTCTTTTGCTCTGCGAGCTTCAAAACCAAAGTAGCCGTCAATGTTTTACTCACCGATGCCAGCGAGAAATAGGTTGACGAATTGGCATTTCGCCCAACTTCATCTCGCACTTTTCCATCTATTACCTCAACAACAACAGATCGTCCCGATGTGAGAGAAAGTACTGCATCCAGTTCCGCACTGCCCTGGGCGTGAGCCGATGCTGCGCCCTGTACAAGCATTCCAAAGACGCACATCACCAAATATGTGTTTCTCAGTAGTCGCCTGTGAATGAGTTTACGCATGCCTAATTGAGGCTAGTTCCCGTTTGACCCTTGTCGATAGGGAATCACCACAACTGTTCCATCTTCTGCATGATGAACACGTGCAGACACCCCATAAAACTCGGCCAAAGTCTCTTGGCGCAGTACTTCGGCTGCAGTACCACTTACTACGCGATACCCCTGATGCAAGAGGCACAATCGATCTGAATATAAACCCGCAAGAGTGAGGTCGTGCATAGCCGAGACAACGGTGAGACCATGCTCTTTGCGTAACTGGTCGACGAGTTCCAATGCTTGTTGTTGGTGTCCGATGTCGAGCGCACTCGTTGGTTCATCGAGGAGCAAAATAGGCGCCTCTTGCGCAATTGCGCGCGCAATGACTACACGCTGTTTCTCTCCGCCCGAAAGTGTGCCAACGGGGCGATGCGCAAGGTCAACAAGATCTAGTCGCTTTAACACATCGGCCACAATTGCCCAATCGTGTTTAGTTTCTGTTCCGAAATGACTAATGAAAGGGTTACGGCCAAGTACAACGTATTCACGCGCAGTCATATCGTCGGGCAGCACAGGAGACTGCGGCACATATGCAACAAGTTGTGCCCGTCGCTTTGCTGAGCGCATACGCAGTGGCGAACCATCAACTCGTATTTCGCCACTGTGTTTTGCCAGACCCGCAACAGAGCGCAGCAAAGAACTTTTTCCAGCGCCGTTTGGCCCAATGAGGCATAGCCACTCGCCTGGCTTCACCGTGTCGGTGAAATTATTGAGCGCATCGTGTTGCCCATAGCGCACTCCTACCCCAGAAAACTGCAGTGAGGTCATCTTGTTCCCTGCTTTGTTCGCAACAACAGTAAGAAAAATGGTGCACCGAGAAATGCTGTAACGACTCCAATTGGTGTTTCCGATGGGTTCTGTAGCACACGACCAGGAATGTCGGCAATGATGAGAAACGAAGCGCCCATTAACAAACTCAGCGGCACTATTACTCGGTAACTTGCGCCTGCAAGCAAGCGCACTGCGTGCGGAACAATAATTCCTACGAATCCAATGAGCCCACTCACGGCAACTACCGCCGATGTACCAAGGGTTGCTGCAATGACCACAACAATGCGCACGCGATTGACCGAGGCACCCAAAGCTGTTGCTTCATCATCACCTACGCGCATGATGTCGAGCAGTCGGCGATGCATAAATAGCACGGCAGAACTTATAACAACATATGGAAGCACAAGACGTACGTCTCCCCAAGTTGCCGAACTCAAACGCCCAAGAATCCATGAATACACTTGACGCACAACGTCGGTATGTCGTTGCAATACAAAAGTCTGTACAGCAGTTGCAAGAGCTGTAACAGCAACACCAGCCAAAACTAAAGTTGACGCACTTTTCTGACCACCAAAAGCCGTACCCACAACGTAGGTAACTAATACCGCAAGTAGCCCACCTGCAAAAGCGCTGAGTGGCAGTGGGTCAATGATCCACGTACTTGAGCCTGAACGATTCAACGTAAAGACCAAAGTTGCGCCGAGTCCTGCTCCTGCTGCAACACCCAATAAATACGGGTCAACTAACGGGTTGCGGAAAACCCCTTGGTAGCTCGCGCCGCTTAACGACAGCATTGACCCCACTAACGAAGCCAGCACCACCCGTGGCATGCGAATGTCCCAGATAATGGTCCACTCACGAGATGTGACACCGCTATCAATAGAGATCAACGGCAGATGATCGAGCAACGCCAATGGCACCCGCCACCAGGTAGGCCCTGCTGGCCCCACCATTGCGCCAAGCAAAACAGAGATAAGCGCCAGTGCACCAGCAGCGGGAATCCACCACCGGCGCACGGGCTGCTCAACTGTTTCGGCTAACGGGAAGATGGCTGGCTGCTACTTACTTGTCTCAGCAAATTTTGCAACTGCTTCTGCAACTTGTTTTACAAGATCTACAACTCGGGGACCCCAACGTGAAGCCACGTCATCGTCGAGTTCCACAACGTTGCCGTTGGTGACTGCATCAATTTTGTTCCAACCTGGTCGCGCTGCAACTGACTTCGCATCTTGCTGACAGCATTTTGTATCGGCCAAGAAAATGAGTTGTGGGTTTGCAGAAATAATTGCTTCTTGCGAAAGCTGTGGGTAATCGTTTCCTGCTTCAGCCAAATCGGCAATGTTTTGCAACTTGAACTGCGACATGATTTGGCCAACAAAAGTATTTGACGTCACCGAGTAGTAAGTGTTGTCGAGCTCATAGAAGTAGCTGATTGGGGCATCTGGCAATTCCATTGAAGATAC
>CAMCZG010000053.1 GCA_945886445.1 Bifidobacterium breve | reverse complement strand
CCCCACCGCGAACGGTGGGGCTTTCACTTTCGTGAATTAGCGCTGAAGGCTGAACTCTGGGTAAGCGGCAACTCCCATTTCGGGGAGGTCGAGACCCATTATTTCATCTTCTTCCTTCGAGCGAATGCCGCCTTTGGTGAGGGCATTTTGAATCTTGAAGAATGCGAAGGCAATTCCGAGGATGACGGTCAGGATGACACCGGCACCAAGTGCCTGTGCCCCAAATTGACCCCAGTCACCTTTGATGATTCCTTCGACGCCTTCAGAGGCAGATCCGTTCCAACCAGCGCCGTAGCTGCCGTTCGAGAAAATACCTACTGCAAGTACACCGAAGATGCCGCAAACACCGTGAACTGAAATTGCGCCCACCGGATCGTCAATCTTGAGTTTGCGTTCTACGAAGAACACCGACTCAATGGCCAAGACCGCAGCAATGGAACCGATGACCGCTGCTGCCCAAGGAGCAATGAATGCGCAAGGCGCAGTAACTGCGACGAGGCCGGCGAGCATGCCGTTGACCATCATGCCGGGGTCTGGTTTGCCAGTGCGCTTAGTGATCCAAAACATGGCAACTACCGCACCAAATGCTGCAGCGATTGCGGTGTTGGTGGCAACAGTTGCGAACTGCACATCGGTTGAAGCAAATGTTGATGCAGCGTTAAAGCCGAACCATCCGAACAACAAGATGAGTGTTCCGAGCATTGCCATTGGAATGTGGTGACCAGGAATTGCGCGAGGCTTTCCATCGGCACCAAATTTTCCGATACGTGGACCAAGAACAATTGCACCAGCAAGAGCAGCAACGCCACCTACTGCGTGAACAACACCGGAACCTGCGAAGTCGACGTAACCCGCACCGAGCGACATGGTGTCCCATGTTTTGGCAAGGAAGCCGCCGCCCCATGTCCATGCTGCAAAGAGTGGGTAGTACACAGCGCCGCAGAAGAGGCCCCACACAACAAATGAGTTCCACTTCCAACGCTCAGCCATTGAACCAGTTGGAATTGTTGCAACAGTATCCATGAAGGCCACCATGTAGAGGAAGAAGCCGAGTACTGCTGGAGTGATCCCTCCGCCAGACATTGCCCAACCGCCCTTCCACAAAAAAACCCAGTTGCCGCTACCGAGTAGCGCACTTCCTACCGGAGCATCCATACCGAATGCCGAGTAAGAAAAGCCACCGAATGCAAGGGGGAACCCAATGAAGAAAAAGCCGACAAAGCCGAGTCCGAAAATGGCGAAGTTAGTGCTGATGACGTGGGCGGCATGCTTGGCACGGCAGAAGCCTGTTTCAACGAGTGCAAAACCTGCCTGCATGAAAATAACAAGCGCTGCTCCAATAACGATCCAGAGCAAACTTGTCTGCTGACCAAGAGTGGTCACAGCTTTTTCTGCATCGAACTCTTCTGCAGCCATTGCAGTAAATCCACCAGCCAAAATAAGGGCACCAGTAAAAACTGTTGTTCCTACCAAGATGCGCTTCATCCAGCGACTAGATGTTGATGAAGTTTTAGATTGCATCGCGACCCTCTTCTCCGGTTCGAATGCGAATGAGTCGTTCAACACTTGTGATCCATACCTTTCCGTCTCCAATTTTTCCAGTGTTAGCTGCAGTACGTATTGCAGAAATAACATTGTCGACGTCGTTGTCTTCAATGACGAGTTCAAGGCGTACCTTGGGTACGAACTCAATGGTGTATTCGGCACCACGATATGTTTCGCTGTGTCCTCCCTGGCGACCAAAGCCGCGTACTTCAGACACGGTCATCCCTTGGATGCCAATTGCCTTCAGTGCGTCTTTCACGTCGTCAAGCTTGAATGGCTTCACGATTGCGGTGATGAGTTTCACTGCGTTCCTTTCTCATGAGTGGTTCACTTCTTGAGAAGAACATACGGTGTGCAGATTTCACAACTGTCGCCCCAATGTTTCAGGAATATGGCGTATTTGTTGTTGTGTTAACGGCGTGTTACTTCAGGCGATTTAACACTTTGCGCACTGCATCGGCGCGGTCATCACCTATTTTGTGACCCATGCGATCGGAGATTTCAAATTCGTCGTCAACGAAACCATCTTTGGTTTGTACCACTGCATGGTGTACCTGAACGCCAGCATTGCTGAGCGCATAACTAATTGCAGACAAGAGACCTATTTGGTCGGGGCCGCTAATGCGCAGAACTGAATGCCATGGGTGAATGGAGTTATCGAGTGCTACTTGAGGAGCAGCGAGAGATAGTTTTCGCTGGCGCAAGCGTCCTTTCAGGGACCGCGAGAACAATCGTGAAACATGAACGGGGTCAGGTGGGTGCGGAGATTCAACAACAAAGGTGTCGAGCACCGAGTTATCGGGCCACGTTGCCAAGCTTGCAGATACAACAGAAATTCCTTCATCGGCAAGGACGCCCGAGAGCCGAGAGAGCAAACCGCGACGGTTGCGACACGCGGCGTTTAGGACGTATTGGCCAGGAGTGCGGGTGGGTTGCACCGTGACACGTACCTTGCGCCCATGTGGGGCAGGCTCAATGAGGCGAGCGTGCTCGAGCAGCTCTGCTGGGTCATGCGCCAATACATAGGTAGTAGGCGCATGAACAATGCGGTCGAGCAGGGCCTCGTCGTTGGTGAGTTCGCTTGTTTGGCGGCGGCGTAGATCAGCAAGTGAATCGTCTTCGCCGCTCAATAATTCAGGATGCGCGAGGACGCCTTGCACGCCGGTAGTGATGTCAATCATGGCGGCGTGTTGCCAGGGCTCGAGGCCACCTAGAGCATCGGCAAGTAACCGACTGCGTTCCACAATGCCCGGCCGTTTCAAACCGTGTGCAATATCGCGAATGAGGCGTTCGTCGGCGCGGTGTGGCTCACGCTCTACGCCGGCACGTAAGAGGGTTGCTCCGTTGAGTAGATCTTCCACTTCCTTGGCAAACAAAATATCGAGGTCAAGTTTTTGCAAGATGAGATTGATGGGCATTTCCCCATCATTGATATCTGCCAAAAATGCTGCAAGAAGAAGTGAGTCGTTTTGTGAACTTGCTACAGAAGTCGCGTCGCGCAGGGCTTCAACGGTGGGGAATCGCAACGAGTGAGTTGGGTCAAGTTCAGAGGCATCGCTGGTGCGATGGCGTATTGCAGTTGCTAGTTCGGGGATCGCGCGTTCAAAGAGCCCAGAAATTTCAATGAGTCGCCATGAACGTGGTGAACCAACACGCAGCAATTGCAATAAATGAGTGGTGGCCTCGCGGTTCCACTGCAGGTCGCGCGTACGACGTTCGGCAACCCACTCCATGAGTTCTTCGCCTGGTCTGTTGTCTGTAGCCATCGCGGCAGCTTGCAATAAGACAACAGCACTCGCTGCAGTGGGTGGAGTGGCCGCAAGAGCAATTGAGCCATCGTGAATCGCAAGCCAACCATCGGCGGGTTCGCTCTCAGCAGAAATATCGAGGTCAATCTCAGATGTTTCGCCCTGATTCAATCGCCAACGAAGGAGGGCAGGGGTAATGACCGTTGTGATGAGCACAACCAACACAAGTGCGGCATGAATGTCATCATCAAAAACGCCGATGTTGAGGCCAATGGTCGCAAAGATAAGCCCCACTTCGCCGCGCGGAATCATCCCAAGCCCAACGAGAAGTGTGTCGGCTCCAGTTGAGCGCGCCGCATAACCAGCCACAATTTTTGTGACAACAGCGATGACAATAAGAACTGCAGCAATGCCGAGTGCCTTGGGGCGAACTAGCGCTGCAATGTCGGTGTCGATGCCTATTTGCAGAAAGAAAATAGGAACAAACACCGATGCAAGTGCCGACATGTCGCGCGCCACACGTTCATGCCCTGGCGATCGGCCAAGTGCGGTACCCGCAACAAAGGCCCCAATAATGGGGGCCAAATGTGCGGCTTCTGCGGCACTAGCAAAACCCAAAGTGATGCCCAAAGCAACAACAGATGCCGCTGCCGGAGAACTTGCCCGTTTTAACACCGTGCCCATAATTTTGGGCAGTGCAGTGAAGCCAACAAAGCCACTGATCGCGAGAAATGAGAATGCCAACCCGGTTGTAGAGGCAATGGTGCCAATGCCAATGGATCCTTTTTCCACTACTCGTGAAACGACGGTGAGAATAATGAGACCAAGCACGTCATCAGCTACGGCTGCACCCAAAACAATGCGAGCTTCTTTTGTTGATAACGCTCGGAGGTCACCAAATACACGTGCGGTAATACCAACACTTGTGGCGGTGAGTGTGGCACCAACAAAAAGTGCAGTGCGTGCTTCTTCACCCATTGCAATGCCACCCAGAATGCCAAAGCCCATGGGTAAAACAACACCAAGAATTGCAACGCCGAGTGCAGCGCGCCCGACCGTACGTAGTTCTTTGAGGTCCATCTCCATACCCACTTGGAGCAACAGTAAAATTGCACCGAGTTCGGCAAGTACAAACAAAGTGTCGGAGCGGCTGACCCAGCCGAGCGCCGACGGGCCTATTACAACTCCAGCAAGAATTTCTCCGAGTACGGCAGGCACACCACAGCGCTCGGCAATTTCGCCAATAACTTTTGCTCCGCACAAGATGATGGCGAGTTCAAAGAGAAGACGGCCAATGTCGAGTGATGAAGAAGCACTAGCGGCGAACATGGCTATCAAGAGTTAATCAGAGCAAATGCCGTAGCTGCGACCGAATTGTCGAGCATCCAGCCCCGACGGCGAATGGTGACAATGGCCCCATCGCCAAGTGCCTTGCGCAAATTGACGAGTACAGCCTCGCAGCGCCGTTGTGAGCCGCTGAGTCCTGCCAGTTTGTTCAAGTCATCGCGGTTGGTAATTCTCCCGCTTCTGGCAACTAGGACGCGTAAAACAGAGAGATCTGCCTCAGTCAGCGCACTCAGGTAGGGGGAGGGCGCTGGTGCGGGGGAACTCATGAACAGAACGTACAAAAAGAGTGTCTCGGCAATGTGTGCCAATTGTGACAACTACGTAAATTCAGATCCACTTCGCAAAATGGCTACCCGTCGGTAATGATGGGGGGATGGAATTGACTTACCCCGCCGCAGCTGAAAAATTTCGTGGAGAAATCCGCACCTGGTTGAAAGAGAATCTCCCTGCTGGGTGGTTCGACGCTGGCTTTCAAATGACGCCGGAAGAACGCAAAGTGTTCAATGAATCATGGCCAGCAAAGTTGTATGGCGGAGGATGGATCTGCGCCACGTGGCCAGTGGAATACGGCGGCCGTGGTTTGAGCATCATGGAAGGTGTGGTGCTCGCCGAAGAGTTTGCTAATGCAAAAGCACCTATGCGCGCCGACTTCTTTGGCGACACTCTTGTAGGCCCAACCATTTTGCAGTGGGGAACTGAAGAGCAGAAAAAAGATTTCTTGCCAAAGATTCTTCGCGGCCAGTCAAGTTGGTGTCAGGGCTTTAGCGAACCAAACAGTGGCAGTGACTTGGCAAGTTTGAAAACAACTGCAGTGCTCGACGGTGACGAGTGGGTCATTAACGGCCAAAAGGTATGGACTACTCAGGGTCACCACGCCGACTACTGCTTCTTACTCACCCGTACCGACCCCGATTCGCCAAAGCACAAAGGCATTTCTTATTTGTTAGTGCCAATGAAGCAGCCGGGTGTTGAAGTGCGTGGCATTGTTCAGCCCGATGGCACCGCAGAATTTTGCGAAGTGTTCTTCACCGATGCACGTTGCCCGAAAGACAACGTTGTTGGCGGCGTGAACAACGGTTGGCAAGTTGCAAACAGCACACTCGCATTTGAGCGTGGCATGAGTGCAACAACTGGCTATCGCCGCTTTGAAGAGGAATATAAGTTGATGGTGGCGGCAGCAAAGCGTCGCGGAATTATTGATGACCCAATGATTCGCCAACGTCTCATGAACTATTACTCCAAAATTCAAATTCTTCGCATCAACGGTTTACGTTCGCTCTCGGCCACTGTTAATAAAACAAAAGATCTCAGTGTTGCTGCGCTTGGTGCTTCAAATAAAATGTTTTGGTCAGAAATGCATAAAACAGCATTAGAGCTGGCACTCGATATTTTTGGTGCAGAAGCAATGTTGGTCGATGCTGGATCCGACATTGGTTCGTGGCCCGGAACTTCGCGCGATAAGCGCCGTGCGGGTTACCCCGTCAGCCCAATGATGTCGACGTTTTTCTTCTCACGTTCTGAAACCATTTGGGGTGGCACGAGCCAAATTCAGCGCAACATTGTTGGGGAACGTGTACTTGGTTTACCAAAAGAGCCGAAGGCTTCTGGCGAATAGTTATTCCGCGGCGTTGCTGTCTTGCATGCCAGAAGTTTCCCGAAGGGGGCGTTCTGGCATTCGGGTAGCAATAATGAGTACCACAACGGCAATGGGTATTGCCAAGCGATAGAGGTTGGTAATTCCATCTCCGAGAACGCGAAGAACATCACTACGCAAGGGTTCTGCAAGATTCTTTATTTGCCGAGGAGCTTGAAGATACTTCTCGTCAATTTTTCCTTCAACATTTGAATTCAGTAGTGCGCCAAATGCAGCGAGGCCGACAACACCGCCAAGCGTGCGAAAGAAAGTAATGACTGAACTCGCCACCCCAAGGTCGCTCCACTCAACAGCATTTTGGGTGGCCAATGTTGCTGTTGGCATGATGCTGCCAATGCCGACACCAACACAGAACATGCCAATGAGTGCTGAAGCAAGACCGAGACCGCTTCTCGACATTTGAGATAAAAGCACCATGCCAATGCACATCGAAGAAGCACCAAAAATTGGCCAATGCTTATATTTCCCAGTGACTGACATGCGCCGACCGGTAGAAACGCTCATGAGAGTAACGCCCATCATGATGGGTACTAAAAGAAGGCCAGAAATGGTTGGTGAGTACCCGGTAATTGCTTGTAGGTACAGCGGAATAAAAGCATTTGCTCCGAAAATGATGACACCAGCAAAAGTGACGAGGGGAATGGTGACCCGTAGTACGTCGATGTGGAAAAGATGCAGCGGCATGATGGGCTCTGAAGCACGTTTTTCCCATTGCACAAAACCGATTGCCTGCAGTACCGCCGCAAATGCGAGCACAACTGAAATAGCAGAACCCCAGCCGTACTCTGTCGACGACCACGACAAAAATAAAATGAGACACGTCACTGAACTAGTAAGCAGTGCCGCGCCTAAGTAATCGACCTTGTGGTCGAGGCGCAGTACAGGCATGCGTAATGCGCGCGACGTAATGACGAGAGCAACAAGGCCGATGGGAATGTTGATGAAAAAGATCCATCGCCAACTCAGTTGTTCAACAAAGAATCCGCCCATGAGTGGACCAGCAACACTGCCGACTGCAAAAACACTCGTAATGAGGCCTACGTAGCGCCCGCGTTCTCGTGGTGGAACAACATCGGCAATGATGACGAACGCCATCGACATGAGCCCGCCGCCACCAATTCCTTGAACACCGCGAGAGACAATAAGCGCCAGCATCGACTGTGCAATTCCGCAACCAACTGAGCCAACAAGAAAAGTAATGATGGCTATTTGGAAAAGACGCTTACGGCCGTAAATATCGCTTAATTTGCCGAAAAGTGCATTGGCCACAGTTGATGTGAGTAAATACGACGTGCCGACCCATGCATAAGCACTGAGGCCACCAAGGTCGGCGACCATTGTGGCAAGTGCTGTATTCACTGCAGTGCCATCGAGTGAGGCCAAGCTCATGCCGGCCATGATGCCGCTGAAAATAACGAGAATTTGGCGTCGCGTGTAGGCGCCGTCGGCATTGGGGGTGTGTGTTGTCATAACCATTGCACACTACAACTGATGAGTGTTGCAAAGGGAGTTAGGTCGTGCTTGTGACAAACTCAACAGATGAAGCCTGCAGTGGTTGCTGTATTCAGATCTATTGCGTCTCCTGTAGGAGTTTTGAGTTTAAGTGCATCCCCGCGCGGGCTCACCGGTGTGCAATTCGAAAACGACATCGTGGAGCGTTTCGTTGTTGCAGATTCATTTTCTGCGAAAGAACGCGAACAAGCTGCTCGTTATTTAGAAATTGTCGAGGCTCAACTCGGTGAGTATTTCGCTCGTCAACGCACCGTGTTCGCATTGAAGCTCGACCTGCTGGGGACTCCTTTTCAACTAGATGTATGGAAATCTTTGGCGCGCATTCCGTACGGCGAGACCACTTCCTACGGGCAACAGGCGAAATGGGTAGGGCGCCCCGCAGCGGTGCGAGCCGTGGGTGGTGCCAATGGCCGTAACCCGGTGGCCATCGTGTTGCCGTGCCACCGGGTGGTCGGGGCAAATGGCTTACTGACAGGCTTTGGTGGTGGTTTGGAGCGAAAGACCTGGCTGCTGGAACACGAGAAGTGGAAATAGGAATCATTCTCATTATAGTGAACTGATGCAACAACGCTTTCGGAACATGTGCCTCGCTGCACTTCTGGGTCTGTTTGCGAGCTGCTCTTTTGATGGCTCATCGTCGAGCGATACAACTCCTTCCATCGTGGTGACCTACAGCGCAATTGGCGATGTGGTGTCGCGCCTTGTTGGCGATGCCGCCACGGTGACGGTGCTTATTCCAAATGGACAAGATCAACATGACTTCATGCCGTCGGCACAAGATGTAGAAACCATCAACAACGCGAGCCTTGTGGTGTCGAATGGTCTCGACTTAGAAGAGGGCTTGGAAGATTCTTTGCTCCAAGCGGAAAAGTCGGGTGTGGCAATGTTCCATATTGCAGATCACGTCACGCTTCTTGATGCTGCTGCAAAAGATGAAGCAGCAGGCGCAGAAAAGGAAGTAGGACATGACCACGGCACAGAAGATCCTCACGTATGGCTCGACCCCGAAACACTTGCAGAAGCAATTCCTGCATTAGCTGAAGCTCTGAAGTTGGCAACAGGAAAAGATTTCACCGCAGAGGCAACTGCAGTTGTTGGTGAACTCACCGCACTGAGCGCAAAGGTTCGCGACATCATGACCACAGTTGATGCGTGCAAACTTGTCACTGGCCACGATTCGCTTGGCTACTTTGCAGCACGTTACGGCTGCACTGTTATTGGTGCTGTGATTCCTGGTTTTTCAACAGCGGCAGAAGCGTCGGCTGGGTCACTCGCAGATCTCAAGGACGTGGCGAAAGAGAATGGGGTCAAGGCAATTTTCACCGAACTAGGAACCCCCGCCGACGTAGCAGCTCAAATTGCCAAAGAAGTTGGTGTTGACGTGGTGGAACTATCAACCCATGTATTGCCTGAAAATGGCGGCTACGACGACATGATGACCCAACTCGCAACGGCAATCGCCGGCGGGCTCTCGTGAATCTGATGAACTAGATCGTGGGAAACTTTTTCTTCGGGCCATTCGTCGATAACGAATTCTTGCGACAGTCGCTCTACGCCGGCATTTTGGTGTCGGCCATTTGTGCGGTCGCAGGAACATTTGTTGTGTTGCGAGGTCTCGCATTTACTGGTGATGCGTTAGCCCACGGTGTTGTTCCCGGAGTAGCTGCAGCATTGTTGTTCGGCTTTTCTGGTGTGCTCGGTGCGGCAATTGGTGCAGGAGTCATGATGTCGGGGGTCAGCGTGGTGACACGTCGCTACCGACTATCGGGAGACACGGCAATTGGCTTGTTATTTGTAGGGATGCTCGCACTCGGGGTCATTATTCAATCGAGGTCTGAGTCTTTTGCAGGCGACCTCACAAACATCTTGTTTGGTGAAGTACTAGGCGTAAGCAATTCCGACCTGATGTGGCAATTCATAGCGCTGGTTGCAGTGTGTGTTGTTGCATGGCTGTGTCGCCGACCATTTTTGCTGTTGTCGGTTGACGATGGGCTCACCGAAACTTCAGGATTCTCGGTGAAGAAATACCACAACATCATGCTGGCAATGGTCGCCCTCACTGTGGTGGCGAGCTTTCAAACGGTTGGCACGCTGTTGGTGCTGGGTCTGCTCATTGCACCCGCAGCAACGGGAGCACTTTTTGCACGCCGCATTGGCATCATGATGGTGGTTGCAGCAGTTGTGGGCATTTTCTCTACATACGTTGGTTTGTTGGTGAGTTACCACGCCAATGTTGCAGCCGGTGCAAGCATCGTCTTTTGCTCAGTACTTGTATTTACCGCATGTGCTGTTGTGGTTGAAGTGCAGCGCTGGCAAGCACATCGCAAAGACATTCATCACGACCACGACCAACCCCACGTACACGGGCATGTACACGTGTCATGAGTGCGCGTATTGAAGCAACAGGGCTCGCAGTGGGCTATGGGCATAGGCCAATCGTTGAAGGCTTGAATTTTTCTTTGCAGCCAGGTGAGTTGTTGGTGCTCATTGGTACAAATGGTTCGGGTAAATCAACCTTGTTGAAAACACTTGCCGGGCTGGTGGCAGCTCAAAGTGGTGACGTCAATGTTCTGGGCGCTGCTCCAGGTACGCAACATTCCTTAGTGGGGTATCTTCCTCAGCATCCAGTGTCGTCACATACATTGCCGTTGCGCGTGGAAGATGTTGTTGCCATGGGGCGTTATGCGCATTTGGGTTTAACCAGGCGCGCTCGTGGGGAAGATCATCGCACTGTGCAAGAGTCGATGGAGCGCACTGGTGCTATTGCCTACAAGTCGCGACCATTACGAGATCTTTCTGGTGGCCAGCAACAGCGCACACATTTGGCGCAAGTACTTGCGCGCCGTGCCGACGTGTTGTTGCTCGATGAACCCACTGCAGGCCTCGACCTCGTAGGGCGGCAAGCAGTTGCCGAATTAGTTGCGCAAGAACGCGCTCGTGGAGTTGCCGTTGTGATGGCAACGCACGAATTGTCTGATGCCGACACTGCCGACATGGTGATGTTGTTAGCGCAACGTGTGGTGTCGCAAGGTTCGCCAACTACTGCTCTAACCGATGCAGCGCTGCGCGAGTGTTTCGGTTTTACGCAGCCGCACTAGTTGTGCGACTTACCATTGCACAGGAAGTGTGCGCCTGCCCCACAGAATTGCTGCACCTAAACGTTCGGTAGGGCCAGCAAGTTGCATGGTGGGGAAGTGTGTTGCCAAAGTTTCAATAGCAATGCGGGCGGTTTGTCGCGCAATTGGTGCACCCAAGCAGAGGTGGATACCCCAGCCAAAGCCGTAGTGGCGTTTCAGTTGCATTGCGTCGCGGTCAATATTGAATTCATCGGGGTTGGGGAATGCGTCGGGGTCACGATTCGCCGAGGCGTACATGACCATTACTTTTGTTTTTTCAGGAATATCTATACCGTTAATCACCGCTGGGTTTTCATTCGTACGAAAGAGCCCGAGTACTGGCGGGTCGTATCGCAAACTTTCTTCAATGGCGTTTGGTATGAGTGAAAAATCATTCACAATGCGCTGCCAACGTGCAGGAACTTCTAGCAAGCGCCACATGAGATTCGTAATGAGTGATGTTGTGGTTTCATGACCAGCAACTAAGAGCTGCAACACCATTGCTTCCATCTCGCTGAGGGGAATGCGCTCGCCGTCAATAGTGCGCAATGAATATTCAGTGAGCAAACCCGGTGTGGGTGAGCCACCTGCATCGGCAACGCGCCGACGTTGTGAAACTGCAGCGTTGATGTATTGCTTAATTTCTTCAGTGGGCTTCACTGCTGCTGGTGGGTCAGACAAACCAAGCACTAACTGATCGGCCCAGTTTTTAATGAGTGTTCGGTCTTCTGGCGGAACACCCATGAGGTCGATGAAACCCAAAATGGGCATGGGGCACGCAAAAGCGTCGTGCAGTTCTGCGGTGTTTCCATTGGCCGCCATGTCGCGGGCAAGTTCGTTGGCAACGCGAACCGCATCATCTGCAAGTTTCTTCACCTCAATGGGGTTGAACTCATTGCGCATGAGCACGCGGCGCTTGGTGTGTTCGGGCTGATCGAAATGTTGAAGGTTGCCGCGGCCGTCAACACCGGAATAGGCGATGCCCGCGCCATAACGGTTCACCCATTCGTTGGGGCTCGTGAGAATGTTGTGCACGTCGGCGCGATTCGCCACGGTGAGAAATTCGCGGCCGCCCATGTTGGTGTTGTGCACGGGGCACTCGCTACGCAGTTGCGCATAAGCAGGGAAGGGGTCGGCAAGTACTTCGGGGTCGAGTGGGCTATACGGGCACTGCGCAGAAGCTGCTGCCAAGTTGTCAATCGTCATTGTCCACCCCCGTGAATGCCTTGCCCGCTACCTACTCAGTGTGGCATACGTGCGCAGTGTGATTTGCACCTGAGTCTGTAGGCCTGCGCCTAGGGGGTTTTGGTTGTTATGCCATGCCTATTTCTCATCAAAATTCAGTTGTCTTTACTGAGTGGCGTAACCGAAAGCGAGAGACGTGGCAAGAACCAACCAGAGTTGATATGGCACGAACGCAATGCCGAGTGCGAGAGACGCGTTAAACGAGATGACGAGAAGCGGGACGGCAAACAGTGTGGCGAACACGAGTGCAACACCTGACGCGATCAATGCGTGTGGATTAAAAAATAACCATGCCCATGCGAGAGCGGCCAAAACGCTCAGTGTGAGTGACGCCAGCCAGACAAGATGGTGAGTACTCGAGAGGCGGCTGGCAACAACCCAGGTTGCGGTGGTGAGCATCGCGAAGTTGTAGGGCCAGATCAGGCCAATAACGATGCTGGGCGGTTTCCACGCTGGTTGAGAGAGTGAGCGATACCACTGTGTATCTGTGGCGACCAAGCGACCGGAACCGACAACATAAATTGCAATAATGGCTGTACCAAGAATGCCAACGACGATACGGCTCATACTCATCAGTGCCCTCGGCAGGATTCGAACCTGCGCCTACGGCTCCGGAGGCCGACGCTCTATCCCCTGAGCTACGAGGGCTAGGACAGAAAATGTTTCCGTTCCAGCGACTGCAGGCTAGTGGCATTGGTCAAGACTTTATAAAGATCCGTGTTTTCGGCTCGTGGTCGGCAACAATGGCAAGGTCATGTCTGATCCTCTTTCCCTCCTTGCCGAACGCTTCCGGCCCGCATTCACTTCGGTTGCTGGCGCACCCGCCGACCCCGTTGTGCGTGCGAGCGACCGTGCCGACGCACAAGTGAATGGTGCACTAGCGGTTGCGAAGGCAACAGGCAAAGTGCCACGCGATGTAGCAACTGAAGTTTTGGCGATTCTTGGCGATGTGAGCGATATGTGCGAAAGCACAGAAGTAGCTGGCCCTGGGTTTATCAATGTTGTTTTTAGTCGCGCGTTTCTTGAACGTGAGCTAGCAACAATGACAAGTTCAAGCACCCTTGGCGTGCGCAGCATTGATGGCAAGGAAACCGTTGTTGTCGACTATTCAGCGCCCAACGTTGCAAAGGAAATGCACGTAGGCCATTTGCGTTCCACGGTCATTGGAGACGCATTGGTTCGCATGCTGTCGTTCGTGGGCTATACCACAGTGCGTGAAAACCATATTGGCGACTGGGGAACTCCCTTTGGAATGCTCATTGAACACCTCATTGACTTAGGTGAAGACCAAGCAGCAGAAGCATTTTCTGTTGGCGATCTCGACTCTTTCTACAAAATCGCACGTCAAAAGTTTGAAGCCGACGATGTGTTTAAAGAACGTGCGCGCTTGCGCGTAGTTTCGTTGCAGGCCGGCGACACGGAAACCTTGCGCATGTGGAACGTGTTGGTGGGCGAGAGCACAAAGTACTTCAACCGCGTGTATCGCACCCTGGGCGTATTGCTGGAAGACACCGACCTCATGGGTGAAAGTGCATATAACAATTTGTTGCCACAAGTGGTAGAGCGTTTGCGTGTGTCGGGTGCGCTCGAACAAAGTGATGGCGCCGATGTGATGTATCTCGAAGGGTTCACTAATCGCGATAACGAACCTTTGCCGCTTATTATTCGCAAAGGTGATGGCGGTTATAACTATGCCACCACCGACCTCGCGTGCGTTATTGACCGTGTTGAGCGCATTGGCGCTCAAAAGATGTGGTACGTCGTGGGTGCGCCTCAAGCACAGCACTTGCAAATGGTGGAAGCCGCAGCAAAAAAAGCCGGATGGTTGCCGAGCAATGTGGAAATGCAACATGTGGCATTTGGCAATGTGTTGGGTGCCGATAAAAAAATGCTGAAGAGCCGCAGCGGAGAATCTGTGAAGCTGTCGGCATTGCTTGAAGAAGCAGTAGAGCGAGCATCGCGTGCAGTGGAAGAAAAGAACCCAGCGCTGTCGGCAAGTGAACGGGCAAATGTTGCTCGCATGATTGGCATCGGCGCAGTGAAATATGCCGACCTTTCCACCGACCGCATTAAGGACTACATCTTTGATTGGGACCGCATGTTGTCGTTCGATGGCAACACCGCGCCATACCTGCAATATGCACATGCTCGTATTTGCAGCATCTTTCGTCGTGCAGATATTGATCGTGCATCTGTGCGAGGTGTGGCTGCGACGCTGGGTGAACCACAAGAAAAAGCTCTCGCGCTCACTCTCTTGCAGTTCGATGCAGTGGTGTGGGATTCTTTGGCCAAGGCCAGCCCGCACCGCATGTGTACTTATTTGTATGAACTTGCCACGGTTTTCACTGGCTTTTACGAGAATTGCCCAGTGCTGAAATCTGACGAACCGCAACGCACCGAGCGCCTTGCATTGTGCGACGCAACTGCACGCGTATTGCATTGTGGTCTAGATTTATTGGGTATTGAAGCACCGGAAGCGATGTAGCAGTGGATCCCATAGAACTTCGTCTATTACCCGACACTGCACTCATTGAGCCTGCAGGGGAACTGTCTATTGGCGGTTGCTTGGTGTCAAGCCTTGCGGCGCAATTTGGTACGCCACTATTTATTTACGACGAGCAACACATTCGCAATCGCTGCCGCGAAGCCGGTGAATCTTTTGGCGCAGGAAATGTGGTGTATGCGACCAAAGCTTTTCTGTGTACAGAAATGGCGAAACTGGTGCATGAAGAAGGTCTCATGCTCGATGTGGCAACCGGTGGGGAACTCTTTGTTGCCTTAAGTGCCGGTGTTCCTGCCAATCGTTGTGTTCTGCATGGCAACAACAAGTCTTCTGACGAATTGCATTACGCCATTCGCGAGGGAGTGCACCACATTGTGGTCGATAGTTTTGACGAGCTAGAACGCCTTGAACACGTTGCTGGCTTCCTCGGAGCGCAAGTAAGTGTGCAAATTCGTGTGACGCCAGGTGTGCATGCCCATACGCATGAATTTGTCTCGACTGGGCAAGACGATTCCAAGTTTGGTTTCAACATGGGCAACGGCGACGCCATGCGAGCAGTAGAAACGCTGCGTAGGTCGTCACGCCTCAACCTCATCGGCCTGCACTTTCACATTGGCTCCAACGTGCTCGACATTGAGCACTTGGGTAAAGCAATTGACGTAATGGTGAGTTTCTTTGCGCCACTTGGCCTCAGCGATCTCACTGTTGGCGGTGGCTTAGGTGTTGCTTATGTAGCAAGTGAACACGCGCCAACCATGGAGCAATGGGGAACCGTGGTGCGTCGTGCAACGGCATCGCTACCAAAAGATGTTGTTGTGCGCGTAGAGCCGGGTCGAGCCATTGTGGCGTCATCGGCAATCACGGTGTACACCGTGGGTACGCAAAAAGATATTCCTGGTGTGCGTTCGTACGTTGCTGTTGATGGCGGCATGAGCGACAACCCTCGCCCCATGATGTACGGGAGTGGCTATGAAGCGTTCATGCCAACGCTGCCCAGTGCATTGCGCCCTCGCAACGTACGAGTAGTAGGCAAGCACTGCGAAAGTGGCGACATTGTTATTGAAGAGGCGCAGGTTCCGGCGGAACTTGAAGTGGGAAGCTTGCTCGCTACTCCGGTGACCGGCGCTTATGGCTACTCCATGGCATCGAACTACAACATGGTCACCAAGCCTGCGGTTGTTTTCGTGAAAGATGGCCAGGCCCGCGTAGTGCGCCGCCGCGAAACCTACGAAGATCTCCTCACCCTCAATCCCAATTGAGT
>CAMCZG010000052.1 GCA_945886445.1 Bifidobacterium breve | reverse complement strand
CGCAACGGAAACGCCCAACACCGTTTCAGATGTGATGGTGATGTTGTAACTAGTTGACAGCACGAGTCCACTCAATACACACGAAGTAGTTCCAAGAGTGGTGCAACTGCCTGCAGTGCCCGCAAGGTTGTACAGCATCACTTCCGCACCACCATTCACCGACGAAGTCCACGAAACCGTCAACGTTGTTCCTGCAGCAACAACGTTGAGACTCGTTGGAAGGCTGGGTAATTCCGCTGTGTTCACCACAGTTGGTGCCAGCACAACACCACTTTCTCCGTTGCCTAGCTGACCGTACGTATTGTTCCCCCAGCAATGCACGGCACCTGCAGTGGAAAGTGCGCACACATGAGAACCAGTTGAACGCGCACTAGCAATTTTTGACACTCCAGTGCTAAGCCCTGACACAGATTGAGGTGAAGTGGCATTACTGGTAACAGAATGTGCACCGAGTTGACCAAAATCGTTGGCGCCCCAACACTTTGCAGCTCCGCTTACCACGGCACATGCTCCTAAGTTCCCCGCACTAATAGCTGTGGCTCCCGACGCGAGAGAGGCAATTGCAACATGCGCAGTTGCATCGGTCCCCAGACCGTTACATACACCGCCGTTGCCGTCGGACCCCACACAACGCACAGCGCCGCTTGCAATAACGAACGTATTATCAGCCCCCAATGCAAGCGCAGTAATTCCCGACAAGCCGCTGAACGCTGTGACCGGAACGTTGCTGTCGGTTGTTGATCCGTTTCCTAGTTGACCGGTGGCATTGAGCCCCCAGCACTTCACGCCACCCGCTGTGAGTACCACACAAGAATGATCATTTCCTGTTGCGAGTTGAGCGACACCGGAAAGCAGACCGGAAGCATTGACTGGAAAGTTGGAATCCGTTCCACCACCATTCCCCAGTTGCCCTGCGCCGCCGTACCCCCAGCACCGCACACCGCCACCGCTGAGCAACGCACACGAGAAATTACTTCCGACAGAAATATCAACAACACCTGAAGTCAACCCTGTCACTGCAACTGGCACTACAGAGTTTGTATTTGAACTATTTCCTAGCTGGCCAAAGTCATTGCGGCCCCAGCACTGCGCTGCACCAGCAACCACCGCACACGAATGCGCTTCTCCGGCGGCAATTGCTGTTACTCCAGTTGTGAGACCTTGCACTTGCACTGCAGCAGAACCAGGAATGGTTGAATTATTCCCCAGTTGCCCAACTGCATTACTTCCCCAACATTGCGCTGCTCCACTCACTACTGCACACGTGTGTTCTTTGCCAGCACTCAGCGCCGTTACCCCACTTGCTAAACCCGTCACTGGCCGCGGAACATCGCGATACACCGGCACTGCATTGCCCACTGCCCCATCGGCTTGCGTACCCCAACACCGCATTTGCGCAGTTGACATCACTGCACATGAATGTTCATAACCATTCGCTATGCCCACCACCCCACTGGTCAGTGTGGAAACAGCTGTAGGAACATTGCGCGCACTGACCGTGCCATCGCCTATTTGCCCCCAAGTATTTGAACCCCAACACTGTGCGGCGCCGCTGACCACTGCGCACGTGGAGTTTTCTCTGACACTGACAGCCGTTACTCCACTCGACAATGTGGAAACCGCTATCGGTGAGGTGGAGCGAGTATTCGTTCCATCACCTAACTGACCCGAAACGTTGTATCCCCAGCATTTCACTGCTCCAGTAGTCATCCGTACACACGCGTGTTGTTTACCTGCAGCAACTTCAGTAGCACCTGACGCCAAAGAGGCGATTGCTGTTGGAACAAGTTTTTGAGTTGTGTTACCAATGCCTAATTGCCCCTGGCTGTTCGCTCCCCAACACTTCACGGCATTTAAACTCACAGCACAAGCAAAGTCTCCGCCAACCGTTACAGAGGTCGCACTCGATATTCCTGTAGAGACTGGACTCGAACTAGAAGTCGTTGTGTTATCGCCTAAGCGACCATTCGTATTCGCACCTGCGCACTGCACTGCTGTCGACACAATGAAGCACGTTGAGTTCGTTCCAGCAGCCATGGCACTCACGTCGGCAATTCCAATGTCAACGGGAACAGTGCTCGACACCGTGTCACCTGAACCAAATTGGCCACTTGCGTTCGAGCCCCAACACTGCACAGTGGCATTGAGCATTACTGCACAAGCAAAATCTTTTCCCGCAGCAACAGACGACACACCAGAAGTAAGCCCTGTCACTTGCACCGGATACGAGCTCAACGTGGTGGAGCCATTTCCTAATTGACCAAAATCGTTCTTGCCCCAACACTTCACACCACCGCCAGACACGGCACATGTAAAACCTTGCCCCGCACTGAGCGAAGTAACACTGGACAGTGGCGCTGACACCGCAGAGGCTGGCTTCACATGTGACGACTCAACAATCCACACCCCACAAACGGCAATGAGTAATGCACCGGAGAACGGCCTACTGAGGCGGTGAGGCAATGACGCCCGCGGCAGCGGAGCGTTCGCCATCTGAAAATGAGATTAGGGATATCTGGAAAAAAGATCTAGGGGTCATCTTCTTGACCAGAAAAGAAAAAAGACCCCCAAAGGGGGCCTGATTTCCGGTGAAAAGAACCTGAAGAAGCGAAAACTCCTTATTTGGAGCGGATGACGAGATTCGAACTCGCGACCCTCACCTTGGCAAGGTGATGCTCTACCACTGAGCCACATCCGCGTAGCGAGGGAAATGTTATCAGCCCCGCCCCTAAAACCGACAGCGCGGCCTCATTTCATTGAATACCTTTTTATCGCGAGAGATAGCCCCCATCAACTGCCATCACATGACCCATTGTGTAAGTGGCTTCGTCGCTGCTCAACCACAAAGTGGCATGAGCAATTTCCTCTACCGTGCCAAACCTGCCAATGAGGCTGAGGCGAGCAATGGTGTCAGCCTCATTGCCACGCTTGCGCCGCGCCATTGCATTGCGCAACATCGGAGTGTCAATGCTTCCTGGGGCAACGGCGTTAATACGAATGCCGCGACCCGCATACTCGATAGCTGCGGCTTTAGTGATGCCAGCCACGGCAAATTTCGACGACGTGTATGCGCTTTGACCGGGTTGCGGACGATACGAGTTAGTAGACGCAATGTTCACAATGGTTCCACCAGTATTCGCAGCAAGGAATGCACGCACTTCTGCGCGCATTGAAAGAAAGACCGAGCGCAAGTTCACGGCAATGATGCGGTCGAACACTTCTTCTTCTAATAACGCGAGTTCAGGTGCTTCACCTTCAATGGCTGCTGCATTGACTGCATGATTCAAACCGCCAAAGTGCGACACCGCAATTGCGACAAGAGCATCAACGTCGGCAGTTTGCGAAACATCAGTTTTGTGAAAGATGGCTTGCCCGCCAGCGGCTGTAATGAGTGCAACTGTCTCTGTACCCAACTCTTCTTGAATATCGCCCACCACAACTTTGGCACCCTCCGCGGCAAAGGAAAGAGCAATTTGTCGTCCCATTCCACTTGCTCCGCCGGTAACCAGTGCAACCCTATTTGCAAATCGTTGTTGAGTCATTCCTCATCATTCCGCACTAATTGCCTCGGCAACGGGCTGGACGCTCGCAGAACGAGTGCGCACCACCACCCCCACTGCAATCAGCATTACTACGGCACCCTGAATCTGGAGCACTTGCATCGATTGGCTCTAAAGAATCCAAGCCCCTGTCATAGAAATTGCAGGGCTGAGCAGGTTGATCAGCGATACCAGAGTGATATCGAGATAACGGGTTGCCCAGGTAATGAGTGTGTGCCCAATGAGCCCGGGAATAATGACTTGAGCACCAATAAGCCACCAGTCATTGCCGTTGACCTGTGCGAAATCGGCTCCAGCAACAATGGCAACGGGAACAAGTACCACAGTTGCTACTAGAAAGACCGCCGCCAAAAACGAGCCGGCGTGCGTACCTGCATCGCGGGCTTTTTTTGCGACAACAAAATATGCACTCCACACCACCAAGTTGATGAGTGCATAGATGTCACCGCTCAAGCCAGCTTCACTATTGGCCTGTGCCGCAAACACCACCATGCTCACGCCACCCAGGGCAACTACACACATGCATATACGAAGCACGGTTGGGCGTTCACCGAAGAGACGCGGTGCTACAAGCAACATGAGAACTGGTTGCAAAGCGGAAATGAGAGTGGCATTTGCAATGGAGGTGTGCTGGAACGACATGAAACCACTCAGCATTGATGCAGCAAAAAGCACGCCAGGAACAAAACACCTTTTCACCATTGCCACAGTGAGGCGACCACCCGACATGTAGGCCGACAAGGTCATGACCGGCACAGACAGTACAAGGCGGATGGGAGTAAAAGCGATAGAGGGGGCAGTGATACCGCGAACAAGTAGCGGCCCTACGCTCCAAGCGAGGGTAGCCGCGATGCAAGCAAGCAAAGCAAGTTCGTGTTGTGGCCCACCAGTTTCGTGGTGGGTTTCTTTATGGCGCAGCACTATTTCTTACTGTCGCCTGCAAGATTCACGCGCAACACCAGCACACCATCTTCGACAGAGGCGACAGCGTCGCCAATGATTGCAAAATCTTGAAAGTCACTTTGTGCTTGATTGAGAAAAGCCTGACGCTCTTCACCAGAAACTGGCGGCAGTGAGCGACGCTTCACCGATGCTGCTCGATCTTTGAAGCGCTCAATCATTTCGTTGGGGTCAAATGCTGCCATACCTCAAAATTACAACGTTTCGCTCTAAAGAAGTGGATCTACCGTTGACGCAGGTGTGGAAACTTCATCTTGAAAAAGTTCATTGCGATCTACGAGCCGAGGCTTTTTCTCTTTTTTCACGCGGATATCGGGAGCAATGTTGACAGGCTCATGATCCAAGGAGATCGGAAGCACTTCGGCCTTGCTTGCCGGGCGCACCATGTTGAGCAAAAAGACACGATCTACGCCTTTGCTCTTCATGTAGGTGCGCTCACTCATTATTTCAAGTGGAGCGAGAGCTTCGGGTTCTGGTCGAGAAGTGCGCCAGAACCAAATAGTGAGACCGAAGAGTCCGATGCCACCGAGAATGAGCACTGCTGAGATAACAGTGACAATGCCAACGGTTGCAACCATATGAAGATGCTAGTGGAGACGGCTGAACAAGCCGTGAAGAGCAGTGCTCACCTGGTCGAACTCAATGAGAAATGCATCATGGCCATGTGGCGAATCGATTTCAACGTAGTCACAGGTGCCACCAGTTGATTCCACAATGTCGCGAATACTGCGCTGCTGGTACGACGGGTACAAAATATCGCTCCAAATACCCACCGACAGTACAGGCACTTGGATGCGTGCCATTGCTGCCTCTACCCCGCCACGACCTCGCCCAACATCGTGAAGGTCCATTGCCTTACCAATGATGAGATAGCTATTGGCATCGAAACGTCGAATGAGTTTGTCGCCATGATGATCGAGGTAGCGCTCTACCTCGAACCGGTCCCACATTTCAATGCCGCTTTTGTCGGCGTTGCCGTCGGCAAGTTCGCGACCAAATTTTTCTGAAAAAATATTGTCGCTGCGGAAGGTCACTTGAGCAACCATGCGAGCAATGGCCAAGCCTTCCCATGGTCCTTCGCCTGGTGCAGCGTTGTAGTACTCGCCGTTGTTCCATTGCGGGTCAAGACGTATGGCGCGACGACCAATGACGCCCCATGCAATTTGTTGGGCAGTAGCTTGCGCGCACGCGGCAATGGGAACAAGAGAACGAACGCGATCGGGAAACATGATTCCCCATTCAAGAACTTGCATTCCCCCCATTGATCCGCCAATGACGCTTTGCCACACACGAATATTTAAGTGATCGGCCAAGCGTGCCTGGGCACGAACCATGTCGCGAATGGTGACAACAGGAAACCGTGAGCCGTAAGGCAACCCATCTTCAGGATGCGGCGATGCGGGGCCGGTACTTCCCTGACATCCACCCAACACGTTGGTGCACACCACGAACCACACATTGGTGTCGATGGCCAAACCAGGCCCAATGAGTGATTCCCACCAACCCGGAGTGGGTTGACCATCTGTGGCGCGCCCTGCGGCATGACTATCGCCCGTCCACGCGTGACACAGCAGCACTGCATTACTGGCGTCGCTGTTGAGTGTGCCCCATGTTTCATAGGCAATGGTCACTTCGCTGAGCGTTGCACCTACATCGAGTTGCACTTTTCGGTCGGCAGGCAAAGTGTAGAACTTGCGATTACCCGGATGCTGAGAGGGGTTCCATGCGCCCGTTGCTGGGTAGTCGTGCGCAGCGGTGTAGTAGTTGTCTCCTGGTCTCATGGCTCTCCTTTCAGCATCGGTGTACACGTATAACAAAAAACGCAACAACACGAGAAAGGGTCGTTGCCATAGGTACTGATGTACCTACAACCACATCCCCGCTTCAGAGAAGCGAGTTGGCACCGTGGACCTACCCCGGTTGCCGGACCCCAATGGTCACTCGTGATGTTTGAATATAGGTTACCGTGACATGCCAACATTGGCGAGGATCTTTATGACAAACGCTGCCGGCTACTCGAACTACCTCACGCCGTTGGCAGAAACACGCTCCACTCCTGGGACAAACTTTGGCACCTTTGCCATAGCGCCCATAGACGCAGGAGCCATTGTGGTCAGCTTTGGCGGCGCCGAGATGAACCGCAGTGCCTTTAACAGCCACCCCGATGAGCGGCGCATGCGCTCGCTACAAATAGAACTTGATAGCTTTCTGCTTGGCCCCGAAGTCCGCCAACTTGGAGATGCCGTGAACCACTCGTGCAACCCAAATTGTGGCATGGGCAATGCAACTCAACTGGCTGCCATGCGCGACATTGCCGCAGGGGAAGAAATTACTTTTGATTATGCGGTGTCTGATGCATCTGACTACGACGAGTTCACATGCATATGTGCTACCCCTCAATGCCGTCGCAACATCACATCGTTCGACTGGAAACTGCCTGAACTCCAACACCGTTACAACGGATATTTTTCGCCATACATCGTGCGTAAAATGAAGGCACACAACAAGGCCCGACAACTGCGTAAAAGCGAGGCAGAGGAACTCTTGCTGCGCTACGACGAGAACCCGCGCGAGGCACTCGGCAAAGCACTACGCATTACTTCTGGCTATTCCTATTCTTCATACGAAGTGCTCTACAACATGCTCGACCTAGCGGCAATGGGTGCGCGCAATGCTGATGACGTTGTGAAGTACCTCAACGAAATGCGGGTCTACCCCAAGAGTGGCTGAGCAAAAGTGAGGCGTTGATCGAAGCCCACTTCACCCGGCAAGAAACCATTACGGTCGGGCCACAGCAACTGCACGACTGAAAAAGATTTCTTCTTGTACCACGAAGTAGCGGTTGCAAAAAGATGACCCCAGTCGTCCATTGCCACAGGTACGAACCTTGCACGTTGTTCACCATCGAATAGCCCAAGCAGTTCGGCACCAATTTCAATGCTATTTCCTGCAGCTACAACATCGACTACAAGATCAAATAAGCCCTTGCATGCAACTGGAGTGAGCCCACACACCACGACGTTGGGGAAAGTGGTCACTTCAGTGAAATTCAGAGTGTAGGAATATGTGGGAAATGGTGAACCATTTGCGGCTTTGGCCACACCAGGGTCAACAGATTCTGTTGCCCATCCGAAGGTTTCCACCATCCATTCAATTTTTTCCATGTGAGGAATATGAAAATTTGGCAAATCTCCCGTGTGGGTGTTTTTATCAGATGATGAGGCATCGTGCACATACACAAACTAGCGTGAAGCACAGTGAAGAATCACATGATATTGCGCCACTTTTTGCGCCCGAAATGGCTGCTCACTCACCTGCTTGTCATATTTCTTGTAGTTCTCATGATGTCATTATCGATGTGGCAATTTCGTCGCCTTGATGAACGCAAAACATTTAACGCTGGCCTTCGCGCCAATACAAATCAGGCCATCGTGCCTATCAAGGACCTCGCGTTAAGCCTTCCTTCCAACCTCAATGACATTCAATGGCGTCGCGTGGTCGTGCGTGGCACATTTCGCCCCAGCGCCGAAGTCACTATTTTTAATCGAAGCCAAGATGGCACCGCGGGAGTAGACGCCGCAACCCCTTTAGATTTCACAATTGACGGCAAAAGCTATGCGGTCATTGTCGACCGCGGTTTTGTTCCGCTCGCTACTTCCATGCCCAAACCGCCCAGTGACGAAGTGGAAGTACTTGGCCGCATCCGACTTACCCAAGAACGACGCGTGGGTGCACTCAGCGACCCCGCAACCGGAGTACTCACCGAGGCCCAGCATCTAGACGTGAAGAGGTTGAGTGGGCAAACCCAGTTGAATGCACAACAAACTGTTTTGCCGTACTACCTCGACTTACTAGAGTCACCGCAAATTACATCGAGCTTGCCGGCACAGGTAACCAACCCGAAGACGGATAACGGAGCACATCTGTCGTACGCGATTCAGTGGATTTTATTTAGCCTCTGCGCTATAGCGGCTTGGGTTATTTTGGTGAAGCGGGCAATGCGTGCTTTAAAGCCAATTTCAACTGACGCTGCGTGAAATTACTAGCAAAAGCAATTGATAAAACTCCTGCTGTCTGTAATGCGATTTCACCCGAGGGTGCACCACGAACTATTGCAATTCGTGCTTGATACATTTTTCCGTCGTTAGCGATTGCACGCACTGCAACCGTTTCTTCGATCCATTTGTTGATATTGGACAGCACACAAACATCTACATTTACTGCGCGCAGTGCCTGTGCGAATTCTTCTGCATGAGGGTCATTTGCAGACAGCAGAATTTCGTGGATTTCATGGCCAGGTTTACGCCACTCACGATGCCGTGATTTACGAAATATGCTGAGTAGTGACACGGGTGAAGCCTTTCAGAAATTACGCAAGTTGTTGAGCAATTCCACGTGCGATGCGACTTGCCACCATCATGGTAGGCAATTGCGTTGCTGCGCGTGGAATATCGGGGAAAACCGAGGCATCGGCCACCCATAGTTGGCGAGTATTAAATAAAGCCCCGGCGCCATTTGCTGCGGCACGATCGCTTTCCTTATCGCCCATTGCGCAAGTTCCCGAGGCATGAGAGTAAGCACCCAGTTGTCGCTGGACGAATTTGATCATGCTCGCCTCATCGTGAGCAATGAGTTCATGCAGCCGTGTTCCTTCATTGTCTACGTAACATTCCACGATCGAGCCATTCTCTTTCACAGATCCCAGAACATCTGAGGCCAAAATGAGAGCTGCCCGCATTGCTTCGGCGTCGTCATTTGTGGAAAGAGAGCACAATGAGATTTCTGCTTTCTGATTCACTTCTTTCACTAAGCCACGAGAAGAGACTTTTGTTACTGCAGCTGCAAGTTGAGCAAATTGCATTCCATTGCCACCGCTCACCGCGTTCACCGGCAAGAGATGAATATTGCTTTCGCCCATCGCAGACGAAGCGATGACCAACGAAGTCACTTCCGGAATAATCTCTTCTATATTTTGTGCCATCTGCACAATGATTGACACAGACGGATGATCTTGCAGGTTGCGACCAATAGCAGGGCCAAATAGCCCACTGCGCAATAAAAGAAGTGGGGTCCAAATTGCCCCTGCACACATTACGACGGCATCGAAATGCTCTTCAGTGCCGTTTGCCAAGGAAACACCCTTAGCCACTCCGCCTTCCATTAAGACCGCTTCTACTTTGCTCTGTGTGCGCACGTCAAGACGCTCTGCAGTATTTGCATTACGTGTTAGTGGAAGCACGTAAGCAGAAAAAGCATCGAGTCGCTTTCCATCGACCTGCGAAAGCGCCACTGACCCTGCACCATCGGCACATGCCGCACCGTGGCGCACTTCCCCCGCACCCATGCGCTGTGCAGCATCCACCACGTCGTGAGAGAACCTCCCAAAGTGAACCGCCCGCGACGAGCCCATATGCAGATTCTGAAATTCCTGACGAACTGCACTCCAACCCCAACCTGCGCAGCCATAAATGCGCTCCCACTGGTTGTAGTCATCGGGACACCCCCAGGTTTGCACCATCGCATTAATGGCTGAGGTGCCGCCAACGCCTTGACCACGCAAATAGGGCAATGCTTGCTCTCGAGCATCAGTCACAAAACCTGAATGATCAAGTAGTTCTTCTACTTTCAGTGCATCGGAAAAACGCATAGAGCTGCGCGCAGAGTGCACACTCTCAAGGCCCACGCCCTGCTCAAACAGAACTACTGTGCAGCCGGCACTCACCAAGCGGTGTGTAACAACACAGCCTGCTGGGCCAGCACCCACAACAGCAATTCGTGACATGACGCTTATTTGCTGTCGGAAGGTTTCTCGGCCATGCGTCGAGCCGCATCGGCATAATGAAGTGCCGTGGGAAGCCCGTGCAGTGAGGCTCCACCATCAACACACAATGTTTGGCCAGTCACGAAACGCGCTTCGTCGCTGCAAAAAAAGTATGCAGCCTTAGCAATATCTTCACTTGCCCCCATGTGCCGCACTGGCGTGAGTTCAGTGAGAGCTTGAATGGCGTAGTCAACCTTAAAAACACGAGCAGTCATGGGTGTTTCAATGAGCCCAGCTGCCACACAATTGAACCTCACACCCTTTGGGCCATACTCCACCGCCGCAATTTTGGTTGCATATTCAACACCAGCTTTCGAACTTCCATACGCCGCCAACCCAACGGCTGGACTATGAGCTGTTTGGGAAGAGATTGACAAAAATGTGCCACCACCCGATGCCGCCATTGAGTTACCAAAATGCTGCATACAAAAAATGGCACCCGTAAATTGAACTGCCTGCATTGCAACAAGCTTCTCGGGAGTGAGTTCAGCTATCGGCGTACTTTGCTCATAGCCCGCACAGTTCACCGCAATATCAATTTTGCCGAAATCTTTTTCCACACTCTGAACTAGCGCCGCGATGTCGTCGTTGTTCGTAATATCGCACTGGTAGCCCTTACCGCCTACTGCACTTGCAGCAGCATTAACAACGTCTATACGTCGCGCTGCAATGGCAATTTGCGCTCCTTCACGATGAAGGCGCTGAACAATTGCCTCACCGAACCCTGAATGTCCACCAATGACAACTGCAACTTTTCCAGACAATGTACCCATAGCGCTCCCTTACGTTTTCGCATGCCGCGATAGGGATCATCTTAAACCAACAAGACTGACTGCTATTGAATACCCAGCAGGTGTCCTGTGTCGTTGTATCGCACAAGTTTCCAACGACCCGGGCGCACGTGCACAATTTCCGTTACTGAAGTATTCACGGTGTGCACTTCGAACTCTCCGGTTGGAGCGGCGCGCAATGCATAGCGCAAACAGGTATCGATAACGCCTGCATGACAAGAAATGACAATGGTTTCACCCGGATGCGCATCAACTACACGCCGCAATGCAGACCCAACACGCAGTTGAAACGCTGCGACTGTTTCCCCACCTGGGTACGTTTCGTCGTACGGGTCGGTTTCCCAGTTGCGATGCCCAAACTTTTCCAAGAAATCGCTGTAGGGCATGCCGTCACATAACGGGCCTGGGTCATGCTCGCCAAACTCGGGGTCTGTTCTGAGGGCAGGGTTGCCTATGCCGTGTGCAATGAGTTGTGCAGTTTCTTGGGCACGAGCGAAATGGCTCGCAATGAACACCGTAGGAGAAACCGTTCCTGGTACTTGTTCATTTTCGTAGGCAAATCGTTTACCCAGTGCAGTGGCCTGACGACGGCCGAGATCCGACAGTCCATTACAGGTTCGGAATCCGCCGATGATTTTGTCGACAGCCACTTGTGACTCTCCGTGTCGAATGAGAATGACACGCGTTGAACTCATACCAACTTCTCGACAAAGGCTTCAAGCTGACGCAAGTTGCGACATTCATATACGCCGTCGGTGTGGTTTCCGTACTCACCAACAATGGAGTCGCCCGTGTTCCAATATGAACGTGGTTCAGGGTTGAGCCAGTACACATTTTTGGCGCTCTTTTTAATTTCTTTTACGACCCAACTTTGCGCTGCGTGATAGTTGTTGCGCGCGTCGCCGAGCAATAGCACAGTGGTTTTGGCATTCACATCGCGACCGTACTTTTCCCAGAAAACTTCAAAGGCATGGCCGTAGTCGCTGTGCCCATCGACCCACACCACATCGGCTTCAGTGTTTACCCGCTGAATTGCTTCAGCAATATCTTCGGTTGACTTGAAGTATTCCGTTACCTCGTCGAGCCCGTCGATAAATACAAACGATCGCACTTTAGAGAACTGGCCCTGCAGGGCGTACACCAACATCAATGTGAAACGAGCAAAGGCTGCCACACTGCCCGATATATCGGCAACCACCATCAACTCTGGCTTTGATGGCCGAGGGGAACGGAACTTTGGTTCGGCTGGCACGCCGCCGTATGCCAATGAGTGGCGTACCGTGCTGCGGAAATCGAGTGGACCCTTGCGCCCTTTACGACGCTTACGCGTGAGACGCGCTGCAATTTTACGCGTTAATGGATACAACGCCTTTTTGAGGTTGGCCATTTCGTCGCGGCTGGCATGCATGAATTCAACATCTTCAGGAAGCGGCTTGCGCAGAGTCTTTGCCATTGCTTCAGCACCACGGTCGGCCACAAGTTTGCGGCGAATTTCAGCTTCAATTTCTTGCTTGAATTTCTCGATGCGACTTTCGATCTCATCTTTATTCAGGCGCTCTTCAAGATCGGTTAATGGTTCCGTCGCTGTTTCGCGTTGAGCATCTTGAAGTTTGTCGAGCATGTTTTCTAGGTCGAGGTTACGCAGTGTGCGATAGAGGTAATAGGTGCCACCTACGGGGCGACCCGGCTCCATGCCAGCGAAACGTTGCACTGCCTGGCGCGCCATTGCGCGCATCATGGCCTGGTCGCCATTCATGAGTGCACGCATGAGGAGATTCATCATCTCTTCTTGCGTTAATGAATCCATGGCGCCACCGCCACCTTTGCCTTCACCTTGGCGCATTTGGTCTTGCATTTCACGCCAAAACTCATCGGGCGAATCTTCATCTTTGATGGAATATTCAGGACCACGCAAAGAGAAATAGACTTCAAAAACCGTCTCGAATGCTTTCCAATGCGCAGAGTTCTTCACCAAAGTTGCGCCGAGAGCGTACTTAAACGCGTCACGGTCTTCAATGGGAATTTGGCGAATTGCCTCCATCGCATCGAGGTTTTCGGTCAGGCTGACGGGCAGACCTGCACTACGCAACTCCGCGACGAAACCTGCCATCAAATCGAGCATGTGTTGAAGTTCCTATTTGCCTGAAGACAATTCCTTCACCGCTTTGGCGATGTCGGTTTGGTATTTGAGCAAAATATGCAACGTCTCTTTTGCCTGTTCAGCATCGATGTGTTCAATGCCCAAGAGCATCAAGGTGCGAGCCCAGTCGAGGGTTTCGCTCACCGATGGAGACTTCTTCAGATCGAGCTGACGAATGTTTCGAACAATGCGCGCAATTTGATCGGCGAGATGCTCTGTAATGCCTTCTACCTTGGTGAGCACAATGAGCTTTTCGCGCTCAAGGTCTGGGTAGTCAACGTGTAGGTACAGGCAACGACGCTTCAAAGCTTCTGATAGCTCACGGGTATTGTTGGATGTGAGAAACACAAGCGGAATTTGTTTTGCGGTAATGGTGCCAAGTTCCGGAATAGACACTTGATACTCGCTCAAAATTTCAAGCAGCAATGCTTCCGTTTCCATTTCAACACGGTCAACTTCGTCAATGAGAAGAACTACTGGGTCTTCTGAACGAATTGCTTCCAAAAGAGGACGTGTGAGCAGGAATTCTTCACTGAAGATGTCGTCGTGGACATCGTTCCATGAATCGGAGTTCTTGTCGGCCTGAATGCGCAACAACTGCTTCTTGTAGTTCCATTCGTAGAGTGCCTTCGACTCGTCGAGCCCCTCGTAACACTGCAAACGGATGAGCCGCGCCCCCGTGAGTTCAGCAATGCTCTTTGCGAGTTGGGTTTTACCGGTACCGGCTGGCCCCTCTATAAGAACTGGCTTACCTAAGCGATCGGCCAAAAAGGCCACACTTGCAATGCCGTCGTCAGCCAAATAATTGACTTCTTTGAGCCCATCACGGACAGCCTGCACTGATTCAAAGCGATTCCCCATGTCTCAACCTTACTGTTCGGTACGCTCTCACTACGAATGGACCGCCAAAACACTTCCCTTCAATCTGGCCTCATGCGCTCCAATATTGCCGTCGCATCGGGTACTGCACTGTCGCGCCTCACGGGTCTCATTCGCATCGTGGTGTTTGGCATTGTTATTGGACAAACCGCCCTTGCCGATGCTTACGACGGAGCGAATAACTCACCGAACTCCATCTACGAACTCTTCATTGGTGGCGTTTTTTCTGCCTCGCTTGTGCCACTCTTCACACGCATCTTCGCTGACCAAACTGACGGCGACGAGAACTCGCGCACGGCCTCAGATGCAGTCTTTTCAGTAGGGCTAGTAGTTCTTGCTGCATCCACAGCCGTTGCCGTTGCCCTCGCCTCGCCCATCTTCCATCTTTTTGCCCTGCACACCTCTTCAGCCGTTGATGCAGGCGAATACCAACGCATCGGCACTTTGCTCACTCGTATTTTTCTTGTGCAGATATTTTTCTATGGCGTCACCGCATTAATGACAGCCGCCCTCAATGCCCGTCGGAAATTTTTCGCTGCCGCATGGGCCCCCGTTGCATCAAACATCATCATCATTGTTTCACTGCTCTTCATTCCCGCAGTTCTCGACGGCAAGCCAACACTTTCCACCGTGAATGACAGCTCTTCTCTGCGTTGGCTCTTAGGTCTAGGTGCCACTGGCGGAATTGCCGTCATGGCTGCCCTGCTCGTTTATTCATTCCGAAGAGAAAATATTGGTTTCCATTTTCGACCCCAGTTTTCACACCCCGCGGTAAAGAAATTAGCTCGTCTCTCAACCTGGACATTTGGCTATGTAGTTGCAAATCAAATTTCACTCATATTTATTCGCAACTTGGCTCGACCAGGAAGCGGTGGCCCCGATGCGTACACAAAGGCATACATCTTCTTTCAGTTGCCACACGGACTTCTTGCCGTTTCACTGGCCACCACCTTTGCGCCCGAGTTAACCCGTGCAGTTACCGAACGCAATAAGGAGAGATTCGTTGAACGCATGTCGCTTGGCGTGCGGCTCATTTCGCTTCTTACTTTGCCATTTAGTTTTCTTGTACTTGTAACGGCACGCCCCACCATTGGCGCATTGCTGCAACACGGCAACTTCACAGCCGATGCTGCACTCAATACCTCTCGCGCACTCATGGGCTTTTCCATTGGCTTAGTGGGGTTCTCGGTGTACCTCTTTGTATTGCGAGGGTTTTACGCGCACAACGACACACGTACACCGTTTATTATCAACTGCTTCGAGAACATTCTCAATATTGCATTCGCTCTCATTTTGGTACGCCACTTTGGTGTTCTTGGTTTGGGGCTCGCTTTCGCACTTGCCTATCTCGTGAGCGCAGTCATTGCTCTTGCGGTCCTTGAAGTCAAAGTTCCCGAGTTTGAAATGAAAGCAATGCTGAAATCACTACTCCCCATGCTCATCAGCGCAATTGTTGCTGCCGAGGCTGCATGGATCCTGGGACGTGCAATTGGCGCTACCTCAGGAATGCTTGCACTCATTCGCACCATTTTGTGCGGCACAATCGGACTCGGTATCTACGCTGTGCTGCTCTTTGTCTTCCGCGTGCCGGAAGTACGACAACTCGTGAGCAGGTTTCAGAAACTCAGTTCAGAAGTCGCCCATGAGGAGCACTAACTCGTCGCGGTGCACAACGAGTGGTGAGTGATCTGCCCCTTTTGCATTCGCAGTTGAAAGTTCAACGGACGAAATAGCACTGGCTCCACGTGCTATCAGTTCACCTTTTTCGCTGAGCACTTCGACTACCTCACCGTGTTCAAATTGCCCGGTGAAGGAAACAACACCCACTGCTAGGAGCGACGTACCGCGATTCACCAGCGCCTCGGTTGCGCCGCTATCGATGACAACCGAGCCCGTTGCCTCGGCAGCAAATGCAATCCACAACTTACGGGCAGAAAGCTGGCGATCGCGACCCACAAAGGTGGTACCCACGCCAGCACGCGCCTGCACTGCATCGAGCACCACATTTTCCTTCGTTGCTCGCGCAATAACGGTACGAATTCCCGACCACGACGCAATGCGAGCAGCCGACAG
>CAMCZG010000051.1 GCA_945886445.1 Bifidobacterium breve | reverse complement strand
CCTTCTTTTATGCGGTGTTGGGAACTCAGGGGGTGCGAGGCGAGACTATGAGATATGAACAGCGACACCATGCAACTGCTCTCGGCGCTGCTGGCGCTCTTTGCAGCGGGCGGGTCGTTGGTCTTGCTGGTGGCGAGGTTAAAGGCACGGCGTTTTGCGGCTGCGAGAAATTTTGTTGAGGCGTTTCGCCCCGTGGCGCTGCCTTTGGCATTTATGGTGCCAGCCTTCGCGATGTTCGGCAGCTTGTGGTTTTCTGAAGTGGCAAATTACAACCCCTGCAAGTTGTGCTGGTATCAGCGTGCGTGCATGTACCCGCTTGCTGTGATTTTGCTAGTGGCGCTTGTGCGTAAAAACAAAGTTGCTGCGCGACAAGAGGTAACGGTGTATGCGGTGCCGCTTGCAGTGGTGGGCAGTGTGATTTCGTTGTACCACTACTTATTGGAGTGGAACCCCACGTGGGAAACCAATGTGTGTGCCATTGATGTGCCGTGCACCACCATTTGGTTCCGCCAATTTGGCTTCGTGTCGTTACCATTTATGGCGCTGTGCGGTTTTGTGAGCGTTGTTGTATTGCTCTGCACGACATATACAAAAAATAGTGAAGTAAGTGAAAATGCTGAACAATTGGAGAAAGTATGACCGCTCAAAAAAATCAGACCAAGTTCATTGCTGGCGGAGTTGCTCTTGCGATTGCCGCAATTGTTGCTGTGGTGCTTGTTGTAGGTGGTGGCAGTAGTTCATCGTCGACAACTACATCAACTATTAGTGATGCGTCAGAGACGTCACAACCAACAAATGGCGACGCAGTTACTGCTGCAGAATTTCAAACGGTGAAAGCAACTGGCGAAATGCTGTCGGCATTGGAAGACCCCGATAGCGACCCTGCCCGCGGAAAACTTGCACCAGTGGTCAACGGATTTGGTTTTGATGGTGCGCCACTCACCATTACGCCCACAGGAAAGCCGATGCTTGTGGTATTCCTTGCGCATTGGTGTCCACATTGCAATGCAGAAATACCTCGACTCATTGAATGGAAAGATTCCGGCGCTATGCCCGGCGATTTGGAAGTCATTGGCGTGAGCACTGGCGCTCGTGACGATGCACCAAACTGGCCACCTTCGCAGTGGGTAGTTGACAAAGCTTGGCCATGGCCGGTGATGGCCGACAGCGAAGACCAAGGTGCTGCGTTGGCATATGGTGTGTCGGGTTACCCAGGGCTCATTTTGCTCGATGGTGACGGCAAAGTGCTTGCACGTCGTTCAGGCGAAGCAGGCATAGATGCACTGAAGGCTTGGGCGCAGGAGTTCCTGCCGGTATAAACACTTGCCACATTCCCACGAGGAAAGCACACACATATGTGTTCACTATTGGAAGGAAGTGGCTTACGATGATTACTACTGAAGCAGAACGCTTTCAGATGCATGAAGCTTTGATTGATGCACATGGCAAGGAGGTGGCAGCCATCATTATGGAACATTTGCCACCAACAGGGTGGGGTGATGTAGCGCGCAGGTCAGATGTTTCCGACCTGCGTTCAAGCTTTGCAAAAGATATGGAGATATTGCGTCTCGAGATGCGCAGTGAGATGCACGTGCTCTTTAACAAGCAACTGAAGTGGCTAGTGGGCGTGGTAATTACCGCTCAAGCATTAGGTACCGGTGCACTGCTGGCCGGAATGAAGTTGCTCTAACTGAAATAACCGCGTGCGGCTTCTTCGGCCAAGCGCATTACTTCACGCAGTGGCACCCCAGTTGCTTTCGCAGCAATGGCAGCGTGTTCAAATTCTGCTTTCAGCCTTGAGTTGCTTGTTTTGACATCGACAGAGAAACCGAGAACATCAACGCTCACTACTTCGCGGGCCGCTGCAAAGCGCGCCACTGTGCTTTGACGAATTCCTAAAGACCCAGTTTCTAGAGAAATAATGCCGCAGAGCTTCTCTGCAAGTTGTGGAGTGCAGAGCACTTGTAAGCAATGCCCATGACGATTTTTCTTCATGATGATGGGCGTTACCCATGCATCGTTTGCACCGTGCTCCATAAGTTGCGCAACGGTGTAGGCCAAAACCTCTGGGGTCACATCGTCGGTGTTTGTTTCTAGCACCACCAAAGTTTCTGTGTCGCTATCGTTTGCAGCGTCGGTTGTACCTAAGAGCACCTGCACAACATTGGCGCGGTCTGTGGGGTTACGCGTTCCAGCACCATGCCCTATTGCTGTAATGGGCATCGCAGGAGATGCGCCAAAAGATTCTGCGAGTGCAATAAGCAGTGCAACACCGGTGGGAGTAGACACTTCATAGTCAACATCTACACCGCGAGTAGGCACCGTATGTGTTGCAAGCATGTGGGCAACAGCTGGTCCTGGGTTCGGAAGAATGCCGTGCGCACTACGAATGGATCCATGCGAGGTGGCAATGGGTGAGGCTGTGACGCGGTCGATGCCAAGAATTTCAAGTGCGGCACAAGTACCAACAATGTCAACGATGGCATCAATACTGCCTACTTCATGAAACTCAACGTCTTCAATAAGAACCTTGTGCACAGCTGCTTCTGAGTATGCGAGCACGGCAAAGGTGGCAAGTGCACGTTCGCACACGCGCTCGGGAATGTCGGCAGCATTGAGCAGCGCAACAATGTCGCTATGCAAGCGATGCGTGTGCTGATGATGATCGTCGTGATGATGTTCCACCACAACAACGTGAGTTGCGGCAATGCCACAGCGCATGGCGGGCTCGGCAGTGAGTGCCCAATCGTTTAAGCCGAGGCCAAAAAGAATATTGACCACTTCTGAAACATCGGCACCTGCATCGATGAGCGAGCCCAGCAACATGTCGCCAGCAACACCAGCGCTGGCATTGACCCAAACGGTGTTGGCGTTGTGTGCAGCAGGGAAACTCACGCCGCGCTTCTCAACATTCGCGCTACTGCACATGCAGCACCGAAACCGTTGTCTATGCCTACCACTGAAATTCCCGACGCACATGACGAATGCATTGCAAGGAGCGCAGTAATTCCTTCCAGCGATGAGCCGTAGCCAACACTTGTGGGCACAGCAACAATGGGCGCACCGGTGAGACCACCGATAACACTGGGCAATGCACCTTCCATACCAGCAGCAACAACAATGGCGTCGGCATTTTGAATGGCATCAATGTGTGCAAGTAAACGATGAATGCCCGCAACACCTACATCAACTATGCGTGTGGATGCATAGCCATAGGCGCGCAAGGTGAGTACACATTCATCAACCACTGGCACGTCGGAAGTTCCTGCACTGATGGTGAGAACACGTGGAGCAGGCAGAGAGGCATCAATAGTGGGCAGGCGCCAAGCGAGAGTGTTCGATGCTTCTTCGGGTGCGCCGTAAGAAACATGTGCGGAAAGTACCGCTGCACGCTGCTCGGCATCTGTACGGGTGAGAATGACGGGGCCACTTCCATTGGCCAGAAGTTCTCCCACAATGTCAACGCAATGTTGAGCCGACTTGCCCGGCCCATAGATGGCTTCGGGAACTCCGGTGCGTAAAGCCCGGTGGTGGTCGACAAGCGCATCACCCACTTCGGTAAAGGGGAGGCGGCGCAGTTGGGCTACTGCCTCGTCGGGTGAGACCGCCCCAGAGCGAACGTCGGTGAGTAATTGGCGGAGGGTTTCTTCAAACACACCTCTATGTTGCCATCACTACGCCTAACCTTCATGATGTGAGCGCACAATCAACCCCCGCAAGCCCTATTTCCACCCCCGTTGCCCCTGGCACACGGGTGGGTTTCTTGGGGCCACTTGGCACTTTCACCGAACAGGCTGCCAGGTCGCAGGCCGACCTTGCCCTATGTGAACTCGTGCCTTTTCGCACCGTGCCCGATGTACTCGATGCCGTGGAGGCTGGGGAAGTAGCGCTGGGTTTTGTTCCTATTGAGAACAGCATTGAAGGAACGGTGAATCTCACCCAAGATGCGTTGGTGTTCGACCATGACCTTTTCATTCAGCGCGAAGTGGTGCTCGACATTGAGCACTGCTTACTTGCATTGCCAGGTACGAAGCTTGCTGACATTCGTGAAGTGCTGTCAATGCCTGTTGCTATTGCGCAGTGTCATGCATATTTGCGCAAGCATTTAGGTGAGGCAACAGTGCGCACCGCAACAAGTACTGCAGAAGCAGCACGACAAATTGCAACAGAAAAGCTTGCAGGAGTCGCTGCAATTGCACCTGAAGTTGCTGGAACTTTCTACGGTTTAGAAGCAGTGGCGCGCAATATTGCCGACCATGAAAATAATCAAACACGATTCGTGTTGGTAGGTAAAGATTTTATTCCACAAGCAACAGGCCACGACCGCACCGCGCTTGTGGTGTTCCAGCGCGCCAACGAACCGGGCAGTCTCATTTCTATTTTGCAAGAATTTGCAGCACGACGCATTGACCTCTCGCACCTCAGTTCACGCCCCACGAAAAATAGTGGTCTCGGCGACTATTGCTTCATCATGTATGCCGATGGGCATATTGACAGCGAGCTCATGGCCGATGCTTTGCGCGAACTACGTGCGAAACAGGGTGGCGTGAAGTTCTTTGGCTCGTATCCGGCTGCCGGCGAAGCGGCTCATAGTGCCCGCGAGCACGCCGATAGTCGCTGGAAAGAGGCAGATGATTGGGTCGAGCATTTGCGAAGCCATATTGCCCGATAACATCTCAGACGGAACGGTGGCAGAGCGGCCGAATGCACCTGTCTTGAAAACAGGAGACCTGCAAGGGTCCGCAGGTTCAAATCCTGCTCGTTCCGCCAAGTAGCCGTTGCATGATGCGACGAAACTCAACGGTATTGCGGTCGGCCCGCGTGTGTACTTGGCCACGTTCAAGAGGAACAACTTTGTCGTAGAGACCTTCAATAATTTTGAGGTCTTCAGCCAAAATATCCATTTCATAAGCTGCCGCAGCTTGTGCGAGTTCGTCGGTGGGGCAGTCGTTGCGCAACATGACGGAATATAAACATGTGGTGTTGTGGTCAACTGGCTGACAGAACGTCACGATGGCATTCACCATTCCGGTGGTTGGCAAATTGAGACGTAAGTTGCACGAGAACGGTGCAGTGAACTCGTAGCGCATAGTGCGCGGTTGAACGAGTGGGTGTTCACCAGTTGCAACAAGTGGGTCTTCGTTGTTTTCAATGGTGTGTTCGTAGTTCACTACGAAGCCCCAGCCAGAGTCGTCTCTCTCTACTGAGTACTCATGAATATTTTCATCTTCGCCCGAGCCAAAGGTGCCAGCGTGCACAAAGGGAAAGTGTCCGAAGTCGAGAAAGTTGTCAATGAATTGTGCAGCTGCTGCATTGATAGTGAGTGGTGGCAGCCATACGTGGCGCAGCGATGGGTCACTCCACTCTGTGAGCGCGATGATGTCGGTAACGGGTTCTTCAGGTGCGATCCATACCAAGTCATATTTTTCAATAACACGTGCGGGTGAGAGCGCAGTGTTTGGCGGCAGCGTTGCGCCGGCGCCGAGTGCAGGAACATGAGCAAGGTCACCTTGCGCTGTATATTCCCAACCGTGATACGGGCACTGCAAATGCTCACCAACTACGCAACCATCAGAGAGCCGTGCGTTGCGATGCGGGCACTTGTCGACAAATGCGGTGAGCGTGTTGTTGATGCGAGTAAGCACGTATGGCTCACCGAGCAACATCACACGTTGAGGTGCATTGTGTAAAAGGTCTGCGCTACGCAACACCGGATGCCATGCGCGACGTAACCCTAGAGAAGTATTCGTGAGTGCAGTAGGTGTGTTGTCGGTGGTCATCGTTCTTCGCGTTCGTAAGGAACGCCAAGAGCTGCCGGAGCGCCAAGACGCTTGTGAGCGAAACGACTAGAAACCAATACGAGAACAACGATGGTCATGATGAACGGAAGTGCATCGAGAAGGTCACCAGAGATATGAAAACTGCGCGCTTTCAACGTGGTGCCGAGTGATTGGAGAGCACCAAACAAGTACGCACCAACAAGAGTGAGGTCGGGGCGCCAGAAGCCGAAAATAACAAGGGCAATTGCAATCCAACCAGCGCCCTTGGTGAGGCCGTCGACCCATGTGGAAACAATGGCGAGGCTATAGAAGGCACCACCAATGCCGGCAAGCATGCCGCCCAAAACGGTGTGGAAGTAGCGGTATTTCACCACGTTGATTCCCATTGCGTCGGCTGTTTGTGGCGATTCACCCACAGCACGCAATTGCAAACCGGTTTTTGTGCGGAACAGATAAAACGATGATGCGGCAACAAGCACCCAACTCACATAAGTGAGAATGGTGTGATTGAAAAGCAGTGGGCCGACAACAGGAGCATCGGCAAGGCCTAAGACATCGAGTTTGCGAATGGGGCGAGTAACCGGGTGTGCTGCAACTTTCCATACGTTGGCAAAGTAACTTGACAAGCCAAGTGCGCCAGCAAAAATGGTGATGGAGAGCCCAGCAACTGTTTGGTTAGCTTTCAACGTGACACACAAAAATGCATGAAGGAGTGCAGTTAAACCGCCTGCGAACATGGCAACGAGTATGGAAGCAAACACGGTGAACCATGCTGAACCACCAATGTGTTGCGATGCCCAAGCACCACTCACGCCGCCAATGAGCATCATGCCTTCCACGCCCAGGTTGAGTACGCCACTGCGCTCGGTGAACACTCCGCCAAGTGCAGCGAAGAGCAATGGAGTTCCGTAAAAAATTGCTGAAGCTAAAATGACAATGAGAAGACTGTTGTTCACGATGCAACCGTCGCTTTCTTTGCAGCAGTGTTGCGTTTCACGCGGTACTTCATAAGAATTTCACCAGCTACTGCGGTAAAGAGAATGAGCCCCTGCAAGGTGCCCACCAGACCACTGGGGAAGTCGGGTCCTTGTAGTGAATAACCCGCGTTGGTGAGACCACCAAGCAAGATGGCAACAACAATGGCGCCGAGTGGGTTGAGGCGTGCAAGTGCGGCAACAACAATGCCGGTGTAGCCAAAGCTGTTGAGTTGTAAACCCTTTGCATCGAGGTAGTGCGTGAAGTCGCCCACCTGGCTTGCGCCACCAATACCGGCGAGCGCACCAGACAGTGCAGTAACAGCGACGATGGTGGTCTTGGTGCGAATACCGATGTAACGCGCTGCACGTGGCGAGTCGGCAATAACACCAATTTCAAAACCGAAACGGCTGCGCTTGTAAAGCACCCACACCGCAGCCGCTACAAAGGCTGCAAGTATGAGCCCGAAGGAAATACCTACACCGCCAATTTCATACGAGGGCCAAAACGCACGTTTGTCGAGCGGCTTGCCAGAAGGGAAACCTGCCGAGCGCGGGTCGCGCCAATACGAGAGCGAGTTGAAAATGAGGTAGTTCAAAACAATACCCGCGATGTAGTTCATCATGAGCGAAGTAATAATTTCGTTGGTATTGAACTGCGCTCGTAGTAACCCAACAAAGCCTGCGTACATTCCGCCGAAAATCATTCCGGCAAAAACCATGGCAATGATGACAATGCCCACTGGGTAAGAGTTACCCATGACAAGACCAACGTATGAAGCACCAATGGCACCCATATACAACTGGCCTTCACCTCCAATGTTGATAACACCTAAACGAAACGCTGCAGCTGCACACAACCCAGTGAATGCAAATGGTGTTGCGGTACGCAAGGTGCCGGTGAGTGCGCGTGTAGAAAGAAAGCCGCGTTCAAAAATACGTTGGTAAACATCGATGGGGTTTTTGCCGGTGAGCAAGAGCACGATGGCGCCTACGGCTAGCGCACCTAATAATGAAATAACAGGAATTGCCCAGTTCAGCCATTTCGGCTGCTCTAAACGGCGCTCTAAGCGCACTGGCGATTTCATGAGGTTGCCTCCAATTGCGAACCACCCATGAGCAAACCAATGGTTTCACGGTCGGCTTTGTCGGCGGGAATGACTGCAACAATGCGACCTTCGTACATGACGGCAATACGGTCGGCGAGAGACATAATTTCGTCAAGGTCTTCGCTAATGAGAAGCACCCCTAAACCACCATCGGCTGCTTCCACTAAACGTTCGCGCACCGATTCAATGGCTCCAACATCGAGCCCACGCGTGGGAGATGCGGCAATGAGAACTTTTGGACCGGTAGAAAACTCACGAGCAAGCAATACTTTTTGCACATTGCCACCAGACAACAAGCGCACAGCAGTTTGGGTGCTAGGAGTTTTCACGTCGTAGCGCTCTACCAGTTCTGTTGCGCCATCGCGCATTGCTTGGCGGCGCAATAAACCAAAACGTGAGAGCAGTGAAGAGCGGTATGACTTCAATGCCAGGTTGTCTTCAACGGAATGACCTGCAGCAAGACCTGTGTGCAAGCGATCTTCAGGAACGTGTGCAACGCCTCCAGCAATTGCAGCGCGGGCTTTGCCGCTTTGCAATATTTTTCCTTCAACGCTCACCGAACCAGTGGTGGTGTGGCGCATGCCTGCAATGACTTCAGCAAGTTCGCGTTGTCCGTTGCCAGCAACACCGGCAATTCCAACAATTTCTCCGCGACCAACAGTGAGCGTGATGCCATGAAGCGCATCGCGACCACGGTCGTCGTGGGCACCAAGATTTTCTACGTGCAACACAACATCGTTTGCTTGTGCAGGTGTTTTGCGTTGTACACGCGTGAATTCCACATTTCTGCCCACCATCATGCTGGCGAGGTCACGTTTGTTGGTGGTCGAGGTATCGACAGTGCCAACAGTGCGGCCACCGCGCAGAACGGTAATGCGATCTGACACCGCCATTACTTCGTCGAGTTTGTGTGAGATGAAAATAACCGTGCGACCTTCAGCGGTCATTGCACGCAAGGTGCGAAACAGCGCATCGGCTTCAATGGGTGTAAGTACCGCAGTGGGCTCATCGAGAATGAGAACCTGCGCACCGCGATACAGAACTTTCAAAATTTCTACACGCTGTTGTTCGCCCACACTGAGTTGCCAAATGCGAGCCTCGGGGTCAACGGCCATGTCGTAACGTGCGGCGAGTTCTTTGACGCGTTCATTGATGGCAGCAGTGTCGAGAAGAAATGCAGTGTCGGGGTTGCCGAGCACAACGTTTTCTGCGACAGAAAATGTTTCCACCAACCGGAAATGTTGGTGCACCATGCCAATGCCGGCGTTTAATGCATCACGCGGTGAGCTAAAAGAAACCGGGGCACCGTTGAGTTCAATAGTGCCTTCATCGGGCCTGTACAAGCCCGTCAAAATATTGGAGAGGGTAGATTTGCCGGCACCGTTTTCGCCAAGCAAAGCGTGCACTTCTCCGCGGCGAAGTTCAAACTCCACGCCGTCGTTAGCAACGACCCCAGGGAATCGTTTGACGACCCCAGACATTTGTACAGCAATTGTGTTTGTCATGTTCCCCACCGCTCAGAACGCTAGACGACAAAGGGGGGTAAGCCGAAAAGGCTCACCCCCCTTTTACGAACAGTTAACACTGCAGAATTAGCTGGCGGGGATTTCCCCAACAACGCCTTCAACCAAGAAGTTTTGGCCCATGAGTTCACCGTATGTTGCCGACTTGCCAGCAGGAATGACTTCCTTGCCGGTGTTGTCGTTCAACGGGCCAGTGAACATAGAACCTGGAGCCTTCGTGAACTCAGCTTTTTTGGCTTCAATCGCAGCCTTGGCTTCTTCACTAACGAGCTTGCCGTAAGGAGCAAGACGTACGAAGGTGTCTTCTAGGTCGCCGTAGTAATTGCCTGCAACCCAAGTGCCATCGAAGACGGCTTGGATGCGAGGAATTTCATAGATATCCCAGTGGTAAGTGGTAGCAGTAAGCCACACGTCTGGGTAGTTCGCGCTTTGGTCACTGTCGTAACCAGCCCATGGAACACCAGCAGCTTTTGCTGCATCACCAGAAGCAGGAGAGTCTTGCGACTTCACACCAATCACGTCAGCGCCACCGGCGATGAGTGCTTCAGCAGTTTTGCGCTCAAGTGCTGGGTCGAACCAGTTGTTGGTCCACACCAATTTCACTTCAGCATCTGGGTTTGCAGCACGTGCACCCATGGTCCAGGCATTCACGCCACGAATTACTTCGGGAATTGGGAATGCTGCAAGGATGCCGAGCTTGCCGGTCTTTGATGCAAAACCTGCTGCCATACCGGTGAGGTAGTCAGTGTCTTCTGCCGAACCGTAGAACTGTGACAAGTTCGCTGCACTCTTATAGCCAGTCGCAAACTCGAAGCAAATGCCCGGGTTCTTTTCTGCAGCTGCAGCAAAGGCATCTTGGAAACCAAAAGATGTTCCAAAAATAACTGTGTTGCCATCGGCAATGAGGTCGTCAATTACCTGTGCGGTTTGGTCACCTTCAGGAACATTCTCCTTATAGGTGGTAACAATTTTGTCACCAAACTTTTCTTGCACTGCAACACGGCTTGCATCGTGTGCTTGTGTCCAACCACCATCGTTGATAGGGCCAACATAAACCCAAGCTGCCTTGAGAGGCTCGCCTTCTTTTGGTCCGCAATTCACTGGTGCAGCATCGGCTGACCATGGTGTGAAGTTGCTGTCCCAACCTGCACCAGTTGCTTCAGGAGCAGTGGCGTCGTCGGATGGGGCCATGGTGTCTTCTGTTGCCATTGTGTCTTCTGTAACTGCGGCGTCGTCAGATGCACTGTCGCTTCCGCATGCCACGAGGCTTGCTCCCAATGCCAAAACGGCAATGGCGGGCAGCCACTTTTTTGTCATTCGCTTGTTCAACTTTTCCTCCCGGGGAATTATCAATGCGATGCCTTCGGCGAAGGCGATGTATTTATAGTAGAGCCTCCTGACAAGGCGAAATTCCCGTTAGGAAGTCGGGAATTGCGCCATAGACTGACCGTGTCCAGGAGAGGTGCCAGAGCGGCCGAATGGGGCGCCCTGCTAAGGCGTTGTCTGTGTTAAAGCGGACCGTGGGTTCAAATCCCACCCTCTCCGCCAGGCGTTTTCGTGGTGCGTGAGCACCCACCCTTGGCCTCTTTTGAGGTTATCCACAGCCATTTTATTGGGTTTCGTGGCTTCCCTTGCTTTTAGCCAAGTGCCCCGATAGACCCAAAGGTACCTGCGGGCGGAACTTGTGGGGCTCGTTATGACACACCAACACAACAACTTCTGGGCTGATGCCGACCGAAACCCACGGTTGAGCCGACCCACTCACCCGCTGGCTCGACGCCTGGGTTTGGTGGCCGTTGCCGTGGCGCTGTGTATTCCTGTTGCTCGAGCCCTTGGCGATAACAGCCCAGCCCCGGTACCAAGTGGCGCCGGAGCAGCAGCTGTTTTGGAACCGAGCCGCGAACCCGAGCCAACCACCACGCTTCCCGTAGCCGAAGTGCCACAAGTGGCTGAGGTAAATGTGGTTGAGGCGAAAGTTGTTGTTCAACCAGAAGTGAAAATGCCGCAGTGCGGTGCAAAGTTCACGGTGCAACTTGGCGACTCATGGAGCTTGCTCGCCGATTACGCCGGAGTGGGAACACGCGAATTACTGCAAGTAAATAGGGCTAATGCGCGCACAGTTATTGTTCCTGGCGACGAATTGTGTGTGCCAGGTGGTGCGCGTATGCGTCGCCCCGCACCCGTGGTTACAACACAACCTGCACGTCAGGCGTCATCACCAAAACCAGTTGTTGTAGTTGCAGCGAAGAGATTCACCGTTGCTCAGTCGACACAAATCATTCGTGATGTTTTCCCCGATGCATTAGAAAAGCGCGCATTAGAAATTGTTCAGCGCGAGACTCACACCAATGCCGCTGCGTATAACTTCTGTTGTTACGGCCTGTTTCAAATTCACTTCCAGGCGCACAAGAGTTGGCTTGCCACTATTGGGGTCACGAACCCGTCACAGTTGCTCGATGCAGGTACCAATGCACGTGCTGCCATGACGCTGTACAAGCGGTCAAACTCTTGGGCAGCGTGGAACTAAGTGATTTCGCGCAATTGAGGGTGCAGGTTTCGCCCTTGGCGTTTTCCCCTTAGAATGCATCGCCTAAGCGCTTGTAGCTCAATGGATAGAGCATTTGACTACGGATCAAAAGGTTGGGAGTTCGAGTCTCTCCAAGCGCGCCAGTTGTTTTGAGCTTGTTTTACGTGTTCTGCTATTGAATCAAAGATGCCCGCAGCAATGAGCGAAAACCGATGAGGGCATTTGCATAACGCACAGGATCGGCTGCTTCAATGACGAGGCCAGCGGTAATGGCGTCAAAGGTATCTATAAATACATCACGGTTCTCAATGCTAAGTACGCCATCACGCACACCTGCATCAGCAATGCGTTGAATGAGCGCATAGCGCAACCCGCTATTTCTGCTGTGTAGTACGGCAATTTCAGGATGACGTTGAGCATCAACACGGGTTCCTAAAACGAACAAGGTGAGACTTGCTTCAGCTTCATGCATGTTTTTTACTGTGGAGAAAAACGCATCAACATAGTCAAATAGCGTGATGCAGTTCTCTACTCCGGGCAGAATCCAATTGTCGTACATGACATGGGTGACGTCATCGAGCACTGCCGTATACAGTTCAATCTTCGAAGGAAAATGGTGATAGAGAGTCGCCGAGGTGTAGCCAGTGCGAGCTTGTAATTCTCTATAGGTGGTCGCCACATAGCCAAGTTGTGCGAAGGCTATTCGGGCTTGGTGCAGAATCTTCGCCTTCGTGTCGGCACTCTTCCCCACGCTTGGCCGCCCGCTGGAACGCTTCATTTGTTGGGTTTGCCAGGGCATAGGGATAGGTCTACCAGACAGGGAAGCTCCACATTGTAATAGAACGATCATTATACTAACTTGACACTAGTTATCGAAGGGGGTTTCGGTTATGTACGAGAAATTGTTCGAACCGCTAGATATTGCTGGCACAACTATTGACAACAGAATTGTGCGATCTGCGCATTCAACGGGGTCACCTTGGGTCGATAAGGGTGAAGACTTTGCTGAGTATCACCTCGCACGCGCTCGAGGTGGCGTGGGAATGTCAATTTTGGAAATTGCGGGAGTGATGCCAATGACAGCGACGGCGATACCTATTTATGAAGATCGTATTGTTGGCGACTATCAAAAATTAATGGACAAAATTCGTCCAACTGGAATGAAAGTCTTCCAGCAACTTTGGCATGGTGGAAGTGCTCGAGCATTACCTGGAATTACCCCATGGTCGGCAAGTGATGTTCCGAACCCTATTCGTCAAACCGTTCCACGACCAATGACCCGCATGATGATTGATGATCTTGTTGAAGCATTTGCTCAGGCGGCGCGGCGCGTGAAAGAAGGTGGCCTCGACGGATTAGAGATTCATGCTGCACATGGTTACTTATTTGGTCAGTTCCTCTCACCTGCAACGAATCGTCGCACTGATGAGTACGGCGGTTCATTAGAAAATCGCGTCCGTTTGTTGAGCGATGTGTTACGAGCATGTCGTGCAGAAGTGGGGAAAGACTTTCCTATTGGTGTGCGATTGAGTTCCGATGAGCAAATTGAAGGTGGATTGCATCCGGAAGATACTGCAAAAATTGTTCAATCAATTGAGCCCGATATTGATTTCGTTGACGTTTCCTTTAGTAGTTACTACCGCTTCTACAAAATCATCTCTACTCTTGATGACTCGCTTGGTTACGAGTTGCCCTTCAGTGCGCAAGTCACGCGGCTCACATCATTGCCAACTTTAGTTACAGGCAGAATTATGACGTTGGAAGACGCGAACCAAGTTGTGGTATCGGGAATCGCAGACATGGTGTCGATGGTGCGTGCGCTCATTGCCGACCCGGAACTCATCATTAAAGCGAGGTCGGGAAGAAATGAAGAGATTCGACCTTGTCTGGGAACAAGCCAGGGTTGTGTTGGGCAATTGATGACCACGGGACGACTTGCTTGCATTGTGAACCCATCGGCTGGGCGAGAAGTCACAACACCATGGGAAACTCCAACGACTGCAATGAAGAAGAAAAAAATTGTCGTTGTTGGCGGTGGCCCAGCTGGTCTTGAATCGGCACGCACGGCGGCATTGCGCGGACATGAAGTTCATCTTTTTGAAATGCGCAAAGAGGTAGGAGGCCAAGTTGCTATTGCCGCTAGTGCACCGTTTCGCGCTGACCTTGGCGCATTGCCGCGATTTTTGGCGGCCGAATGTTCACGACTCGGTGTACGTATGCACTTAGGCACGCCAGTTGATCCTGATCTTGTGCGAGCCGAAAACCCCGATGAAGTGATTATTGCTACTGGTTCAACGCCGCGCAAAGATGGTTTTCAGGTGTGGCGACCAGCAACGCCAATTGTTGGCTACGACTTGCCGCACGTCTTTAGTTCATGGGATGTCTTTGGGTTTGGCGGTCGTGCGGTAATTGGAAAACGTGCAGTAGTTATTGATGACGGAGGAGACTTCGATGCAATTTCTGTTGCAGATAAACTAGTTGCTGCTGGTGCGCACGTCACTTTTGTTTCTTCAGGTGACTTTATGGGCCAAAAAGTTCCCTTCCCACCGCAGACGGTGTATTCGGCACGCGAACGACTCATTGTTTCTGATGTGGAATTCATCACGAATATGTCGGCTGTAGAAATTACAAAAACAGATGTAGAACTTGAGGCGCTTGGCGCGGTGAAGCGCATTCGTATTGAAGCAGACACAGTGGTTTTGGTGGGGATGAATTTACCTAACCGAGAACTCTTTGATGAGCTCGCCGGGTCCCCTTTCCCCGTTCATCTCATTGGCGATGCAGTTGGTGCAAAAACAATTCTTGAGGCAGTAACGCAAGCAACGCATTTGGCACGGAGCATTTAGGAGAGAACATGGGAAAAAATATTAAGAACCGACAAGATCGATCTCCAGGCCTCAGTTATGCCGAGATCTTAGACACCGATACGCATCATGTCTCAGAAATTTGGCGAACCGAATCGCCAGCAGATTTTGGTACCGCAGATCAACCCTCAGATGTGTATACCTCTAGACATTTCCATGATCTTGAAATGGAAAAGATTTGGCTCAAAGTGTGGCAGTTCGCCTGTCGCGAGGAACATATTCCTGAAATTGGTGACACAGAGGTTTATGACATCGGAAAGTTTTCTGTACTCATTGTGAGGACAGGTGTAGACGAAATTAAGGCTTACCCCAATGCGTGTTTACATAGAGGCAGGTTGTTGCGTGATTGTGCCGGTCATGCAACTGAATTGCGGTGTCCATATCACGGATACACCTGGAGCCTCGAAGGTGAATTGAAAGTGGTCCCTTCAGAATGGGACTTCCCGCAAGTGAACAAAGACGAATATGCACTCACTGAATTACCTGTCGGCAGGTGGGGCGGATTCATTTTCATCAGCCTTGATCTTGATGTTGAACCTTTTGAAGAATTCTTAGGGACACTCTCACTGCATTTTGAGAATTACCGAATGGATGAGCGCTTCGTTGAAGCTCACGTAGCAAAAGTGATGCGGTGCAATTGGAAAACTGCACAAGAGGCTTTTATGGAGGCTTTTCATCTGGCAACAACTCACCCGTCAATTATTACTGGTACTGGTGATTGCAATTCCCGCTATGATGTATTTGGGAATTTCGCACGCGCTGTAACGCCAACCGGTACACCCAGTCCGCATCTCACTTGGGATCCATCTGAACAAGAAATGCTTGACGCCATGCTCGATCGTGGCCAAGACGAAGAACGTTTGGGTGTAGTTCCTGAAGGAAAGACCGCTCGTGAAATGGCTGCGATGGCATCGCGGATGCGTGTCGCACAAGTTGCCGACCCAGAATGGGTGGAGTCGCTTTCCGATGCAGAAATGATTGATAGCATCTACTACACACTCTTCCCCAATTTTCATCCATGGGGTGGTTTCAACCGCATCGTCTATCGTTTTCGGCCTTTTGGGGACGAACATGAAATGTCAATTTTTGAAACGTTGTACTTGTCGCCGTTTAAGGGCGATAGACCGCCACCAGCGAAAGTTCATTGGATTGGCGCCGATGAAAGCATTCTTGAAGCTCACGAATTAGGTTTTCTTGCTCGTGTATTTGATCAAGACACATTCAATATGCCCCAAGTACAAAAGGGAATGCATACATTGCAACTTGTGAAACCTGGAATCACTTTATCGCGTTATCAAGAGACAAAATTGCGACATTTTTTTGATATCTACAATAAGTACATGAGCAAGTGAGGAACCAATGCACCAAATGATTCATCCTCTCACACGCGCTACTTACGATGCGGAGACGGACGAAATAGTGAAAGTAACACGCGATGGTAAGAGCGGGTTATACACACGTAATGGTGAATATATCTCTGGAGAATTAAAGCAGTCTGTTGACCCTGAGATGTGCCGATGGGTAGCAAGCTATGTTGAGCACAAAAACGCTGGAGTGGGTGCTTCTGCCCGCGATCGTGCAGGAGCTTTTGTTGCGATGAAGGAAGAAAAATGACTCGACCATTTCAAGTATCTACATCTGAGATCACAAGTAGTGATGCGGCAGATCATGTTGCGATTGAACAAGTGCTCATGCGCTATGCCCGTGGTGTTGACCGCGGGGATCGAGAACTTTTGAAATCGGTGTATCACGAAGGCGGAACAGATGATCATGGAAGTTTTGTAGGGCTTGGCGTTGATTTTGCTGATTACATTGTTGATGTGATGAACACAGTGGGTGGAAATGGGCAACATCACATCACAAACGTGCTCATTGAATTGTGCACTGCGAATACTGCCCATGTGGAGAGTTACTACTTAGCGATGCATCCGCACCCTGGGCCAGATGGTGTTCCCATTCTTGCATTTGTGGGCGGCCGGTATATGGATAAATTTGAAAAGCGCCATGGTCGGTGGGGAATCATCGCCCGGAAGGTGACATTTGATTGGACACGCGAAGAGCTTGCCGGAGCACCATGGAGTCGCGCAGGTGGTTTTACCGGTGGTGATCGCGACCCGAACGACGCATCGTACTCTTGGTTTTAAGGCGTTGTGCCGTCGGCAAGTGCC
>CAMCZG010000050.1 GCA_945886445.1 Bifidobacterium breve | reverse complement strand
GGCAAGAAGTTTGGGTCTGCAGTTGTGGGTGTAGCACGTTCTATTGAAGTTGCGTTAAAGGGTTCGTAAGGCTTGGTTACGTACCCGAGTGTGTAGTGCCGCACTAGCGAGTGGTGATTTTTGAGACGGTGTTCGCGCGAGAGTTGGCGGTGTAGATGTTGCCGGCATTGTCGATTACTATTCCGTCCGGGCCTAAGCCGGTAGACCCCAGAATTGTGGATATACCGTCTGGCGTGATTTTTGAAACGTTATCCGCGCCGAAGTTGGCGGTGTAGATGTTGCCGGCATTGTCGATTGCTATCCCATATGGGTTCAGGCCGGTAGATCCCAAAGTTGTGGATGTGCCGTCTGGCGTGATTTTTGTAACGTTGTTCGCGCCGATGTTGGCGGTGTAGATGTTGCCGGCTTTGTCGATTGCTATCCCATATGGTTGTGAATCGGTAGGCCCCAAAGTTGTGGATGTGCCGTCTGGCGTGATTTTTGTAACGTTGTTCTCGCCGATGTTGGCGGTGTAGATGTTGCCGGCTTTGTCGATTGCTATCCCATATGGGTTTAGGCCGGTAGATCCCAAAGTTGTGGATTCGCCTTTTGGCGTGATTTTTGTAACGTTGTCCGAACTGGGGTTGGTGGTGTAAATGTTGCCGAAGTTGTCAATTGCTATCCCGTGTGGCCGTAAAATGTTAGGCCCCAGAATTGCAGATGTGCCGTCTGGCGTGATTTTTGTAACGTTTTCCCCGTCATTGTTGGCGGTGTAAATGTTGCCGGCATAGTCAATTGCTATCCCCTGTGGTTGTGAATCGGTAGACCCCAGAATTGTGGATATACCGTCTGGCGTGATTTTAGTAACGTTGTCCGCACCGGAGTATGGGCATGGGCCTTTTGGCGTGTTTTTTGGGCAGTACATCCCGACACGGTTGGTGGTGTAAATGTTGCCGAAGTTGTCAATTGCCATCCCGCGTGGGTTTGAACCGGTGGTCGCCCAGTTGACTATGGACACAGGTTTAAAAGGAACAGTGACGGCAGGTGTTGTAGTTGCGGGTGTGGTTGTGGTCTCCGGGTTTTTTGTGGCTGTAAGAACTTTGTTGTCGGCTACTACTGGTTGTGAAGGTGTAGCTGCCGGAGCGATCGGTGTTGTTGGGGAAGTCTCGACAATCAATTCAGGATTTGTTGTCAACTTGATGAAAGCATCTTGGTCGGTTGTTGGAAGCCCAGCGTTACTGTTTGACGTCAGTGGCATTGTCAAAAACCAACGCTTCTTTGATGATTTATTTTTACCGCATACAGAAAAGATGCCATATTGTTTCCGTGATCCTCCTAATTTTGCACAGATCCATTTCTTTTCCTGAAATACCGGATACCAAATGTTTTTTGGTGACAGAGCAGCACAGACAACTGATTGTTTAGACACCTTGGTGACTTGACCAGGTTTCTTGCAAGGAGTTCCTGCAACGAGCGTTGCGTTACGGGTTTGCGAGGTTTCACTTTTGCCACATGCTGCTGTTGTTGCTACTAACGCAATAACAACAACACTTGTCTTCCACAAGCGATTGACGTGACTCACAGTTTTCACCTTTGACCTTGTAGGACCCATCGAGATGGATTTTGAATACAAATTCATTGTAGAGGAGAACCTGTGCCGATGCCAGTCGCTTCTGCGGTAAAAACTTGTGGCACCTCTGGGCCTGCTTTTGCACACATTGAGGTATGCAAACATATACACAGTCACATGAGTCAGTACATCCAGTCGATCTTGCTGCATTGGTTGAAGATCGCATTCATGAATCGTTGTTGAATTCGCCCACGGCGTTTCACCTCGACAGCGCGCGGTTGTATGGGGTGAACATTGGCCCACATGCCGGAACAGAAGAGTTGATGCTCAGTTTCATCTTGGAGAATGGCGACATCTATGACCTCTTAGATACTCCGGAAAGTGCATGTGCGCGGTTATTCGATGCAGCAGCATTAGTCACTTGTGGTTGGGCAGCACCGTTGCCTGCGAGTCACGACGACGAGAGTGATGACCGAGATCTCACTGCGCCAAGTGAGCACCCCGAGCGCCGGCGGGTGCGATTAGTTGTAGTGGTAAGCGATGTTGGGGTGGGTTCAGTATTGCGATTTGAAGACGACGATGAGCACCCCATTCTCGATGCGGGTGCAGCACGAGGCCCGTTAGCCGATGCAGTGAATAGTTTTTGGGTGAGTTCTTCGCCTCATAGGGCGTAGCCTTATGTTGTGAGCGATAGTTCGTTTGTAGCCAATTCCGACTGGGCGAAAGAAGTGCGGGCGCTTGCCGCCGAGCGCGATGCCGTCATTTTGGCTCACAACTATCAGATGCCTGAAATTCAAGATGTTGCTCATCATGTGGGCGACTCCCTTGCGTTGTCGCGTATTGCTGCGAATTCAAAGGCCAGCACCATTGTGTTTTGCGGCGTGCACTTCATGGCCGAAACCGCGAAAATTCTGGCGTACGACAAAACCATTCTCATTCCCGATGAGCGCGCGGGTTGTTCACTTGCTGAAACCTTGTCGGCCGATCAGTTGCGAGCATGGAAAGCCGAGCACCCTGGTGCGGTAGTGGTGAGCTATGTGAACACCACGGCAGCTGTAAAAGCCGAAACCGATATTTGTTGCACCAGCTCGAACGCGGTGGAAGTGGTCGCTTCTATTCCTGCCGACAAAGAAGTGCTCTTTGGGCCCGACCAGTTCTTGGGTGCACACGTGCAGCGCATATTGCAGCGCGACAACATGCACATTTGGATGGGCGAGTGCCACGTGCATGCTGGCATTAACGGTGCCGAGCTGCGTGAGCGCGTGTTGGCCGAGCCCGATGCAGAGTTTTTCATTCACCCCGAATGTGGTTGCGCCACTAGTGCCTTGTACTTGGCATCGAGTGGTGTGATTCCTGAAGGGCGCACCCGCATTTTGAGCACGGGTGGTATGGCAGAGGCTGCTATAACAACGACTGCGAAAAAAGTATTGGTAGCAACAGAAACAGGAATGTTGCATCAATTGCGTAAAGCGAACCCACTCGTAATTTTCGAACCCATCAACCGTGCTGCGGTGTGTAAGTACATGAAAATGATTACGCCCGAGAAGTTGCTCATGTCGTTGCGCGAAGGCCGCGATGAAGTAACAGTGCCACTCGACATTGCACAGCGTGCACGCCAGTCGGTAGAGCGCATGATTGCCTTGGGCACGCCGTCGCCCACGGGGGAATAAGTGCAAGCGTCGCCCTTTGCGGCATTGTTTCCCACTCAACTTGCTGCTCCTGCGCCCGCGTGGGAACGCGATGTTGATGTGGTGGTGCTGGGTAGTGGTGCTGCAGGTTTAGCAGCAGCGTTGGCAGTGCGCCCGGTGCGCGATGTGTTGCTTGTTACTAAAGGAACACTCGACGCGGGAAGCACGCAGTGGGCACAGGGTGGTTTGGCTGCAGTGCTCGACCCCACTGACTCTTTGGAAGCTCACGTTGAAGACACTTTGGCCGCAGGTGCGGGTTTGTGCGACGAACAAGCGGTGCGTACCTTGGTGGAAGAAGCGCCAACTGCCATTCGGTATCTCATGCATTTAGGCGCAGCATTCGACCCAGGCGCCGATGGTGCTCCCGATCTCACACGTGAAGGTGGGCATTCGCACAGGCGCATTGTGCATGCCGGTGGCGACCAATCGGGTGCTGAAGTGCAACGCACGCTCGACCAGTCGGCGTTGTTGGCTGGTGTTGAAGTAATGGAACACGCCTTTGCGATGGACGTGTTGCTGGGTGTGGGTCGCAATGGCGAAAAGCGTGCAGTGGGTATTCGTGTTGCGCGTTTAGATGCTGCAGGTTTTGTTATAGATGTTGGTCATGTCACTGCGCGGGCAGTGGTGGTGGCAACGGGTGGCCTTGGGCAAGTGTTTGCTTCTACTTCTAACCCACCAGTGGTCACCGGCGATGGCTTGGCGCTTGCATTGCGTGCTGGTGTTGCAATGGCCGACATGGAGTTCATTCAGTTTCACCCCACGGTGTTGTGGCAAGGTGCAGAAGCAAAAGGTCAACTGGCGCTCATTAGCGAAGCCGTGCGCGGTGAAGGTGCCGTGTTGGTTGATGGTGCAGGCAAGAGTGTGATGGAAGGTATGCACCCGCTAGCCGACCTCGCCCCGCGCGATGTGGTGGCTGCGGCCATTTCACGGCGCATGAGTGAAGCACCTGGTGGCGTTGACGACCACGTGTTCCTCGATGCCACTTCTATTGGTGAAGAGTTTGCAACACGTTTTCCGAGCATTACTGCTTCATGTAAATCATTTGGCATTAACCCTGCAACCGACCTCATTCCTGTTGCACCTGCTGCGCACTACTTTTGCGGTGGCATTGTGGCCGACCTGAATGGCACCACGTCGTTACCAGGTTTGTATGCAGTGGGTGAAGTGGCATGCACCGGTGTGCATGGTGCAAATAGGTTGGCCTCGAACTCGCTCACCGAAGGTGTGGTGGCAGGTACCCGCGTGGGTCGTGAACTCAGCTGGAAACTTCCTGAAAAGTGTGCAGTGGTCGACGAAGCAGTGCCGGCGTTGCTCGATGTGTCGTCACGCACGTTATTGCGGGCAACCATGAGCCGTCACGTGGGTGTGTTGCGCCAGCCAGGCGGGCTTGGCATTGCGCGTGAGGTGCTGAACGATATGGCACAAAGTGCCCACGTCGATGTTGTGCCATCGCTCGCGAGCTTTGAAACAACGAACTTGTTAATGGTCGCTGCCGCTGTTGTGGGTGCTGCCGAAATTCGCACCGAAAGTCGTGGGTGTCATCGCCGCGTAGATTTTGATACCGAACGCAATGAATGGCAACAACACGTTGGTGTGCAGTGCGACAATGGAGAAATGATCTTTCGCTATAGCGAAGTTGGTTAAGGAAAAACTATGACGATGCACTTTCACCAAATTTCACCAGAGCTTGATTCCTATTTGGAAGCCCGGAGTTTGCCTCCTGCATACGTAGAAGAAATTATTCGTTGTGCAGTGCTCGAAGATCTCGATGGCGGCATTGACATCACCACTCATTCCACCGTGTCGGCCGATCTGCGCAGCGAAGTGCAGTTCACGTCACGTGCGCCGGGTTGTATTGCGGGTATGCCTGTATTGGCGGCAGTTTTGGAAATGATGTGTGGCGAAAGCAACCTCACTTACGAAGTTCTCGTGCGCGATGGGGAAGAAGTGCTGCGCGATACGCCGCTCTTGCGTGCCTCGGCACCTACTCGTGACTTACTGACGGCCGAACGCACTGCGTTGAACTTGTTGTGTCATCTCAGTGGCATTGCAACTGCTACTCGCAACTGGGCCAACCAACTTGCAGGCACCAATGCTGCGGTGCGCGATACGCGCAAAACCACACCAGGCCTACGCAAGCTTGAGAAGTACGCAGTTCGTTGTGGTGGCGGGCAAAACCATCGCATGAGTTTGAGCGATGCTGCTTTGGTGAAAGACAATCACATTGCCGCTGCTGGTGGAGTAGCTGCTGCGTTTCAAGCAGTGCGTGAACACGCGCCCGATATCACGGTTGAAATTGAAGTAGACACACTCGACCAGTTACGTGAAGCACTCGGTGCCGGAGCCGACCTCGTATTGCTTGACAATATGGAGCCGCATGTATTGCGCGAAGCCGTAGCCATTGCTCAAGAGCACACGGCACGCACGGGTAAAAAGGTTTTGCTCGAGGCAAGTGGCGGGCTCACCCTTGCTACTGCTGGGGCGGTTGGTGCTACTGGTGTCGACTTCATATCGGTTGGTGGGCTCACGCATTCATCGCCCATCTTGGATATTGGTCTCGACTACCTACGCACGCTCTAAAAACTCCCTGACTGTACGCCGGGGTCTGAACGAGCCGTAATCTGCAGGTAGGCACGCGGGGGCGTGCAGCAATCAACTGGGGGCTCTTGTGGATATTGCAATTATCAAACGTGCTATCGAATTGTCGCAAAATGACGGAGAGTTTCAGATCAATGCGAACTGGTGGAGCGGGTCGCTGACCGTAACGGAAAATGGTTCGGGCTGGAAAATCGGAATTACTCGGGGGAAATTCGGTGCACCTGCAGAAGCTTCCGCAACAGGGCTCGCCGGAAGCGGTGGCGATGTACAGATGAATGCCGATTCGCTGACTTGGGAAAATTTATTGACCACAGTTCCGCCTTCTGGATACACCGACTTTGTTGGTGCCTCTGCTCTTGGTGGAATGCAAACAAGCCCTGAGCCATTTAATGGCGAACGTCATTTAGCAATGCGTCGTTTTATTGACCTCATGCGTGCAGCAAAGAATGGCACAACAGGTGCGCCGCAACCAGGTGGTTACAAGCAACCACACGGAACGTTCGATAAGGCGGTGGGAAGATACATCCACCTCAACATTGATGGTGTTAGTCAGCGTGTGTATTTTGAGGAAGCTGGACAGGGCATTGGACTCATTTGCCAGCACACCGCGGGTGCAGACGGGCGCCAATTTCGTCATTTCTTAGAGGACGAACGCATTACCTCAAAGTATCGCGTCATCGTGTACGACATGCCGTTCCATGGCAAGTCACTTCCGCCAGTAGATAAAGCATGGTGGACTGAGCGTTACACCCTCACTCCAGAAAGCGCAATGGGGTTGCCGGTGGAGCTGTCTCGTGCACTCGGACTCGATCGTCCTGTTTTCATTGGCTCATCGGTAGGTGGAATGTTGGCGCTCGATCTTGCCCGGTATCACGCCGATGATTTTCGTGCGGTGATTTCACTTGAGGGTGGCTTGCATGCCGATATTCCCGAAGGTGCGTTGGAACCAACGGGAGATGAAGACCCAGCAAAGCATGCAGCAACAATGCTCATGATCATGTCGCCAACCGCGCCGGAAAGTTCACGTCAAGAAACACGTTTGCATTACGCACAAGGTGCACCTGGCGTATTTCCTGGCGACATTGACTATTACGCCTTCACACATGATCTTCGCGGACAGGGGCATCTCATTGATACCAAGAAATGTGCGGTGCATTTGTTGACAGGGGAATATGACTTCCCAACAATTCCATGGACGGAACTTGCGGCACAGGAGATTCCGGGTGCAACTATGGAAATCATGAAGGGTCTCGGACACTTCCCGATGTCGGAAGACCATGTTGGTCTGATGAAATACGTACAACCCATCTTGAACCAGATTGCGAAATAAAATGACGTCACATGTAAAGCCACTCACACTGACCGGAACTGTTGCGGTAGTAACCGGAGCATCAAGTGGAATTGGTGAAGCTACTGCACGCCAATTCGCTGAACTTGGGGCCACTGTTGTGCTTGCTGCGCGGCGTAAAGATCGACTTGCGCAGTTGGCAAAGGAGTTAGGAAAACAAGCCTTAGCGGTAGAAGTAGATGTTGCCGATGCACAGGCGGTGCAGTCACTATTTGATCAGGTGATGTCTGCCTATGGACGTGTCGACACTTTGGTGAATAACGCAGGGGTAATGCTCATTGGTCCGGCACATATGGCTCCGCTTGATGAGTGGAAGCAAATGGTCGATGTAAACGTGATGGGTGTATTGAACTGTACGAAAATTGCACTGCCGTATTTGGTGGAGGCAGCAAAGAGCGCACCACGCAATGTTGCCGACATTGTCAACGTGAGTTCTGTGGCTGGTCGCAAAGCACAGCCAGGCTCGGCGGTGTATGCCGCAACCAAATTTGCAGTGGGTGCATTTAGCGATGGCATTCGTCAAGAACTCGCATCTCAACACGTGCGCGTCACTTTGGTGGAGCCAGGTTTTACCGATACCGAACTTGCCTCGCACATCAACCCAGTCATTTTGGAAAAGATGCAAGCTGCAATGGCACAGATGCCCCGAATGACGGCCCATGAAGTTGCCGACAGCATTTCTTTCGCAGTCACGCGCCCAGCTGGGGTGTCAATTAGTGAGATTCTCATTCGTCCTACCGAGCAAGAGAGATAGTGATGGCGAACAACATGAACACGTGGACATCGGGGTTGCTGTTTCCTGAGGGGCCAGTACTCATGCCCGATGGTTCGGTGTTGTTGAGTGAGCTCACGGGAAATCGCATTACGCAGGTGTGGCCCGATGGAATGAAAAAGACCATTGCGGAACCACTTGGTATGCCCAATGGTTTGGCATTTGGGCCCGATGGCTATTTGTATTGTGCGAACATGGGCGGGTTGTCCAAGCCGAGCATTATGAAAGATGTGCCTGGTGTAAACGTGGCGAAGCTTGCGTATCGCGGTGGCTCTATTCAACGCATTGATATTGCAACGGGCGAAGTGGTCGACGTTGTTACTGAGTGCGAAGGCTTCACGTTGCCCGCACCTGACGATCTCATTTTCGACGCGGAAGGCAATTTCTATTTCACCGACATTGGCGTGATGGATCATGATGATCGCAAGGGTGATGAAACAGGAATCTATTTCGTGTCGCACGACCTGCAAACGGTGAAGCGCCTGGTGCGTTCTGTAGTTCCAACCAATGGCATTGGCATTTCACCCGATGGCAAAAAGTTGTATTGGACCGAATATCACACAGGCCGTTTGTTTGTGCGCAACATTGTGTCGCCGGGCGTACTGGAAGAACCTGTTGTGCCATTTGGCGATTGCATCTTTACTCACCCATTGCCTGTTACGTTTTTCGACTCGCTCACCGTGGGCGCTTCCGGCGAAATTGCGGTTGCAGTGCATAACGGAACAATGGAAGGTCGCAGTGGGGTCATTACCTTTAATACTGAAGGCGATGAAGTTGATTTTGTTGCTTTCGACGACGCATGGACCACACATGTCATTCTCTCTACGAGTGGTAGCCCCACCGCATATGTAACTCTTTCGGGTACGGGGCGTTTGGTGGAATTGCCGTGGGGCTTTCACCAACTTGCGCCGTTGTATGGCCCGCGGTCATAGTTTCTATACATGAATGAGCTAGATCTTCTTGAAGAACACCTGCACGCACTCTTGCCAACTGAGTGGTTTGAGGTGGTGCGTCGGGAAGATTGGACTGCGCTGCGTGAGTTGCATGTTGCGTTAGGCGGAGCACACATTGTTGCCGAAATAGGTAAACACGGGTGGACCGCGCCGCACTGGCCGCGTGAGCACGGTGGGCGTGGGGCTGACGATGCAACGGCACGCAGAATTATTGAACGACTCGATGAGTTAGTGGTACCACGTATTCCACGTGGCACGGGCTTCATTTTGGCTGCACCCGCTATTCGTCAGTTTTCAAGTGAAGAAACGAAGCGACTCTTTTTGCCGAGCATTGCTGCAGCAACACAAATGTGGGCGCAACTCTTTAGTGAGCCAGGTGCGGGAAGCGACCTTGCATCATTGGCGTGCAAAGCAGAACGTGACGGCGATGAATGGGTGGTGTCGGGTCAAAAGGTGTGGACCACGCTTGGTCATGAAGCCGATATTGGCATGCTCATTGCGCGCACCGACCCCAATGCGCCAAAGAACAAGGGCATTACGTATTTCGGGGTCGACCTGCATGCACCGGGTGTAGAAATTCGACCGCTGGTGCACATGACCGGTGAGCACGAGTTCAACGAAGTCTTTTTAAATGAAGTGCGCATTCCTGACCTGTGGCGCATTAGCGATGTGAACGATGGATGGGCAGCGTCAACGGCGTCGTTGTCGGCTGAGCGCATTACGTTGTCGGGTCAAAAAACAGGCGGACCACAAAAGCGCAGCATTTTGGGTGGCAAAACAATTGATGAGCTCATTACGTTGGCGCAGTCGCGCACGCTCACTGCAGTGCAACGAGAACGCGTGGTGAAGTGTTATATCGATGCACGCGTGTTGGGGCTTACCGTGCAACGCGTGAAGGGGCCAGCAGGCTCAATTACGAAAATTATGAAGGCGAAGTCGAACCAAGAAGTGCAATTAGTGGCGCTCGACATTTTGGGAGCGCATGTCACTGCATGGGAAAGCGCCGACGACGAGATGCTGAAATATGTGCGCGAGTTCTTGCGCACGCGTGCGAACTCTATTGAGGGTGGCACGAGTGAAATTCAACGCAACATTGTGGGCGAGCGTGTACTTGGTTTACCGCGCGAACCCGATGTGTGGCAGGGCAAGGCGTGGCGCGAGGTGCCGCGGTCTTAGCTTTTAGCAGCGAGCCAAGCGGCTTCTGCCTCACCAAGCGCACTTGACGGCCCGGCATTGACCATTGGCCAGAGTTCTTCAGCAACACGGCGGTAGTTGCCCACGGCACCTAGTTCGCCGAGCAAGGCATAGAGCCCTAGGTTGATGCGCTGAATGAAAACAAATGAGCGTGGCACGGTGGAGTACTGCGCAATGGGGCTATTGCGGTCGAAGGTATGGCGCACAATAGAAGAGGAATATTCAGGAGTCCATGTCATGACATGTGATTCGCGTACGGGCGAATAAAAGAGGCGGTAGTACTCACCGGCAGTGTGTGTATCGACCGGTGCATCTTTTTGTAAGAGGCCTGCATCTTCAATGACAATGCGAAACGCGTCGTAGTCGTGGTTAATGGCGGCAGCGGTAATCATGTTTTGGAACACGTTCATTTCGTCGACGGTGAAGTGCTTGACCAAGCCGTAGTCGAGGAAGCTGATTTTGTTTACACCGTTGTCGCCAACATGGAAGATGTAGTTGCCGGGGTGTGGGTCGCCATTGAAAGCACGGAAGCGATACAGCGAGCGAAAGACGAAACGGAAGAGTGCTTCGCCAGCAAAGTCACAGTCGGCTTGTGGGCGCTCGAGTAGTTCGGCCCATGTAATGCCCGATACCAACTCGGTCACCAGCACTCTTGTGGTGCTGAGGTGTTCAATGACCTCGGGAACATGAATGAATGGGTGATTGCGATAGAAGTTGGCGAAGTCTTTTTGATTCACGGCTTCAAGCGTGTAGTCAAGCTCTTCGGTGAGGCGCTCTTTGATTTCTGCAACGAGTTCATCGGGGCTGAAGCTTTTGAAACCGAACGACAACAAAGCGCCAAGCAGGTCGGCATTTTTTAGATCAGATGCAATGGCTTCGGCAACTCCGGGGTATTGCACTTTCACGGCAACTGCCCGCTGCTGTTGAGCTACGGGGTCAATAATGATGGCGCGATGCACTTGGCCAATGCTGGCTGCGGCAATAGGGGTTGGGTCCCATTCCACAAAGAGTTCGCTAATGGGTTTGCCAAGCTCTTCTTCCACTACTTGCTCGGCGAGTGCACTTGCCATTGGTGGTGCTTGTGATTGCAATTCGGAAAGTGCAAGGCGCAATGGTTCGGGCAGGCCATGGTCGAGATAGCTCGCCATTTGGCCAAGCTTCATGAGCGCGCCTTTCATGTTGCCGAGGCGCTCGGCAATTTGCGCAGCGTTTTTCAATTCGCGTGAATGGTCGAGTTCTTCTTTGCGTGCAGCAGATACGAAAAGTTTGCGAGCAGCAGTGGTGGCATAGCTTGTGCCTACGGCGGCGCCGAGCTTTGCTAATTCGGCATTACGCCCGAAGCGCTTGCGTGAACTGAGTGCTTTGTCGGTCATGGTTGCTCAGTTACTGGTTCTGTGCGTTCAGCAGCACTGAGGCATGCTTCCACAAGTTTGGGTACAAATACATCGGCCATGGCATACACGGCGTCGTGGTCGCCATCGACATAGTACGCAATGGCGTTGGGGAGAGATTCAAATAAACGAATTTGACGCTTAGTGGCAACAACGCGGTCGCGTGTAGTGATGACAACGCTTGCAGGAACATCAACAGAGCGAATCCAGTCGCGTGAGTTAAATGAACCCAGTGCGCCACCGGCTTCCAAAATGAGACGCCAATCGTGTTGTTGCAGTTGCGCTGCAGCCCACGGTTCCCAGTTCATTACTTTGCGCTGCATATACAAACGCTCGGTAATTTTTTCACGTGCGCCAACAGGGGTAATGCGAGCGAGCAAACCAAGGCCGTGTAGCCCCAGAAACGACAAGCGCTCTTGACGAGTCGAAACAAAGAAACCAGAAGTGGCGCAGAGCACTACTGCACGTACGCGTTGCTCATGGCGTTGGCACAACAACTGTGCAATGGTGCCTCCCATGGAATAGCCCACGGGAATAAAGGTGGCAATGCCTAAATGGTCGGCGAGTGCGGCCATGTCGTCGGCGCAGGCGGCAAGGGTAAAGGGTTTGCTAGAACGAATGCCACGGCCATGACCACGTTGGTCGGGGGCAATGACGCGGAAGTGTTTACCGAGTTCTTCGTAACAGGTGAAGTAGTTGAGGTCGACAGTTGCGGTCCAGCCGTGCAATAAGAAAAGGACGGGCGCATTTGGTGGGCCAGGAAGTTCGCGAAAGAAAATGGTGCCACGGCCAGGAAGTGTTACTTCGCGCCCTGGCGGGAGGTGCGGTTCTGGGGCGTTGAGTTCAGTCATGAGGTCACCTGAACTGCATTTGCACTAGGCGAGATGCTCCACCGCAATAATGCGCACGCGCAACTTGCCGCCATTGGGTGATTCATACTCCACCCATTCTTCAACACGACGCGAGATGAGTGCCTCACCGAGCGGAGCTTTGGGGCTCATCATTTCCACACCTTCACGGCGCTCTTCCATGTGGCCAATGAGGTAGGTCTCGGCATCAGATTCGTCGTCGCCTTCATAGAGAAAGGTAACGATGGAGCCAGAACTGACGACGCCTTCAACACCTGGCGGAAGAATTTCGTGGTCTTCAAGAATGTCTTCAAGCTGACGAATACGGCCTTCCATGTGGCCTTGTTCATCTTTTGCTGCGTGGTAGTCGCCATTTTCCTTGAGGTCGCCCATTTCACGGGCACGCTCAATTTTGTCGGCTACTTCGTGGCGGCCGCGGGTGGTGAGGTCGAAGAACTCGGCGGCGATGCGGTCGTGTGTTGCCTGGGTGATGTAATGACGAGCCATAACAACCCTCAGGCTATCGGTAGGCTTAGCGCCCTATGGCACATCGCATCGCAGTCATTGGTGGAGACGGAATTGGCCCAGAGGTCACCGCAGAAGCACTAAAGGTGGTGCGCGCCGCGGGCGTGGCCATTGAAACAACCGATTTCGACCTTGGCGGGCAGCGCTATTTGCGCGACGGAGAAATTTTGTCCGACGCCGTGCTCGAGCAGTTGCGCCATTTTGATGCCATCTTGCTGGGCGCTGTGGGCACCCCCGATGTACCCCCTGGCGTTATTGAGCGTGGGCTGTTGTTGAAGATGCGTTTCGAGCTCGACTTGTACGTGAACCAGCGTCCATTCGTGGGTGTCGCCCCAGGAAAAACTGCTGTGCACGATTTCATTGTGATTCGTGAAAATACCGAAGGCCCATATGTGGGTGAAGGTGGCGTGTTGCGCCGCGGTACACCACATGAAGTGGCAACGCAGGGCAGCACCAACACGCGCATGGGCGTAGAGCGTTGTGTGCGTTACGCATTTGAACTTGCTATGAAGCGCGAGCGTAAGCATGTGACCTTGGTGCACAAAACAAACGTGCTTACTTACTCTGGCGATTTGTGGGAGCGCACGTTCAACATTGTTGCCAAAGATTTCCCGCAAGTGAAAACTGCATACAACCATGTTGACGCTGCATGCATTTACTTCGTTGAAGACCCATACCGCTACGACGTCATTGTGACCGACAACTTGTTTGGCGATATTCTCACCGACCTGGGTGGGGCAGTGAGTGGCGGCATTGGTTTGGCATCGTCTGCCAACTTGAACCCTTCGCGCACCGGGCCTTCTATGTTCGAGCCATCGCATGGTTCAGCCCCCGACATTGTGGGTACCGGCAAGGCCAACCCCACGGCAGCCATCTTGTCGGCAGCCTTAATGCTCGACTTTTTGGGTGAAAATGCTGCTGCAGACCGTGTTCGTGGCGCTTGTGAGCCTGCCGTTACCGGAACAACCGTAGAAATTGGAAACGCCATCGCCGCCCGCTTGGCGAGCAAGTAATCTAAGAACGTTCTCGAAAGGAATCGCTATGCCTACCTTGGTCCCTACCCCAAAAATCTGGATGAATGGCACGCTTGTCGACTGGGATAAAGCTCAGGTGCACGTGCTCACACACACTTTGCATTACGGCACCGGCGTGTTCGAAGGTATTCGTGCATACGAAACTTCAAAAGGTCCAGCAGTGTTTCGCCTCACCGAGCACATTGAACGCCTCTTGCGCAGCGGAAAAATTCTTGGCATGGAAATTCCTTACAGCGTTGCTGAACTTGTGCAAGCAACAAAAGACACTGTGGCTTCAACTGGTTTGCCTGGTTGTTACATTCGCCCCATTGCGTATTACGGATACGGCGAAATGGGTTTGAATACATTGCCATGCACCGTTGACGTAGCTATTGCATGCTGGCCATGGGGTGCATACCTTGGCGAAGAAGCACTCACCAAGGGTGTGCGCATGAAAATTTCTTCATGGAAGCGACTCGACCACAACATGTTGCCACCAGCTGCAAAAACAGTTGCCAACTACGCCAACTCATCGCTTGCAAAGGTTGAAGCGTTGAGGGCCGGTTACGACGAAGCCATCTTGTTGAACAACGAAGGTCTCGTTAGTGAGTGCACCGGTGAAAACTTGTTCGTTGTACGCAACGGCAAAATCATTACGCCGCCATTGTCGGCTGGAGCTCTTGAAGGCATCACGCAGTGGAGCGTCATTAAGATTCTGGAAGACCTCGGCTATGAAGTGGTGAAGGGCGACCTTGCTCGTTCCGACCTCTATATCGCCGAAGAGATCTTCTGCGTAGGTACGGCCGCGGAAGTAAGCGCCATCAACTCGGTCGACGACCGCTCGGTGCCATGCCCCGGGCCCATCACCTTGAAGGTCGCTGAAATCTACGGAAAGGCCGTTCGTGGCCAAATTCCGGAGTATGCACACTGGTGCGAGCCCGCCAAATAGGTTTCCCCAGCGTTGCCCACAGGTTTGTCCACAGGTAATCCTCAAGAAAAAAGTGTGCTAGGGGCTTGCGGGTATTGACGTTGGGCGAGGGAAGGGGCATACTGTTCTCTGTGATGTCCACAGCAACCCCACAGTTTTCGGCTCTGAGCCGCATCGCTGTTATTGCTGTATCCATCATTATTATTTCGTAGCGCACGGGTTTCCCTCGTGCGCGGCCGCCGACTTCGGCGGCTTTTTGCGTTCTAGGGCCCGTTTGAAACGTCGTAATTCCAGCGAGACTAAACGAGCAGAGAAAGAAGAAGCACATGAGCACAAAGAACGAGAACTTTGTTGAAGTATTCGACACCACCTTGCGTGATGGCATGCAGGTTGAAGGTGTGTCGGCAACTGTGGAAGACAAACTTCGTATTGCTGAACAACTCGACTACCTAGGCGTGCACTTCATTGAAGGCGGCTGGCCAGGTGCGAACCCCAAAGACATTGAATTCTTTACTCGTGCGCGCAGTGAATTGAAGCTTGCCAACTCGGTGTTGGTGGCATTTGGTTCTACTCGTCGCCCGCGCGGCAAGGTAGATGACGACGACACATTGCGCAACCTTGTTGAAGCACAAACTCCTGCGGTGTGCATTGTGGCAAAGTGCTGGGACTACCACGTAGAGCACGCACTACAAACCACGCTTGAAGAAGGCATTGCCATGGTGGCCGACTCGGTGGAGTTTTTGAAGGGCAACGGCAAGCGTGTTCTTGTCGACATGGAGCATTTCTTTGACGGTTTTAAAAACAACCAAGAGTTCTCGCTACGTGTTTTGGAAGCTGCTGTCATGAAAGGTGCAACACACTTGGTGTTGTGCGATACCAACGGTGGTTCATTGCCAAGTGAAGTTGGTGAAATTGTTGCTGCAGTACGTAAGCACATTGGTGGCGATGCAACGCTGGGCATTCATTGCCACGACGACACCGGTTGTGCTGTTGCCAACTCGATGGCTGCTGTACAAAGCGGCGTGCGCCACGTGCAAGGAACGCTCAACGGCTTGGGCGAGCGCACGGGTAATGCAAACCTCACCACCATCATTCCGAACTTGCAGTTGAAGTTGGGTTACGAGTGCTTGCCACCAGCAAACATGCAGCGCCTCACTTCGGTGAGCAACTTTGTGGCTGAAGTTTTGAATCGCCCGCTCAATCCACAGGCTCCATATGTTGGCTCGTCGGCATTTGCGCATAAAGCAGGCCTGCATGTGTCGGCCATTGCTCGTGCAAAAGATGCCTATGAGCACATTGTTCCTGAACTAGTAGGTAACGGCACACGTTTCGTGGTGTCGGAAATGGCTGGCCGCGCAACTATTCAAATGAAAGCCGACGAACTCGGTTTGAAAATGGACGGCCCTGCAGTGAACCAGGTCATCGACGACCTCAAGCGCCTTGAGCATGAGGGGTATCACTTTGAAGCAGCCGATGCATCTTTGGAATTGCTCATGCGTCACGCCGCTGGTTGGAAACAAGAGTTCTTCAACGTTGAAAGCATGCGAGTAATAACCGATGAAGCAGCCGACGGTACCTTCACTACTGAAGCAACAGTGAAAGTTTGGCTCGGCGATGAACGCTTCGTTCGTACGTCGGAAGGCAACGGCCCAGTGAATGCCATCGACACAGCACTGCGTGGTTCACTGCTCGAGCATTTCCCGCAACTCTCGAAGGTGCATCTCACCGACTACAAGGTGCGCATTCTCGATGGCGCTACCGCAACGGGTGCAATAACACGCGTGCTCATTGATGCCACCAACGGTGAACGTTCATGGACCACCATTGGTGTGTCGGCCAACATCATCCAAGCATCGTGGCAAGCACTTGAAGAGTCATTGGTGTATGGGTTGTTGCACACCTCGGCATAACAACTACTCTTAGGTCATGGCCGCTCCTCGTAACGCTCCTGTTTCTTTTACAACTGGTGCAGCTGCATATGCATCGCCCGAGCATGTTCCAGCTGCCTGGCAGCCAGACCGCAAGGGCGAAATTGAAGGGTTGCAACCCAGTGGTGCACGTTTAGGAAACCAAGGCCCCGACCAGGGTTATGTGTTGCTGCTTGCTGCAAAGTTGCGCCCACAGGTGCAGGTAAAAAAAGGTGAGCATGTCGACGACGCGTTGCGTGGTTGCATCAACATTGCTTTGAAGCGTGCGTCGTTGTTTAGTCGTGCGCCAGTTGTTCACGACCTCACCATCGCGCTCACCATTTGGGGTTGGCTCGATGCCTCGCCACCAGCCGACCTTGTTGAGTGCCGCCGTGCATTGTTTGAAGGCGTTGCTCATGTAACTGCCCATTACAGCGAGGGTCG
>CAMCZG010000049.1 GCA_945886445.1 Bifidobacterium breve | reverse complement strand
TTCTATCGTCTACAACTGTCTCGTGCAGAGACACAAAGTAGTCAATAACCATAGGCACTCGCACAATGCGACAGATTGCACCCACTACAACTGCGTCAAATTGGCATGGGTGCGGTACGAGCACTGCCGATGGTCTGCGCCGCGGATTGAGTGTTTGACCAAGAAGAGCAACAATCATCTGCCCGTAAACAGCGGCGCCACGGAGAACACGTTGTACTTTCCCCTGGCGGACATCGGCGACTTTGTTCGATGACCATAAAGAATAGTTCTTTACATTCACTGCAATATTGCACGATTTCATGAGTCGCAAAAGTTGACGGTTGCGACCAAAATTTGGGTCGAATGTTCCACACATCAACACCGACATTGTCTTATTTCTTGCCATTATTTTTTCGCACTCCCACGAACTACTTCTGCTACCGCAACTGATGTGCGCGAAGAAACTTCGCGTAAGGCAACTTGCGCCAATTGCAGACGAGCAGATAGGTCGGCTTTCCCCGCCAGTAACTCTTGAGCCTTCGCCCGAACCACTTCTACGCTTACTTCCTCAATAGACAAAACAGCATCGGGTACTCCCGCTGTTTGCAAAACCCCAGTGGCCTTATGCTCATAAGCAATACACAGCAAAGGTACTGCTGCAGACACTGCAAAGACCGCAGGATGGTAACGCCCTGCTATCACCCAATCGGCGGCGGCGAACACAGCACGTTGCTCATTGCTCGTCTTGGTATCGCTCAATACCTCACACCGAATATCGGTCGGTACTTGCCGCACAAGACCCTCTAGATATGGCGTATCGCGGTGAATTGACCCATATAACTGCGGCACAAATACCACCTGCGTGGGCCGACCATCGGCAAATACCTTGATTGCCTCAACAACAGATGTGTCGTACTCTTTTTGACGCAGCTGTGGAGAAGGATCATTTGGATACGGCCAATGGATTGCGGAAACCACAATGAGTTGATCTTCCTCAGGCAGACGATCTATTGGAGCAACGCTGACCTGTAATGCCGAATCAACAGATACTTCAATATTGACATTGCGGCGACGACCAACGAATAGACCCCGAATATGCTCGGCGGATATTTCTTCACGCACGAATAAACGTGAAAAACAACGATACGTGTAACGACGAAAAGGATTCGCCCATTTCTTCTGAAAAGGGCCGGCAGACGTGGCGTACAACATCGAAGGAACCCGATGTAATTTTGCAATCCATACATATAGCCAGTGCACAGCTTCGTGACCTATGTATAGGTCGCCAAAATATGGTCCGCCAGGTGCAGACACCACAACATCTGCGGTTTCGTAAGCAGTAATAGTTTTCTTGCCAAGAGAACCGAGAAGGAAATGTGGCCGGAGTCCGAAAATGCGCAGGCAGATATAGACAAGAATGCGAAAAGCCTCAAACTTGGGGAGTTTGAGCGTGATCCACTGTGCATCGGGGCGCAACATGGGTCCTGCCGCTGCGTTATTAAACTGATGAATGACGGTGAACTGGGTGGGTCCAAGCTCGGCCTCGATACCGGCACACATTGCCAAAAGAGCAGCTTCATCTCCGCGATTATCGCCATGCTGGTTCACTACGAGCACATGGGGTTTGTCTCGCTTGGTCACATGAAAAGTCTACTGCCCACCAAAGTTCTTTAAATGAGATGCAATACTGAGATTGTGAGCAACGAGGCTGCTTCTTTTTACCGCACAGGCGGACTCGCACCATCACTCGATGCTTTGCCCCCTCACTGCGAAACAGAATTCATTCAACCCGATGGAAAGCCAACCGCATCGTTTCGTCAGTCGCTCAGAACTATTCCCAACGTTCGTAATGCGCTCAGCGTTCTTTCTGTTTACGTACAAACAATCGCCATTTTGGCGTTAGCCGTGCACTTTCATTCTCCAGTCACCTGGGTTATTGCCTTTCTACTCATGGGGCGTGCACATGCGCAATTTGCTTCGCTCATGCATGAGTCGGCACATCGTTTGTTGTTTTCTCGTACAGCAATGAATGACTTTGTAGGTACATGGTTCTTGGGCTTTGTTGGCTTCACCAGTACCGCGGCGTATCGCAGAGTGCATATGGCACATCATCGAACAGAGTTTGGGCCCGATGAACCCGACCTTGCCTTATACGCCAACTACCCCATCTCCACTGCCAGTTTTCGTCGCAAACTTTCGCGCGATGCACTGGGGCGCACCGGCATCAAACTATTACGTCAGCAATTGCGCGGGCTGCGTTCGCCAGAGGCTCGAATTCAACGCACGCAGTTGAAAATTCTTGCTGTGCAGGTCGTTCTCTTTGCCACGTGTATTGCGTTAGGTCTTCCACTGTTGTACCCACTCATGTGGTTGCTTCCGTATCTCACGGTGTGGCGTGTTATCAACCGACTGCGCTCCATTGCCGAGCATGGAGGAATGACAGCCGATGCCGACAGGCGCCGCACCACGCACAGCGTGCATCAAGGCGTGCTCGCCCGATTTTTTCTGGTCCCGTACAACATTGGCTTTCACCTTGCCCACCACGTTGATGCCGGGGTCCCTTTTCGGAACCTTCCACGTTTTCACGAAGAGTTGCGCAATGCCCAATACGTCACCGAGACGAGTGAATTTCCCCATTACAGAGCCATGTGGCAGGCGGCTCACGAATTACCACTATCTACGTAGTAATAAACCGAACCCGCCCTTCTAGACTGATTCCGTGAGCGAGCTTTTTCGAATTGATTCCCTGTGCGTGCGGCCCCTTATTGGCCTTGACGGTGACGAAAGCCAAAACAACGCCCCCTCCATTTTGCGCAATTTTTCCCTCACCATCAACGAAGGTGAAGTGCACGCAATTATGGGCCCGAACGGTTGTGGTAAGTCCACCTTGGCAAGCACCTTGTTGGCTTCACCCGAATACGAAGTGACCAGCGGCAATATCTTTTACCACGGTGAAGACATCACCGATTGGGCAACCGATGTGCGCGCAAAAGCCGGAATCTTTCTTGCCTTCCAATACCCACAGGAAATAGCTGGCGTATCGGTGATTCAATTTCTTCGCCAGTCACTTTCTGCCCGCAAAGGCATCGATCTCTCAGTGCTTGAATTACGTCTGTCCATCATGGACTGGATGAAGCGCTTAGGAATGGACTCATCTTTCGTCGACCGTTACCTCAATGAGGGTTTCTCAGGCGGCGAAAAAAAGCGTAATGAAATTATGCAGATGGCCATTCTTGAACCAGAAATAGCCATTCTCGATGAAACCGACTCTGGGCTCGACATCGACGCTTTGCGCATTGTTGCAAAAGGTATTCGTGAAGTACGAGCCGATCGCGACAAACTTGGCATCTTGCTCATCACCCACTACCAACGCCTTCTCGATGAACTTCAGCCAGACTTTGTTCACATCATGATTGATGGGCGCATTGTGGCATCGGGCGGCATGGAACTTGCAGAAGAACTTGAACGGTCTGGTTATGAGGCCTACCGTTCAGAGAAGTAGACATTTCCTATGAGTTTCGATGCTGCACTGCTCAAAAAAGACTTCCCACTTTTACAGCGCATCATTAATGACAAGCCATTGGTCTACCTCGACTCTGCCAACACCTCTCAAAAGCCTCAGCAAGTCATCGACTCCATGTCGCATTTCATGGAAACCACCTATGCGCCTATTAATCGCAGCGCATACCAACTTGCCGCCGAGTCAACCGACGCCTTCGAGAATGCCCGCAGCATGTGCCGCACTTTCATTAATGCGCCGCACACAAACGAAATTATTTTCACTAAGAACACAACTGAAGCTATAAACCTTGTCGCCCAATCATGGGGTGGCGCAAACCTTCATGCCGGCGATGTTGTGGTGCTTACTCATATGGAGCATCACGCCAACATTGTTCCGTGGCACATGCTTGTTCAATCGCACGGCATTCAGTTGCGCTGGGTGCCACTCACTTCCGATGGCCAACTCGACCTCACCAACTTAGATGAGTTGCTGAAAGGCGCCAAGGTTTTTTCTTTTACTGCAATGAGCAACGTTCTTGGCACCCTCACACCCGTGAAACAACTATGTGCTGCAGCTCATGCCGCTGGCGCTATTGCAGTTGTCGATGGTTGCCAATATGTTCCACACAACGTCACCGACGTCATTGCATGGGATGCAGACTTCCTCACCTTTTCTTCACACAAAATGTGCGGCCCATCGGGAATTGGTGTGCTGTGGGGCCGCGAGGCACTTCTGAATGCCATGCCTCCCTTTTTAGGTGGTGGCAACATGATTGGCGATGTTCGCCTCGACGGCTTCACCTGTGCTGAACTTCCTGCCAAATTTGAAGCAGGAACGCCCCCCATTACCGAAGTCATCGGTCTAGGCGCTGCAATTTCCTATCTCACAGCCATTGGTATGGACAATATTCGTCAACACGAAAAAGAAACCATCACTTATGCCCTGTCGGCGCTCAACGAGCGTTACGGCAAAGACATCACGATTCATGGCCCAACCGACCCCGAGGTACGCGGAACCGCACTGAGCTTCAAATTTAAAGATGTTCACCCCCACGACCTCAGCCAGGTGCTCGACCAGTCCAATATCTGCGTTCGCGCTGGGCATCACTGCGCCAAGCCTTTAATGCGCCTCCTTGGCGCCAACGCCACGGCGCGGGCCAGCTTCTACCTCTACAATTCACTAGACGACGTCGACGCATTAGTTAATGCGTTAGAGGGCGCCGGCGACTTGTTTAGTTTGTAAAATATATTCACCACTCGAATTACTTGGAGATCCGATGCCAGGCTTAGAAGACCTCTACCGCGAGATCATTCTCGACCATTACCGGACCCCACGCAACCGCGGTGAACTTGCTCCACCCGCAGTGAAAGCCGAAGGGCACAACCCTTTGTGTGGCGATGAAATTCAGGTATACATCGACGTTGCCGACGGAATGGTGCGCGATGTCAAAATTACCGGGCAGGGCTGCTCTATTAGCCAAAGCTCAGCATCCATGATGAGTGCCGCGGTCAAAGGTAAATCCATCGACGACATCCGTAACCTTGTTCGTCGCTTTAAACACATGATGTCTATCGAAGAAGAAGGCAACGATTCGCCGATTGACGAATCACAATCTCTTGGTGACCTTGAAGCATTGCAGGGCGTGGTGAAGTTTCCTGTACGCATTAAGTGCGCCGTGCTGTCGTGGAATACCTTGCTCGACGCACTGAACAACGCCTAATTCATTCATTTCAGCGGTCGGGGGATTCGCCATGCCATTTATTCCAACTCAAGTAGCCGACATCACTGTCAATTGGCTGAATGACGTTTTGCCAAAGAGCGTAGGGAAAGTTGACAGCTTCACCGTTACCCGTTTCGGTACTGGTGTAGGTATTTTGGGCGAACTCGCTCGTCTGCACTTGTCTTACGCCGATGGCCCGCAAGCCGGCCCAGCAACGATGGTTGCAAAGTGCCAATCACCGGCACCAGAAAACCAGTTTCTTGCGCAGGCAATGGGTTTCTATTTGCGAGAAGTCAACTTCTACCGCGAAATTTCTGCCCACCTTGATGTACGTGTACCTCAGTCGTACTACGCCGATGCCGGACCTGAAGGTTTGCCATTTATTATTTTGATTGAAGACATCACCGACGCTTATTGCCCCGATCAGGTGAAGGGTCTCACGCTCAATGAAACAGAACGCATTCTCGACACCGTTGCTGTGCTTCATGCAGAGTTTTGGGAAACTCCACAACTCTATGAACTCACTTGGTTGCCACCAATGAACAACCCGCTGTACAAGGCGGGCAAAATGATGGCAGAAGCACAGTGGCCAACCTTTGTTGAACACTTTGGTGAACGTCTTGGCGGCGACATGCTCGACACATTGAAACTTGCTTGCGAGAAATACCCCGACATGCTCGATTGGTGGGTCCAACAAGGTCACCAAACCTTTACCCACACCGACTGTCGCGCTGAAAACTATCTCTTTGGTGGAAGCGCCGGAGCCGACACCATCACCATGATCGACTTTCAACTCAGCACACGCCACGTGGGTGCATGGGACGTGTGCAACTTGCTCGCCGCTTCCATTACGCCAGAACTACGTCGTGAACACGAAGGCGCACTTTTACAGCGCTATTTCAACCGTGTCAGCGAACTTGCCGGCGACAAACCTGGTTTTGCCGGTTACTCGCTCGATCGCCTCTGGTACGACTATCGTGCATCGCTTTTGCAGCAAGGAGTTGCTCAAGTCATTACCTCCAACTTACAAGGCGGCAATGAACGCGGCGCCGAATTGCTTGAACAGCTACACATGCGCCCATTGCTTGCTGCTATCGACCACAACGTCGGTGACATTTTGAAAGATATCAAATAAAGAAAGCACATGACAGAACTTCTCCCCCCTCCCAGCGACAGCACACTAGAAGAAATACACGAACGCACTTACTTGGTGAAGGCGTACTATAAATCGAAAGACTCCATGATTGTTCGTGGTGCAGTACGCGACTTCAAACCTGCTGGGCTCTATGTACCTGACGACCCAGAACCGCTTCCCGTGCATCACATGATTGTTGCCCTTGAAATTTCGTATCCCAGTATGGTTATTACCGATGCAACTGTGGAACTTGAGGTAACACCACATCTGGGCTGTCAACGAATTACCGACCACTACAAAAATCTCATCGGGCTGAGTATCGCGCGCGGCTTTACTCATAAAGTGCGCGAACTTTTTGGTGGTCCGCGCGGCTGCACTCACACCACCGCGCTATTACAAGCAATGGCACCTGTTGCCATTCAAAGTGTGTGGTCAATGAATGCAGTTGGGGTACGCGATGGCATAGATCTTCCTGCAGTTCCCCGCGGCACTCGCGAAGAGCGCCTTGCCGCGATGCGCTTTAACCTCAACACATGTCATATTTGGGATGAAAATGGCGAGATGGCCAACATCGTTGCCGATGGCGGCGATATTGGCCTACCACTATGGATTGAAGATCGCTATGTCAAACTCGGGCGCAACCCTATTGAGTGGCGCAAGCGCATGGGTAACGACTAAGCACTCGCTTAAAAAATAAAGACAGGCTTAATGGTGACGCCAGTTTCACTATCGTGCTGTGCTTCGTTAATTTGATCAAGGCGATACGTCTTAATGAGTTTCTCTATTGGAAACTGCCCACGTCGATGCCACTCAATCATCTTGGGAATAAATTCACCGGGGAATGCATCGCCTTCAATGACTCCCATCACCGTTTTTCCAAACAGAAAACCGCTTCCTTCAAGAGTGAATTCGGCAAGACCCGCACCTACTAGGCAGCACACACCCGTTGGGCGCAAAGCATCAACGGCGCCGCGCACCACCGACTGCACACCTGTGGTATCGAATGCATACTGTGCGCCACCAGCGGTAATTTGCTGCACCGACTCCACAATGTTGGCTGTCGATTTCGCATTCAACGTATGAGTTGCACCCAATTCATGTGCGAGAGCTAACCGAGAATCGTGCAAGTCGACTGCGATGATTGTGCTGCAACCAGCAATTTTCGCTGCCATTACTGCCGCTAAACCCACCGCGCCTGCGCCATAAATTGCTATGGAAGTTCCTGCACGTACTTTGAGCGAATTAATAACTGCGCCTGCACCTGTTTGAAAACCACAGCCCAATGGGCCAAGCAGTTCTAACTTCACATCGTCTGCAGTTACTTTCACTACGTTGCGCTCACTTGCCATTGCGTAATTAGCAAAACTTGATTGCCCAAACCAGCAACATGCCATGTTCGTGCCATCAGCCGAAGTGAGCGGACTGGAGCCGTCCATGCGTGATCCCATGAAGTTCAACGGGTAGAAAAGATCGCAATACTGCGGGAAGCCAGTAGAGCAGTTCGTGCATTTCCCGCAACTTGCATAAGACATCACTACTTTGTCGCCAGGCACAACAGAGGTCACTCCTGCACCTACCGCTTCTACGATGCCCGAACCTTCGTGACCCAAGACAACGGGAAGAGGAAATGGTGCACCAGGCGTGCGCGCCAATAGGTCGGTGTGACACATGCCAGCACCCACCACTCGCACAAGTACCTCCCCTGGTCGCGGGTCAGATATTTCTAACTCACGCACTTCAAATGCTCCGTCATGGCTTGGTAATACAGCGGCAGTAATTTTCATGCTTTCATCATGCCATGTCTTGGTAATAGGCGCGAGAACGTCTAGAGTAGAAAACGAAGGGGAGTATCCCACAAGTACCGTTGTCGTCATCACGGCAGAAGTGAGCAATCACTTGTGCCCGGCACGGTTGCCCAGTTTGGGCGGGAGAGACTTTCGACGAAGTTGTTGTGCTGGTTCGCTAGCACCCGTCGAAAGGTACTACTCATGTTGAAAAATACTGTCAAAACCTCCGTTCTTCTCGCTGGGCTCGGTGGCCTCATTGTCACCATCGCAGGTGTCTTGGGCGGAGGAAGTTCAAGTTCGCTCACCTTTGGTCTTCTCATTGCCTTCGTCATGGTGGGTGGCTCGTATTGGTTCAGCGACAAACTCGCTCTGAAAAGTGCCAAAGCACGCATTGTGACTAAAGAAGATGCCCCCCTCTTTTTTGGAATGGTGAAAGAACTAGCCGAACGCGCCGGAATGCCGATGCCACGCGTTGCTATCGCCCCGAATGAGCAACCCAATGCCTTTGCTACTGGACGCAACCCACGTCACGCTGTGGTGTGCGCAACAGAAGGCCTCTTGCGCTCCATGCCCGAAGATGAACTGCGTGGCGTGATGGCACACGAGTTAATGCATGTGAAGCATCGCGACATTCTCATTGGCTCGGTTGCTGCGGCCATTGCCACAGCAATTTCTTTCATTGCGAACATGGCAATGTGGGCAGCCATGTTTGGTGGGCGCGGCAACAACGATAACGAACGTGCCAACCCCTTTGCATTAATTCTCGTGTCAATGCTTGCGCCAATTGCTGCATCGCTCTTGCAAATGGCGGTTTCCCGTTCACGTGAGTTTGAAGCAGACCGCGGTGCTGCCGAGCTTCTGGGTAACGGCAATTCCTTAGCCAATGCCCTCGAACGCATTGAGGCGTCGGCAAAGAAAACACCCATGCAAGTAGCCCCCGCGCAGGCATATGCATATATCCATAACCCCCTCGCAGAATTCCAGCAAAAAAAGGGTGGCCCAAATATGGCGCGCCTTTTTTCCACTCACCCCAGCACCGACGAACGCATTGCTCGTCTTCGCTCAATGACTTTTTCCATCTAACTCACAAAGGAATTTCTCAAACTAATGATATTTGCATCAGTATCTTCAAAAGACACTTTCGTCGACCTCGATATCAGCATTTTGGCCTGGCTGGTATTAGGCGGCATAGTGACACTCCTGATTGCCTTTGATCTCTGGCGCCACCGTGACGATCATGAGCCAACGACAAAGGAAGCTGCTGGCGAAAGCATGTTCTATGTAGCTATTGGTCTTCTCTTTGGCGCAGGCCTTGCGTACGTTTATGGCTCACAAGCATTCGGAGAATACATTTCTGGCTATGTCATAGAAAAGTCATTAAGTGTTGACAACGTCTTTATTTGGGCAATCATTTTTTCTTCGTTGGCCATCCCCCTCAAGTATCAGCACCGTGTTTTGTTTTGGGGTATTTTCGGAGCCTTAGTTTTCCGTGGCATTTTCGTTTTTGCCGGATCAGCACTCATCACCCAGTTCTGGTGGATGCTCTTGGGTTTTGGTCTTCTACTAATATTCAGTGGAGTAAAGATTTTCCGTCATCGCAACCAAGAAGACGAGATGAATCACGATAAATCTCTCAAGTTTCTGAAACGATTCGTTCCCATTACCGATCAATACGACGGACACCGATTCATGACGAGAATTAACGGTGTGAAAATGGCGACTCCGCTACTAGCGGCACTCGTGGTCGTGGAACTCACCGATATTATTTTTGCCGTCGACAGTGTTCCCGCAATTTTGGCCGTCAGTCGCGAGCCATACCTGGTCATTGCGGCGAATGCATTTGCAATTCTTGGTTTGAGGGCGCTTTATTTCCTCTTAGCTAATGCAAAATCGAAATTTCCTTACCTCTCGCACGCACTCGGAGCCATTCTCGTCTTTGTTGGTTTCAAAATGTCGTTTTCGCACTGGTACCACTTGCCCACCATCGTGAGTTTGCTCGTCATCTTTATTCTCCTTTTTGGGGCTATTGCCCTCAGCATCTGGAAATTACGCAGTGACGAAAATCCCACGTCGGCAAACTCTTAAAAAATACTGTTTCGTGTTCAAGAGGCTCCATCTGACAAGATAGGAGCAATGGCTGATGGAATCGTTCGCGCTGCAGGTGGAGTTGTTTGGCGTACCAACGGCAATAACGTCGTCGAGATACTCCTTGTTCACCGCCCGGGCGAAGGTTACGACGACTGGACCTTTCCGAAGGGAAAGCGCGACGACATCGACTCAAGCGAAGAAGACTGTGCTATTCGCGAAGTGTGGGAAGAAACTGGTTACCACTGCCAGCTCGGACACGAAATTGCTCGCATTAATTACATCGACCGCAAGGGTCGCCCCAAGCGGGTGCGTTACTGGACCATGATCGTTTCGGGTGGCGCCGAGAGCTACTCCAACGAAGTTGATGCCATGATGTGGATGTCGGTTGACCGAGCACGTAAGAAAATTACCTACGAACGTGACCTACTTGTTATTGAGTGTTTTGAAAACTATTTACGCTCGGGTCTTACTGAGTAAGTCCGGCGTAACCGGTTGTTTCCAATTCATCAGCAAGCTCAGGTCCACCCGATTTCACAATTTTGCCGGCAGCTAAAATATGCACCACGTCGGGGCGAAGTTCTTCTAAGAGTCGCGCGTAGTGAGTAATTACTAGTACGCCCAAATTGTCTTCCTGAGTAGCAGCCTCAACACGACGTGCGCAGTCGCGCAAAGCATCGATATCGAGGCCCGAGTCGAGTTCGTCGAGAATGGCAAACTTCGGCTTTAAAAGCGCTAATTGCAGGGTTTCATTGCGCTTTTTTTCGCCGCCCGAGAGGTCGACGTTCATTGAGCGTTCAACGAGAGCCATATCAAAATGGATACGAGCAGCTTCAGCAACAATTTCTGCATCGAGAGTAGACGTATCGCGCCCGCGAGAAACATAAGCCTCACGAATCACGTCGTCGAGGTGCACTCCGGGTACCTCAGTTGGGTACTGCAAAATGAGATGTAAACCAGCTTGGGCTCGTTGCCAAGCAGGAAGAGCAAGAAGGTCTACACCATCGAGCGTGACGCTGCCGCTATGCACGACGTAGCCCGGCTTGCCCATGACCACACCCGACAACGTTGATTTACCAGCACCGTTCGGACCCATGATGGCATGCACTTCACCAGAGTTCAGAGTGAGGTTGATGCCATTTAAAATTTGCTTCCCTGGAATACCAGCAACGAGATTCTCAATGATCAAGGTACTCATGACACTTCTCCGTTTTCTGCACGACGTGTTACAAAGACTTCGTCGCCATTGATGCTGACACTAAAAACTTCTACTGGCTGAGTTGCAGGGAAGGTGTTCGGTGCACCAGTTTCCAAGCTAAAGGCACTGCCATGCTTCCAACATTCCAATTCTTTTTTCCCACAGTGCACTTCACCTTCAGACAAAGAGATGTTTGCGTGGCTACAACGGTCGGCAATGGCATACAACGAGTCATCGATGCGCACAATTGCCACGGCCACACCTTGCACATTTACTTTGGCAGCAGCACCATGCGTGAAGTCGCTCAGTACACCAACGCGTACGCCGCTCACTTTGCACCTGCATGTAATTTCGCAGCAACTTTGGCGCGCAGACCCGAGACCACATCAATTTGTGGCAGGCGCTCAAGAACTTCGTTGAAGAACCCAAGAACTACGAGGCGCTCTGCAATATCGGGGTGAATACCGCGGCTCTCTAAGTAGAAACGTTGCTCATCGTCAATTGGACCAACGGTGCTTGCGTGACTGCACTTCACATCATTCGTTTCAATTTCTAAGTTCGGCACGCTCTCTGCCCAGGCGCCATGCGACAAAGTGAGATTGCGGTTCGTTTGGTACGCCTGTGACCCATGAGCTTCGTGCTCAATGCGAATGAGACCCGTGTACACGCTCTTCGCGGTGTCTTGTACAGCACCCTTGAACAGCAAGTCGCTTGATGTGCGCGGAGCAATGTGAGTTTGCAATGTACGAAAGTCGTGCATTTGAGTTTTGTCGGCAAAATACAGTGCCACCTGCTGCGTAGTTGCGCCAATACCTACCAAGCGGGCCTCTGTGCGCACGCGGGCGTAGTCGCCGCCAAGTGCAACAGTAAACAGACGCGTTGTGGAGTCGCGCTCACCCAAAGACTGTTGGTGGGCAATTTTCCATGTCTTATTGCCGAGTTCATTAATTGCAATGTAGGTAACACGAGCCGATTGTGCGGCACGAATTTCAACAACTGGCGCAATGAGCGACGAAATATCGTCGGCTGACAAGAAATGCTCGACCACTGTTACTTCACTATTTTCCGCTGCATCAATAATGAGACGCGGTGCAGCAAGCAACCCAGAGACTGAAAGAGTTCTTGTAATGACAACAGGGCTTGCGTATGACTTCCCACGCTCAGTTTTAACGGTGATGATGTCGGCATGGGCTCCGCTGCAATGGATAGCATTAATTTCAGCAAAAGCATCAACCGGAATGGGCATAGCTACGCCGCACTCGCCGACCGCGGCGCCCTGCGTCACGATGCCAGCAACATCGGCTGGTGCATCAATTTGGTTTTCTAACAAACCTGCAACATAAGAGTCAAGGCTGAGTTCCTCAATGCGGCTATAGCGCCATATTTCTTCTTCGGCCGTGGGCAACACCACGCCTGGGTAAAGAGCAATGCTGCTCATTTTTTTCCTCCAAATCGCCACCAGCGGCGACGCTTTTTATCGTGTGAAAACTCTTCTATAAAACCGCGCCCAGCGGCATTGACAATTGCCTCCGCAGCATCGAGAACCGCAGCAGCTGAACCGTCGTCGAGACCAGGCGGTTCAACAGGCGTTGGCGGCGCAATTGCACTTCCATGCACCCAGGCGACGTCGGCTAAACGGCGTTCATAACATGCACAATTTTCAGGGCAACGCCACGGCGCATCGGGAGCCATATCGAGGGTGCACTTACGTACCGCATCGCCATTGGCATAGGTACGTGTTTCATAGTGCTTGCATTCAGTTCGCATTGGCATCAGCCAACCGAACCTTCCATCTGCAATTCGATGAGTCGGCTCCATTCCACTGCATATTCCATTGGCAAGGTACGAGTAACAGGTTCAATGAATCCGTTCACCACCATGCTCATGGCTTGTTCTTGCGAAAGACCACGGCTTTGTAGGTAAAACAGTTGCTCATCGGCAATTTTCGACACGGTGGCTTCGTGTCCAATTTGTGCGTCGCGCTCGCCTACTTCCATGTATGGCAGGGTGCGTGATTCACTTTCTTCGTCGAGAATAAGTGCGTCACATTGCACATGGCTCTTGCAGCCGTAGGCACCTTCTTCGATACGGACCAAACCGCGATACGTGGTGACACCACCATCTTTCGAAATGGACTTCGACACAATTTTTGATGAAGTTTCTGGTGCAGCGTGCACCATTTTTGCTCCAGCATCTTGATGCTGGCCAGCACCGGCATATGCAACCGACAACACTTCACCCGTTGCCTTAGGGCCAACTAAGTACACGCTTGGGTACTTCATGGTGAGCTTGGAACCGATGTTTCCATCGATCCATTCCATGTGGCCTTCTGCTTCAACGCGAGCGCGCTTGGTAACCAAGTTGTACACGTTCGGAGACCAGTTTTGAATGGTGGTGTAGGTAACGCGAGCACTTGGCTTCACCACAATTTCAACTACAGCAGAGTGCAGCGAATCGCTGGTGTAAACAGGCGCAGAGCAACCTTCGATGTAATGCACTTTTGAACCCTCATCGGCAATGATGAGTGTGCGCTCAAATTGACCAGCATTTTCCGAGTTAATACGGAAATATGCCTGCAATGGCATTTCACATTCCACGCCTGGTGGAACATAAATGAAGGACCCGCCCGACCATACAGACGTGTTCAATGCAGAAAACTTATTGTCGCCAGGAGGAATGACCGTGCCGAAGTATTGCTTTACAAGGTCTGGGTACTCACGCAATGCGGTGTCCATGTCGCAGAACAAAATGCCCTGAGCTTCAAGGTCTTCACGGTTGCGGTGAAACACCACTTCCGATTCGTACTGCGCTGTTACACCAGCAAGGTACTTACGTTCTGCTTCGGGAATGCCGAGCTTTTCGTAGGTGAGCTTCATTTGTTCAGGCAAGTCGTCCCACTCGTCAACCTGCTCGGTGGCGGGCTTCAAGTAGTAATAGATGTCTTGGAAATCGATGTCTGGCATGTTGTCGGCAAACCACTTAGCCATTGGCTTACGGTCGAACATTTTGAGCGAGCGCAGGCGCATTTCGCGCATCCATTCGGGTTCGCCCTTCCACCATGAAATTTGCTTCACAACGCCGTCGTCTAAGCCCTTGGCAGGCTGAAAGGCGTATTCAACGTTGTCGCTCCAACCCAATTGGTATTTGCTGAGATCAAGATCGAATGTACTCATGGGGGCTCCTCGACTGCCGCGAACTATGCGGCTACATCTCTAATTAACACTACGGTCATAGTAACAATTAAGCACGACGTCCACACCACCCAAGTCGGCTTATTTTGTGCCAGTGGCCTCATCAACCTGAACCGACCGGAAGATCGTTAGCCTGCCACGACCACTATGGAACGCTTCGGACTTGTTGGGCTCCCCAACGCAGGTAAATCATCCCTTTACAACGCCCTCACGGGAGGTGGCGCCTTGGCTGCCCCCTACGCCTTTGCGACAAAGGACCCCAACATTGGCGTGGCCCGCGTACCCGACACCCGCCTCGAACAGCTGGCCATCATGTCAAAGACCCAAAAGACCGTTCATGCCACAGTGCAGGTGGTCGACATTGGCGGCATTGTTGAAGGCGCCAGCAAGGGTGAAGGCCTTGGCAACAAATTTCTCGCCAATATTCGCGAAGTTGAAGCAACTGTTTTTGTGCTGCGAGCCTTTGAAGACGACGATGTGCCGGGGCCGTCTGACCCACTCGAGCATTTGCGCATTGTTGAACTTGAACTCGCACTTGCCGACCTCGAAACCGTGGAATCGCGTTTGCCGCGCTTGCAGAAATCTTCAAAACTCGACAAGTCGGTATTAGAAGAAGTTGCAGCACTTGAAGTGGCACTCACCTCATTGAGCGAAGGAATTCCTCTGTACCGTGCAGGGCTCAGTGCAGACATTCGCTTGGCACTTGCACCTCACTTCTTGCTCACCAACCGTCGCGTACTTGCGGTGGTCAACGTTGGCGAAAATGAACTCGACAAAATTCCCGAAGCCGAAGCAAGCGTTCGTGCCGAGCTCGCTCCCCCTGGTTCGGCAAGTGCTGCAGAAGTAGAAGTGCTCGGCATGAGCGTTCAGCTAGAAGCAGAAGCAGCACAACTCGACGAAGCAGACCGAGCAGAAATGCTGGGAGAACTTGGTCTTGGCGAAGGAGCGCTTCCTCGCATGGTACGTAGCGCCTACCACTTGCTCGGTTTGCGCACATTCATTACCACTGGTGAAAAAGAAACTCGCGCATGGACCTTTAATGCTGGCGGAAAAGCTCCTGAATGTGCAGGCAAAATTCACTCAGACCTGCAACGCGGGTTTATTCGTGCGGAAGTCATTGCCTGGGATGAGCTTTTAGAAATTGGCTCATGGAATAAAGCCAAAGACCTCGGCAAAGTTCGTTCTGAAGGAAAAGAATACGAAGTCATCGACGGCGACGTCATGGAAATTCGCTTCAACGTTTAGCGCTACTTACACACTCCTGGTGCGGTTACATATGCTTCGCCACCGCGTTGATACTGACCATAGTCAAGCAACGCACCGAACCTTTGGCCTTGAATATTCAAGTTGTAACAGGTGGCGAAGTTAGGAATTGTTGGCGTGAACTTCTGGGCAATATAAGCGCCTTTTACCACATCAACACGCACAGTTACTTTTGCGCGAGCATATTTCTTCCACACAAAAGCATATATACGTGGGTGATAACCCGAACACGCCCAACCGTCACAACCACCAATGTACGGCTTATCTTCAGTCACGAAATTTTTGCCGTTCGACAAATTCCATAGTGCGCCCACATCAACAGCAAACTGTTGCGCAATTTCCGTTGGGGTCCCTTTTGGTGTTTTACCAATACGAGGAATGCTCACCACATCCCATTCCAAGACACTCGATACTTCACGCGCCCGAGTGGCATATATATAGTCACACTGCATGTTCCAAAACTTTTGAAGTCGCTTGGTGCAATCGGCTCCCCAGGTAGGAAGCCATAGTTTCTGTGTTGCATCAAGCGGTGACGTAGTACACGTTAAACCGCTCGCTTTCAACGAACTTCCCAAGGTGGTGCATGCCGCTCCGGCCACGGGTTTTGCCACTGCAACACGCTCCATGCACACAATGCTGGTGACTGCAACCAATACACAGGCAAGCAACTTTCGGACTTTCACTTTTTATACGGTATCGGCAGGTTGAACACGCATGCGACTAACCTCAATGAAAGCAACAGTCTCATGAAAAAAATTCCCTCACTCCATTCGTCTTCCTCTCGAGAAGCTGTTTCTCACGGATGGCTCGTGCGCGACAACACTGTGTTAGCGAGCATCTCATGTGCGCAGTCACGCAGATCACGCCGCGTCGGCCTTCGCGGCACAGATCACGTGAGCACGCCACTTTTTCTTCAACCATGTAGATGGGTTCACAGTTTCGGAATGAAAGTTCCTCTTTCTGTGCTCTACATCAATCAGGGTGGTCAAGTTGTCAAAATTCAGGAACTCAAAAGAAACCGGCTTCCACTTCCCGTTGTAAAGGCGTGCTGTGTTCTTGAAGCCGACACCGATGCCCCACGACGATGGAACCTACAAATAGGCGACATCGTTGAAATTCGATATGCGCAAGATTCGCGAGTCACATCGTGAGTGGACAACTCATCCTTGTTGCAACTCCCATTGGAAATTTGGGAGACATCTCTGAACGAATGAAATTAGCGCTCGAGCAAGCAGACATCATTGCATGCGAAGATTCCCGCCACTCGGGCCGCCTCGTGAAGCACATGGGCATCACTTCCCCCAAGTACATCGTGGTCAACGACCACACTGAACGCGATGCCTGCAATGGCATCATCGAAGCCATCACCGG
>CAMCZG010000048.1 GCA_945886445.1 Bifidobacterium breve | reverse complement strand
CGCGAGTTAGCTCGCGCGCACTTCAAGGTTTTGACGATTAAGAAGTTTGTATTGACGATCGCGTTGCTCGAGCCAACCCAAACGAATGAAACTGGCAATTGCTTTGTTCACGCGTTCGCGTGATGCGCCCACCATGCCGGCAAGTTCTTCTTGAGTAACGGGAAGTACGAACTCGTCTTTGCCTTCAGACAATTCGAGCAGACGTTTTGCAGTGCGTCCAGTGACGTCGAGAAAAACGCTGTCGGCCAAAGCTTCATCCATGGCGCGTAAGCGACGAGCAAGAACGCGCGTGATGCCCCACAACAGATCGGGGTTGGTTGAAAGCTGGGGCTCTACTGCCGAATATGGAATATGCAAAACGGTGGAGGGCTCAAGCGCGCGGGCAAGTGCGCTACGAGCGCCACCGTCGAGCAGCGCTAGGTCGCCAAAAAGGTCGCCTTCCACCATGAGAGCAACAACGCTTTCGCGTGAATCGAGTGGCTTGTTATCGATTGCAATGGCAATGCGGCCAGAGAGCACGATGTAGAGGGCGTCGGGGGCTTCGCCTTCTTTAAAGAGCACATCGCCACGCACCAGGTTCTTTTCGTGAGCCGAAGAGGCAATGGCGTCGATGGTGGCGGGGGAGGCGGCGGAGAAGAACTCGCTGGAGGCAATGATGGAAGCATGTGACATAACACCTTCACGGTACTACCCTCGATGCCATGAGCACACCCTCAAATATGCCCACGGGCACATCTCGTGCGTTGTTTGACCCGGCGGGGGTGTGGACCATTGTGGTGGCAGGGGGAAGTGGGCAGCGTTTTGGTGCTCACAAGCAGTTTCTGCCCCTTGGCCCCAAACAAATGGTGGCATGGGCGGTCGATACCGCACTGCAGGTAAGTGCCGGGGTCGTCGTTGTCGTGCCTGAAGTGAGCGATTTTGCTTCAAGCGATGCGCGAGTGCACGTTGTTCAAGGCGGTGTGAGCAGAACCGAATCGGTACGTAATGGCCTTGCAGTGGTGCCAACCTCAGCACAAGTGGTGTGTGTGCACGACGCGGCTCGGCCATTTGCTTCAGTGGAACTTTTTCAGGCGGTCGTGCAAGAACTTTCCCCAACGGTGCAGGCTGCAGTTCCTGCCCTTGCCGTGGTCGATACGGTCAAGGTGATTGATGAAAGTACAAATGAGGTGTTGAGCACTCCACTACGCAGCACATTGCGAGCAGTGCAAACTCCACAGGCGTTTCACGCCGCAATATTGCGCGAAGCACACCTTGTAGCCGAACATGAAAATCGAGAAGGCACAGACGATGCATCTCTAGTTGAGGCAATTGGTGGCTACGTTGTAGTAGTGCCTGGAAACGTGATGAATCGCAAAATAACAACACCTGAAGATTTTGCATGGGCACAAAATGCCGTTTCCGAAGTACTTGAGGGCAACGCATGAATATTCGTGTAGGTCAAGGGTTCGATATTCATCGCTTTAACGATGAACCAACGCCAGGGCGCGCACTCATTTTGGGTGGCGAAGTTTTTGATGGCATGCGCTCACTTGCGGGCCATAGCGACGCCGACGTTATTGCACACGCTGTTGCCGATGCACTGCTTGGTGCTGCTGGCCTCGGTGATATTGGTGAACATTTTCCCGACACCGATGCACGCTGGAAAAATGCAAACTCACTTGAGTTGCTTGCAGAAGTTGCGCGCATGGTTACTGCTGCGGGCTGGGCCATTGGCAATGTCGATTGCAGCGTGGTGTGTGAAGAACCCAAGTTGGCTCCACGCCGTGAAGCAATGCAACGCAATGTAAGCGCTGCAGCGGGTGCGCCTGTGACAATTAAAGGACGCCGCGCAGAAGGTCTTGGTGCGCTGGGGCGTGCCGAAGGTATTGCTTGTTGGGCAGTAGCAGTCATTACGAAAACGAATGAAGAGATCGGATAAACAGTGGCACAACGCGCACGAAAACCAGCACCAGGTGCAAAAACCGGCATGCCGAAAGGCAACAGGGGTGCACCAGCACGCACGTCTGCGGCGCCTGCACGCAGTTCGAACCCACCTAAAAAATCGGGAGCGCCAAAAAAATTTGGTGCGGCAAAGCGCACGGGTGCACCTGCACGCAGTGGAAATCGTTTCGACCCGCGTGCGGGTGGCGATCGTTCGCGCCCAGCAGAAAAAGGTTTAGGTGGAGAACAAGTAGAAGGTCGTCAGGCAGTACGCGAGTTGCTGATTGCCGGCCGCCGCAAAACACGAGAAATTTGGATTGCTAACGACATTGACGCCAACGATGTCATTGACGACATTCGTGAACTTGCTGAAGCCGTGCGCGTAACAGTGACCGATGTTCCGCGTAAGCACATTGAAAACACTGCGCGCAGCGAAGCCCCGCAGGGAATTATTGCGTTCGCAGCACCATTGCCAGAAATAGGTATTGAAGAACTATTGGAGCCACGCAACGGCGTGCAACCATTCCTCGTTGCTGTTGATGGCGTCACCGACCCAGGCAACCTTGGTGCGTTGTTGCGTTGTTGTGATGGTGCAGGAGTCACCGGAGTCATTTTGCCGCGTCACCGTTCAGTGCATGTCACGCCCACTACTGCGAAGGCCGCAGCGGGTGCAGTAGAACATCTCGATATTGCAGTTGTTTCGGGTTTGCCTGCCGCAATTGCACAAATGAAAAAAGCAAAAGTGTGGGTGGTGGGTCTTGACGACGACGCCGACCGCAGCCTGTTCGACATTGCCTCATTTGCCAACGACCCCATTTGCATTGTTCTGGGGGCAGAAGGCAAGGGAATCGCTCGTTTGGTGCGCGAGCGCTGCGATGTGGTGGTTTCCATCCCCATGAATGGTCAATTGTCGTCTTTGAACGTCTCGGCAGCGGGTGCATTAGCCACTTATGAGGTTGTTCGCGCCCGTCAAGCACAATAATTTGGCGTTTGCCTCTAGGATCATCAACGATTACGCCGGGTTAGCTCAGTGGCAGAGCAACCGCCTTGTAAGCGGTAGGTCGTGGGTTCAAATCCCACACTCGGCTCCACATTTCGCAATAAGGTAGGGAAAACCCGCCAAAACCTTCGGAGGTTGTCATGAGTCGTCAAGCGCGCCCACAAGCTGGGGGAAATGGTGCAGGCCAAAACTTCAACTCCACGCTGAGCATCGTTGTTGCCGTCGTCGCCGTCCTCGTCGGATTTTTCATCTTGCGCGATATTAATAGCGATAGCTCAAGCTCGTCGTCGCCGTCAGACGACACCAGTGTCGACGTAGGAACCACGGTTCCCGGTGCCGCCGTTACTACTTTGCCAGCCGCTACAAACACCACCGGTTTCAAGGTGCTCGTTGCTAATGGCTCGGGTGTTCCGGGTAGTGCTGGCGACGTCAGTGTGGCACTGCAAGGACTCGGATTCATTGTTCAACCACCGTTGAACAAGAGTGATGCCACTCCAAAACAAACTCTCACCATGGTGTATTACATCGCTGGTCAAGAAGCGAACGCTGCAAATGTTGCCGCCGCACTTGGCGGTGTTGCAACTGCACCAATGCCCGACCCTGTGCCAACGGAAACAGGCAACATGGGTGAAGCAAGCGTGTTGGTATTACTTGCCACCGACCTTGCCGGTAAACCCATTGCTGGTGCACCTGCCGCACAAACAACAACAACTGTTGCCGGCTAGTTCATTTTTTTGAGGTAGCCGAGGGCCGCCTGTTCAATGGAAAAAAGTGTGCGATTCATCGCCGTGTCGTTGCCAAATAGCTGAACAAGATTCAAGACGCTAAAGGGTGGCGCAAGTGTGGCATCGGCATCGCCCACGATGGCACAAAGCTTTTTCTTCTTGTGAAGTGCGAGGTCGTACATTGACCCCACTACTTTTCCGTCAAAACTTTGCGCATCAAGAAAACCTTCACCGGTGAAAATGACATCGCAATTCTCGGCACGCGTATCGAGGTCAATTTCCTCTGCAACAACATCGAAGCCAGGAACAAGTGTGGCGCCGAGTGCTGCAAGGCCGCCGGCAAGACCACCAGCTGCACCCGCTCCTTCAATGGTGCTCACATCAATTCCGTATTGTTCCGCGTAAATTTGTTGGAGTCGTTCAAGGCGTCCGGTGAGCAATGCAATGTGGCGTAGCGTGGCACCTTTTTGTGGCCCAAAGACCTGTGCTGCCTTGGTGAATGGCGTTGTGACATCGCATGCAACAAGAAACTCCACTGCTTTCAGTCGAGCAGGGGCGTGAATGGCGCGAACTGCCCCGTAGCCACCATCGGTTGTGGCTGAACCGCCCAAGCACACAATGATTTTTTTCGCGCCTGCATCGAGTGCCTGGTCGATGAGTTCGCCAGTGCCAGTGGTGCTTGCAGCAATGGGGTCGTTGCGTTCTGCGCCACCAACAAGTTGTAAGCCACTTGCTCGCGCCATTTCAATAACAGCGACGTCACGACTGAGGCGCCATTGTGCTTCCACGATGTCGCCGAGTGGCCCCGTGACTTTGCTGGTGCGGTTCGGGCCGCCGAGTACATCGAGTGTTCCTTCGCCGCCGTCGGCAAGTGGTGCTTCGTCGCAATCGATGCCGAGTTCCCAACAGGCGTGGCCGACCGCAGCGCAGGCTTCTTGTGCGGTTGCCGTTCCGCGGAACTTATCGAGTGCAGCAAGAACGCGCATCACCACAGCGTAGGGTTTAGTTATGAATGCGCCTGCACAACCACCCCAAAATATTGCTGACGTTTTAAATTCCGACGCCAACGATCAGGTGGGTGCACTTCATCGTAAATGGGTATCGCCGGTGGAACTTGTTGATGCTGCCATTGCCCGTGCCGAAGCAGTGAACCCACAATTAAACGCCATTATTCATGAACGATATGAACGTGCGCGCAGTGAAGCAGCTGCCATTTCTGCTGGCCCTATTACAACTCCACTGCACGGAATGCCCGTTGTAGTGAAAGATCTTGAAGCGGCTATTGGCGGTGAGCCACATCACATGGGCTCACGTGTTTTAAAAAACCTCGACTACCACGCCACACACGATTCATACATTGCCCGGCGCTTAAAGCGTGCGGGTGCAATTGTCATTGGCCGCACAAATACTCCAGAGTTCGGTAGCACTATTACAACCGAACCACTTGCTTATGGTGCAGCTCATAACCCGTGGAATCTTGAACATTCCACAGGTGGTTCGTCGGGTGGCTCTGCTGCAGCCGTTGCTGCACGCATTGTTTCTGTTGGTCACGCAAATGATGGTGGCGGTTCTATTCGCGTGCCAGCTAGCGAATGTGGTTTGGTGGGGTTAAAGCCTTCGCGTGGTCGTATTAGTAAAGGACCAGATACTGGCGAGTCGTGGATGGGTGCAACTGTTGATGGAGTGGTCACACGCAGCGTGCGCGACACAGCACTCATGCTCGATATTTTGTCGGGATACGAAGCAGGCGACCCATACACCGCAGTTCCTTATGCGCGACCACTCATGGAAGAGGTAGGCAAGCCCGTTGGATTTTTGCGCATTGGCTTTCTCGATCACCCACTCATGCCTGGCGGAGTAGACCACGCTGAAACGCGTGCATCAATGGCATCTACACGCAAACTGCTCGAGTCGCTTGGTCACATGGTGGAAGATGCTTACCCCGCTGCAATGGACGAAGAAGAATTCGCCGACACATTCACTGGCATTGTGTCGGTGGCTACCGATGTTGGCGTGAGTGAAATTGAAGCGCTCATCGGGCGGCCCGTTACAGAAGACGACATTGAAGCCGACAATCTTTTCTTGCGCGAAATTGGCCGCACGGTCAGTGGTACTCAGTACGTGCAATGGGTGAGTTGGATGCACGCGTGGTCGCGACGCATGCTCGAGTGGTGGTACCCGCAAGACGGCGCACAGCCCTTCGACATTTTGGTGACCCCCACACTGGCTGGGCCACCACCCAAGTTGGGGTGGTTAAGTGGCCCCGATGGCGGCATGAATATGCGCTCCATTTTGCAGTACACCGCACAATTCAATGTGACGGGTCAGCCCGCCATCAGCCTGCCCTTGCATTGGAGTGCCGACGGCTTGCCCATGGGCGTGCAATGTGTGGCCGCCACGCATCGTGAAGATCTTTTGGTGCGTTTAGGTTCGCAACTAGAGGCAGCTGCACCGTGGAGCCACCGCATGCCACCGCTAGTCTGACGTCATGGCAACAGTTCGCATTCCCACCACCATGCGCCCCCTGTCGGGCGGAGCAGCAACACTGCAAATTGAAGGCGCCACACTTGGCGACGTTTTGCGTAATCTTGAAGCAGCTCACCCTGGTTTTGGTGAGCGTTTGTTTGATGAAACAGGCGCTTTGCGCAAGTTTGTGAACGTTTTTGTGTCTGACGACGATGTGCGTTACTTGCAGGGTCTCGATACCCCGGTTCCTGCTACGGAAACGGTTTCCATCATTCCTGCCGTTGCCGGCGGGGCTCACTAACTCCTCAGTTGCTCTTTTACCACCAGCGTTGGTGGGTTAGCACTCTCGGCGGTAGAGTGCTAGAACTCGAATATCCCGAGTGCGAACCCCACCTAATGGAGGAATCCAATGGCAAAGTTGATTGCTTTTGATGAAGAGGCCCGTCGCGGTCTTGAAGCTGGTATGAACAAGTTGGCCGATGCTGTGCGCGTCACGCTCGGACCAAAGGGCCGCAACGTCGTTCTCGACAAAAAGTGGGGCGCTCCCACTATCACCAACGACGGTGTGTCTATTGCGAAAGAAATCGAACTGGAAGATCCTTACGAGCGCATTGGCGCTGAATTGGTGAAGGAAGTTGCCAAAAAGACCGATGACGTTGCTGGTGACGGAACCACCACAGCCACCGTTTTGGCATGGACCATGGTGCGTGAAGGCTTACGTAACGTTGCCGCTGGCGCGAACCCAATGAGCCTCAAAAAAGGAATCGAAGCCGCCGTTGAAGCCGCCATTGGCAGCATCAAGGCTTTGGCAAAAGAAGTTGACTCAAAAGAGCAAATCGCTCAGGTTGCTTCTATTTCGTCAGCCGATGAAGAAATTGGTCAGATGATCTCTGAGGCCATCGACAAGGTGGGCAAAGACGGCGTTATTACCGTTGAAGAGAGCCAGACCTTTGGCATGGAGATGGACCTCGTTGAAGGTATGCGTTTCGACAAAGGTTACATCTCACCATATTTCGTGACCGACACAGACCGTATGGAAGCTTCCCTTGAAGATCCATACATCTTGTTTGTTGCCTCAAAAATCACCAACGTGCGCGACATGTTGCCGATTCTTGAAAAAGTCATGCAGAGCGGCCGCACACTGATCATCATCGCTGAAGATGTTGAAGGCGAAGCACTTGCAACTTTGGTTGTCAATAAGATCCGCGGAACTTTCAAGAGCGCCGCAGTAAAAGCCCCAGGCTTTGGCGATCGTCGTAAGGCAATGTTGCAAGACATGGCCATTCTTACTGGTGGCCAGGTCATCAGCGAAGAAGTTGGTTTGAAACTAGAAAACGTGACTCTCGATCTTTTGGGTCGCGCTAAGAAAGTTGTCATTACCAAAGATGAAACAACCATCATCGAAGGTGCCGGCAGCGAAGACGACATCAAGGGTCGCATTAGCCAAATCAAAGCCGAAATCGACAACACCGATTCCGATTACGACCGTGAAAAACTGCAAGAGCGCTTGGCAAAGTTGTCGGGTGGCGTTGCGGTTCTCAAAGTTGGCGCTGCAACTGAAGTGGAGCTCAAAGAAAAGAAGCACCGCATTGAAGACGCAGTAAGCACCACAAAAGCCGCAATTGAAGAAGGCGTTGTGCCTGGCGGTGGTGTTGCACTTCTTCGTGCACAAGCAGCTGTTTATGCAGTAGCCGACAAGCTCACCGGTGACGAAGCAACCGGTGCTCGTTTGGTTGGTCGCTCACTTGAAGGCCCATTGAAGCAAATTGCTGAAAATGCTGGCATGGAAGGTGGCGTTGTTGTAGAAAAAGTCAAGTCGCTGAAGGGCAACGAAGGCTTGAACGCAGCAACCGGCGTATACGAAGACCTCGTCAAGCTCGGTGTTATTGACGCAGCAAAAGTAACGCGCTCTGCATTGCAGAACGCAGCTTCAATTGCTGCTCTCTTCCTCACCACAGAGTGCGTCATTGCCGATAAGCCAGAAGCATCATCCGGAATGTCGGGTGGAGGCATGGAAGATTACTGAGAATAAAAGTTTGTAGCGCATTGTGATTGGTCTCGTTACCGCCGCAGTCGCACGTGAACTAGATACCGATTTACCGTTACTGGGTGCCGCGCTCGAAAGAGCCGGCACCCAGTTTCATTTTGTGGACTGGCACGATGCATCTGTTGATTGGTCTCAATACTCGTTGCTCGTATTGCGCAGCACCTGGGACTACCATTTACGGCGCAATGAATTTTTGCAATGGCTACAGCGAGTATCGTTACTCACCACGGTGTGTAATTCCAAGGAAATAGTGGAATGGAATAGCGACAAAAAATATCTTGGTGAATTGAGTGCGGCGGGCATTGCTGTTGTTCCCACACAATTTGTTTCGAGTGCTGCAGAAATTCACATCACGCAACATGCCATGGATGTAGTTGTGAAGCCAAGTATTTCTGCCGGCTCACACGACACGTTCCGATATCGCGATGTCAGAAAAGAAATGATTACCGTTTCTTCTCATATTTCTCGCATTGTAGAAAGCGGTGCAACAGCAATGGTGCAGGAATATCAGCACACAATTGATGGGTTTGGCGAAACCGGCCTGGTGTATTTGAGTGGCGTGTTTAGCCACGCCTTTCGCAAAGGTGCAATTTTGCAGCACAGACCCGATATGTCGAATGGGCTGTACGCCGCCGAAGATGTGGGTGAACGCGAAGCCTCTGATGCGGAACAAGCAACTGCTCAGCAGGTTTTACGGTGTGTGGAAGAAAAATTTGGAGCAATGCCGTTGTATGCGCGAGTTGACCTCATTCCACAAAATAATGGACAACCGCAATTAATGGAACTGGAATTGGTGGAGCCCTCGTTTTTCTTATGGGCAAGTGCAGGCTCGGCAGATCGAGCAGCACAAGCCATCATTGCGGCAAACAGGTAACCTGTAGTCATGACCTCAGTGACCCCAAGCGAGCCAATGTCACCCTCAATCGGAATGGCAGTGCTGCATTTATTTTGTAAGCCAGAAGCTCAATTCGATCGTGAAGCAACAGTGCATGCAGTGAAAGCCGCTGAAGCAAAAGGCCTCACGGTCATTACGGTTTCAATGCTTGGCCACAAGTGCGACATGGCGTTTATGGCTCTGGCTTCCGATATGCGTGAATTGCGTTCTTTTCAGTCGGCCATTCAAGCTGCGGGGTTAGCAGTAGTCGATTCATATGTGTCTCTTACTGAAGTGAGCGAGTACGCCATTGGTGTGCCACAAGAAATGCTCGATGCACGTTTGTATCCAAAAATTCCTGTGCCAGGAAAAAATGCTTTTTGCTTCTACCCCATGTCGAAGCGCCGCAATGCCGACGAGAATTGGTTTACCTTGCCTTTTGAAGAACGCCATGCGCATATGCAAGAGCATGGTGTCAGTGGGCGCAAGTTTGGTCCGCGCGTAACGCAATTAGTCACCGGGTCTACCGGCCTCGATGCTTTCGAGTGGGGAGTCACGTTGTTTGCAGTGCATCCTGACGATCTCAAAGAAGTGGTGTACACCATGCGATTCGACAAAGCCTCAGCAATTTATGCAGAGTTTGGTGAGTTCTATACCGGAGTACTGACGCCTGTTGAAGAACTCGTCCACACGGTCTAGAACCATTCTCCACTGCGCTTGAAGCGCCCCAGGTCGGTAAAGATGAGCAAATGAACAACGCAGCGGTGGGGGCCGTTCCTTCTTCGCTCATCCCACGCCGTGCTTGGTATGCATTACTTCTGACGTCATTTGGGCAGTTTTTTGTCATCTTTGACTCCACCGTATTAAATGTTGCCTTCCCTACAATCGAACAAGATTTCCCCAATGTTGCTCGTACAACACTGGCGTGGGCATTAACGAGTTACTCCATTGGTACCGCTTCACTTTTGTTGTTAGCAGGCCGTGTTGCAGATCTATTCGGACGCAAAAAAGTTTTTCTGTTTGGAATTAGTTTGTTTGCTATTGGCAGCATGGGAGCCGGTCTCGCATCAGGTGTAGGGGTGCTCATTTTTGCGCGGTGCATTCAAAGCATTGGTGGTGCGCTGATGATTCCCACTTCTATTGCATTGGCTTTGCCCGAGTTTCCTCCGGAAAAAAGAAGTTTGGCTATTGGTGTATGGGGTTCTATTGCTGCTTTGGCAGGCGGCTTAGGGCCACCGTTAGGTGCGGCAGTTATTGAGTTTGCCGGATGGCGCTGGATTTTTTTTATTAACGTTCCCGCGGTGGCCATTGTGGTTCTCCTCGGACGCAAGGTGCTACGAGAATCAAAAGGGCAAAGTACAGGAACACGTCTCGACATGGTGTCGGTGCCTCTCGCAACTATTGGGCTTGCATCGTTAACTCTCGGAGTATTACAAGGCCATAAGTGGGGTTGGTTGAGCCCGGGAATTATTGCGAGCTTTGCGAGCGCTGTCATTTTTCTTACCTATGTAGGTCTGCGCTCGAGTCGACATGCTGAACCTCTCATAGATCTTTCACTCTTTCAACATCGGCGATTCACCTCGGCATCTATTGCAACTTTCGCATTCAATTTGCCAGTAGCCGGATTCTGGTTTTCAGCTCCACTATTTATGCAAACGGTGTGGCATTGGTCAGTATTGAAAAGCGGATGTTCCATCATGCCAACGCCAGTCATTATCTTTTTGACTGCCACCATTTCTGGAAGGTATTCCGACAGAGGTTGGATGAAACGCATTATTAGTTCGGGAATGTTTCTCAGCGGCCTGGGTCTACTCGGGCTCTTTGTCTTTCTTGATGAGAATGTAAATTACTTCACTCACTATTTCCCTTTTGCGGTGTTATATGGAATTGGCCTCGGGTTGGCATGGTCAACATTGACGGGTGCTGCGTTAATGGGCATCGACCACGAAAAGTTTGGTGTTGCCAACGGAACAAATCTGACCTTCCGACAAATGGGAGGTGCGATGGGTGTTGCGATGGTGATTGCAGTCTCTGGAACAGCAGGGGTCGCTGGGTCTGCAGTTGCATTCCAACGCGTATGGCTGGCGCTTGCGTTGTGGGTGGCGGTCACTCTCGCATTTTTCACTTTTGCTTATCCAAAAGATCATTGAAGATCTTTAAACAGCCCGTACGGCGATTAGTGTTGAAAATCGCATGCTAAAGAAGTACGAATGGCTGAATCGCACGTGGGCATACCTCCCAGGTTTTGCCCTCATTGTGCTCATGCGGCTGCGCTTTATCTTCTCTCCCATTACTTCCGATGAAGGTGGTGCCCTTGCGATGGCGCGGGCATGGAGCAGGGGAGCGGTCCTTTACAAAGATATTTGGGCCGATCGTCCACAAGGGCTTTTCGTGCTCTATCGCGGTTTGGTCACCATTGGTTTGGGTACTCCAGAAGGTGTGCGCATCTTGGCAATTGCAGCATGTCTTTTAGGCGCGGCAGCTTGCGGAAGTATTGCAAGCACTTTGGTGGGCGACAAAGCGCGCATGGGAACTGTGCTTATTGTTGGAGTTTTGCTCAGTGTTCCACAATTTGAAGGTTTTATTGCGAACGCAGAATTATTGAGTTGCAGTGTGGGTGCCGTATCGCTAGCACTTGCCATGAAGGCTGTATGGGGAAGAACAGCTCCACGTTTTTGGTTGCTCTATGCATCGGGCGTGATGGGTGGTTGCGCTGTTGGTATTAAGCAAAGTGGCTTCGATGCATTTTTTACGGCGGTAGTGGCAGTTGGTGCAATGTCGCTCATGTCGCGTTGGAAGAAAATACATGGCTGGCTTTCTTTGCCAACGATGTTTTTAGGTGTTGCAACATCAATTGGCGCAATGATGATTCACGGCGCACTCACCGGTTGGTATCGCTGGTGGTACGCCATTGTGATGTATCGCTTTGAACTGCGTAGCGCATTGGTCAATGCCGACTTTGGGCGATTCCAGCACACTTTGGCAATCGCCCTGCCGTTGTTGTTGCCCATTTTATTTGGGGTCATTTTGGTTGGGGTTCTTGAAGCACGTCGAGTGGCATTTCGCACAATGGCAATTTTGGCAACGTGGTTATTTATTTCCTTTGCCGCATTTGCAATGGGCGGGCAGTTCTTTCGCCACTATTGGATTATTTTGATGTTGCCTATCGGAACATTTGCAGGAGCAATGATTTCATACGCCAACCAAAAGTGGCTGAGAAATCTTTTGTTAGCAGCGCTCATTGTGAGCCCGCTCATTCATACCGCAACGGCGGTTGCAATTCCCCGTAAAGATATTGGCCGCGAACTGCACGACGACTCACGATTAGCGAAAGACGAGCGTATTGCAGCTTGGTTCAATGCAATGCGAAAACCAGGCGACACAATATATGCAATGTGTGCAAGTGCTGGTCTATATGGAAATCTTGATATCGACCCACCCTTTCCTTATCTCTGGGGGTACGAGGCGCGTTTGATGCCGGGTGACCTTGCGCAGTTATGGAATTTTTTGGAAGGTGAAGAAGCTCCGCGGTTCGTTGTTCGCTACCAAATGTCAGCCGTGTGTGATGCATCGGGTGCGTCGCTGCGAGCGTTGCATCGCAACTATAAAATTGTGTGGACCGTTGCAGGTCTTCTTGTATACGAGCACCGCTAATGTCAGTCACACTTGAATCAGCTACCGCAGATCTCATTGCTGCTATTGATGCAGCAACACATGAGTGGCTGGTGCGGTGCATAATGAAAACGTATGTGCAGCAACTCGGCACACCTCGCTTAGCGGTAGAAGAAAAGTTGGTTGCTGCTGCCCAACTTGCCGCTCAACAAGGACGGGCATATGTTGCAGGTGAATTGCTCAGAGAACTGAGCAAAGATGTCGATGAACAGCGCATCAACCCATTACAGGTCTTGCGTAATGCGGTGACTTTTCCCACTCGTGTGCTACAGGAATTCGGCGTTTCTCCCGTAGTACGTGATGAGATGGATGCACGAATGATGCCCGACGACGTATTTGGCTTATCTCCAGCACATTGGAACGACGTTCATGAGTCATTATTGGAGCCTGGCGTTATATGGGGTGCCGCAAAAGCACACAGGGTGTTGCAACGGCGCCGCGAAGAGGGAAAACTAGAGCCATCATGATGACGGCAAGTGAGTTCACGGCGAAGCGCACCGAACTCATTTCGGCCTGGGGGAAAACTGATCCTGCTTCAGGAGTGCAGTTCTGTGCAGCACTTTCTGAACTCACCGATGAGTTGTTGCGTGCTTTGTTTCATGATGCTGTTCTCGGCACTGGCATTGCGAAAGACATTGCACTCATTGCTGTGGGTGGTTATGGCCGAGGTGAACTAGCTCCGTATAGCGATCTTGATCTTTTACTGCTGCATAAAAACGTTAAAAAGGTTGATGACTTCGCATCTGCGTTGTGGTACCCATTGTGGGACCTTGGGTTAAAAGTTGGCCATGCAGTACGCACTCCAAAAGAGACACGACAACTTGGCGAAACAGATCTTGATACTGCAACTGCACTAGTGACAGCAAGGTTTGTCACTGGCGATGAAAGTCTTGCCAATGACTGCATTAATGATGCGCGCGAATGGTGGCGTAAGCGGGGGCGCGACTCGTTACGCGACCTTCATGCTCGCGTCCTCGAGCGGCACGCAACTGCGGGTGAAGTGGCGTTCTTGCTCGAGCCAAACCTTAAAGAGGGTCTGGGTGGCTTGCGCGATATTCACGCACTGCTGTGGGCAATTGATGCTGGTCTTGCGTTGTCAGGTGGAGACAAGCAAGAACTGAAGCGTTCAAATGAAGTATTGCTTACATCACGTGTTGCGTTGCACATTAATGCGCAACGAGTGGGTGATGTTTTGCGCCTTGAAGATCAAGATGCAGTGGCTGCACGTATTGGATCACGTGATGCCGATGCATTAATGGCACAAGTTTCTACGGCTGCTCGCCGTATTTCATGGATTGCAGATGAAGCGTGGGCTCGCATTGACCCTCCTACAAATGCCAATGAACCACCGCGCCGCATTGCCCCCGGAGTAGAAATGCGTTCGGGTGAGGTGCATTTAGAAAGTGATGCGGACCCCGCAACAGACCCAACATTGGTACTTCGTGTTGCCACAGCTGCGGCGCGACTAGGGGCTCGCATCGACCGCGCATCGTTAAATCGTTTAGGTGAAGAAACTCCAGTGTGGCCAGACCCGTGGCCTGCCGGAGCAAGCGATGACCTCGTGGCACTGCTTTTAGAGGGCGAGCGGGCAATACCAGTACTTGAAGCAATAGATCAGCGTGATCTCATTACAAAGGTATTACCCGAGTGGGCACCGGTTCGCAGTAAGCCACAACGCAACGCGTATCACCGCTTCACCGTCGACCGGCATTTGTGGCAAACAGTTGCAAATGCAGCTGCACTTGTTGACACAGTGTCGAGAGCCGACTTGTTAATGCTGGGGGCACTCTTTCACGATATTGGTAAGGGCTACCCCGGTGACCATACAGAAGTGGGCATCGAAATGTTTGCTTACATCGGGCCGCGAATGGGTTTGTCACAAGAAGACACAGCAATTGTTTCGAGCCTCATTCAACACCACTTGTTGCTCGCCGACACTGCCACTCGACGAGACCTTAGCGACGACGCAACAATTACCGGAGTTGCCACACTTATTAAATCTTCAGTAGCGCTCGACCTATTACGAGCGCTGACGGAAGCCGATTCAAAAGCTACTGGGGTCTCGGCATGGAGCGATTGGAAAGCAGGCTTGGTGTATGAACTCACCGGGCGAGTGCACCATGTGTTGGGTGGCGGAGACGTACGTGATGTTATTTGGAAACTCTTCCCCGATGCTGAAGTGCTCGAGATGATGGCCGAAGGTCGATTTGCCGTATGCACAACCGAAGATTCCATCACTGTTGTGAGCCCCGACCGCCCAGGAACATTTAGCAAGGTGGCCGGAGTGATGGCCCTCCATGGTCTAGATGTTTTGGGCGCCGAAGCACACAGTGATGAGCGTGAAGCAGAAACTGCAATGGCTGCATCGGAATTTCGCGTGTTGCCCCCCAAAGATCGCCCCATTGAGTGGGCCCGTATTGTTGACAGTTTGGAACGTGCGTTAAAAAATCAAATGGCACTCGAGGCACGACTCGCCGAACGTGCAGAAACATACCAAGTGCGCCGAGTGCGCACTGCTGTGGCCCCCGCCGCACCAACGGTGAGGTTCGATAATGCCGCGTCATCAAACAGCACGTTGCTTGAAGTTCGTGCCCCAGACCGCGTGGGTATTTTGTACAGCATTACAAAAACCATTGCCGACACTGGGCTCGATATACGACACGCACGAGTGCAAACACTGGGGAATGAAGTGGTTGATACATTTTATGTGCGCACCACCGATGGGCAAAAGGTCACTGACCCTGTGCACCAAAGCGAAGTGGAGCGTGCCATCCTCTTTGCCGTAACGAAGTAGTCTCACACTGTGAGCGAACTTGGCCCAGAAGACTTTCAACGTGATCTCTTGCGGTGGAGCGAAACGCTTGCTGGCATTGCGCGAACTGGAATGGGATTTACGCAAAGTTTGTATGAACGCGAGAGATACGAAGAAGTACTTCACGTAGCAAGCGATATTAAAGCGGCATCTGAAGAAGCCATTGAAGTACGCCGTGAGCAAGACCACTTTGTTCAAGAGTGGATGGAAAATATTGGCGAAGGAATTCCTGGTTATGTCACTCCCAAAGTTGCGGTGGGCGCCATTGTGGGCAACGACAATGGGGAAATTCTGCTCATGAAGCGGGCCGACAGTGGCGTTTGGTTGTATCCCACCGGTTGGGCCGATGTGGGCTATTCGCCGGCCGAAGTTGCAATGAAAGAAGTGCACGAAGAGACTGGCATTGAGTGCGAAGTACTTGAACTGCTTGGCGTGGTCGATGGAATGCGGATGGGCTTCTCGCGCTTTGGCATGTACATGTTGTTGTTCAGATGTCGTGCAACTGGTGGTTCTTTGAATAGACATCCATTAGAGGCATCAGACGTAGGTTGGTTCGGACGCGACAACTTGCCGTCACCAGCAGCAGGCGTGCAATGGTGGGGTCCGATGGCTTTTAACGCTATTGATGGAAAACACACGGGTGCAACATTTGATGCACCGCGGCAGCCGGTGTGGCGCCAACCCGAAAATTAAATTATTTGTCTTGATCGCGTAAGAACTGTTCAACTTCTTCCATCAGCATTTCTGCATCTGCAGGGTCTGGCGCGTCATCTCCGGAGTCCATTGCAAAATCAAACTGCAATTGTGAATCATCTTCATCGAAGTCAAAGTCGTCATCATCGTCTTCAATAGTGATGCCAGCATCGCTCATACTTTCTAAACGAGAGACGTACGCGCGGAGGTCGTCGTCATCGTCGAGCATGGAGTTGAGTTGTAGTTCGTAGGCATCGATACGGCTCATCATGTGGCCAACGGGAGCAGGTGTGCCGATGATGTCGCACGCACGTTGCATGAGCGCAACAGAAGCTTTCGGTGAACTAATTTGCCCGGCATATGCGGGTACTGCAGCCCACAACGAAGCAGAAGGAACAGATGCTTTGGAACACGCATCGTTGAGAACGCCAACAATGCCGGTGGGTCCTTCATAGCGAGAGCGTTGAAGGTCGAAGCGATCGACCAAGTTGTCGTCGGTTGCCGTGCCAATGAGCTGCACCGGTCGCGAGTGGGGTACGTCGGCAAGAAGTGCACCGAGTGTAAGAAATAAAGACGCATTATATTTTTCAATGACGCTGACAATTTGTTCACTAAACAAGCGCCAGCGCAATGCAGGTTCAGGCCCAAGAATGAGAATGACGTCCGAGCCTGCCGAACGCACATGCCACAAACCCGTTGCTGGCCACACAATGCTGCGTATGCGACCATCGGATAAGCGCACCTGAGGGCGAATGGTGGCGAAGTCGGTGAAGAACTCGGGTTCAATTTCAGCAAGCGCAGTTGCTCCCCAACCTTTCACCAAATTTTGCACTGCACTTGACGCAGCATCGGCGGCGTCATTCCACCCCGTAAAAGCCGCGATGACGGTGGGGTTCACCAGCGTGGGTTCAGAGATCCAACGGATGTGGGGCGAGTTTCCCATTCGTGTGAACGCTATCTACAACTCACTCCAACTGTGGTCGAACCGAGTAGGAACCGCCCCCGCCTGCGGCAATAACATCGTCGAGCCAGTTCCCTGTGTACACCTCATTTGGGCCTTGCATGAGGTCGTTTTCTGTGGCGCCTTCTGGAGTGGTCACAAGGGTCCAGGCTTGGCGTTTGTAGGTCCAATTCTCGGGGTACAAGGCGTGCGCCTCACGCCACCACGGCACTGCTGCCTCGTGGCTTACGGTGCGATGCAGGTACTCGCCGAGGGCAAAACATGCAGCTGCTCGCGACTGGCTTCCAGACACTGGCTGAGATGCAGCAACTACTTGTTCAGGGGTCATGGCATACTTGCTCGCTGCGCCATGGCGTGCCCAATCGAGAATTGCTAAGCGGTATTCCTCTGAGTCGTCGGGAATTGACTTCACTTCGCGATACATCTGTTCAATACGCGGGGGAAGGCCGGTCGGAACTTCTCGATCGCGCAGAGGACTGCGTTCAATAGATGCTGCTTCGGCGGGGCGTACCAACATTCCATTTTCATCTATCCATACGGCCATGGGCACATTGATGAACCCGAAGAGTTCATCGGTGACGTGAGTGGTATCAATGAGCGATGGATGTGTGGGCTCGGCGAGTGCTATCCATGGTTTTGCGTGTTCAGGGTTGATGTCGAGTGCAACAGTAACCACGCTGACGCCAAGTGATTCAATTTCTTCGTGCAGTGCCTGCCACCCGGGCAGAGCTGTTCGACAGCCTCACCAACTCGCCCAGGCCACCATGATGATGCG
>CAMCZG010000047.1 GCA_945886445.1 Bifidobacterium breve | reverse complement strand
CACGACGCCGGGTCTTTGAACATATTTGGTGAGCGCATGATGAAACGACCAGAGGCATACATCAATTCGCGCAAGTCGGCTTGAGCCATGTTGAGTTTGACCGTGACGTTGTAGTCGTCGACCTTGGTGGTGCTCACAATGTTTCCTGTGGCTACTGCTGTTGATCCGAGGAAATTCTTTTCGGTATCCTTAGAAATGTTGGCTACATAAGTGAGGCCACGGATGGCGTTGAAGTTGGCAATGAGAGCATCGGCATTCCACGCAACACCATCACTGAACTGAATAGGAGTTCCATCGTCTTTTTTGCGAATTTCCAGGTTCCAAGTTTTGTAGTCAGCACTAGGAGTCACGCCTTTCAACAAGAAGGGAACCACTTTGCCACTGCTGTTGCGCTCGAAGAGGGTTTCGGCAATGCTTCGTGCGCCGCCGAGTGCAGAGTTGGCAAGGATTTGCTTCATGCAGTATCCGGCAAAGGTGTCGAAGACGCCAACTGTGATTTTTCCGCCAGATACTGGCTTGTCGGCGCTAGCCGATGAAGTGGTTTTGGCCGCATTAGCTGCCATTGGCACGGTGGAAGCAAGAAGAGCAAGTGCAATACCGGCTCCTACCTTCTTCATCACTCGTGAACGTGTGGTTGAACCCTGGAACATGTGATACCCCTCATTGGATTGAGCTGCTATTCAACTCGCCGTGATTGGCGTGCTACTAGTCACAATAGGGGGGAATTGGTGCACTGGCAACTGCTGCTCGATGTGAGGTATTGATTTCCGATGAGTTGTCGGGGTGGGGGGACTCGAACCCCCGGCCTCCTGGTCCCAAACCAGGCACGCTACCAACTGCGCCACACCCCGGAAAAGAAGACCTTATCGGCGCGCGGCCTTAATGAGACGCTTCGCTGTGCGACCAGTCGGTGCGATATGTCGCTGGTCGAGGTCACCCATTTCCACGCCGTTGGCAAAAAGAACGCGGTAGCGCTGCCAATTGAACCCATTCGACAAAATCACTTTGCCGGGTGTGCCAGATGCAACCGTGCCGTCTTCAGTGCGCATATCGACAATGGAAACGACCTTGTCTCCATTGCGCAAGTCAATTTGGTCGGGGTGCGGAGTGGCAAGGGCATGAGGCTTCCAGTACGTCATTTCTCTATTCTTGCTCATAGAGGGTGGTAAACCCCACATCCATGCTTCCCGATACACTCAGCATCCTGTGAAAAGCACTCTTGAAACCCTCGAAGACAACAAAGTCAAACTCTCTGTCGAGTTAGAGCAGTCGGAACTCGACCGCGGTATCGACATGGCCTTTAAGAAAATCGCCAAGGAAGTCCGCATGCCGGGCTTTCGCGATGGCAAGGCGCCGCGCAAATTGCTTGAGGCCCGCATCGGCATTACCGCTGCCCGCCAACAAGCAATTCAAGACTCTGTGCCGGTGTACTTGGCACAAGCAGTGCGTGAGCATGGTATCGATCTCATCGCCACTCCCGATGTCTCACTCATTTCTGGTGAAGAAGATGGCGTCGTTGCTTTCGATGCAACTTGTGAAGTGCGCCCAGTAGTAACTGTTCCTGGTTACCAGGGTTTGCGAGTCGAGTTGCCAGCAATTGTTGCTGCAGAAGATGACATCACTGAAGCAATGTCTTCTGAGCGTCGTCGCCACGGTGAACTTGCCGACGTTGATCGTCCGGCACAAGCAGGCGACTACATCACTGTCGACCTCGCAGGTGCGCGCGATGGAAACCCGGTACCTGGATTAAACACAGACGATTGGGTATATGAAATTGGTCGTGGTTGGGTTGCCCCAACCTTCGACGAAGAAGTAACTGGTTCGGTGAAAGGTGCAACACTCACTTTCACTGCTACACCAAATGGCACAGAACAAGCTGCCGATTTCACGGTCACCGTGCAGCGCGTGCAGGTGCTTGAACTTGCTGAACTCACCGACGAGTGGGTCTCGGAACACGTTGCAGAACACGACACGGTCGAAGCATGGCGAGCAGGTATCACAGAACGCATTAGTGGCATTAAACTCAATCAAGCCCGCAATTTGCTGGTGGAACGAGTAACCGACGCGCTAGCAGAACTGGTCGATATTGATGCGCCGGAAATAATGGTGGCAAGTGATTTGCAAAATCGCGTACAAAACACCATTCAACAATTTCAAGCACAGGGCATTGCCCTCGACCAGTGGTTGTCGGCAACAGGTCAAGACACCAATGCGTTCATCGAGTCAATGCGCGGCCAGTCACAAAAAGCCGCTAAGGCCGACCTCGCTTTGCGTGCGGTGGCAGTGGCAGAAGATCTTGAAGTCACTTCCGACGATCTCGACCTCGAGTTTCAACGCGTAGCGATGCAAGTGGGTCAAAAAGTCGCTCAGGTACGTAAGGCATACGAGAAAAATGACGCAATTCCCGATTTGTCGGCTCAAATTGCCAAATCAAAAGCCCTCGATTGGCTATTGCACAATGTGACAATGGTTGACCCCGACGGAAATGCTCTCGACCGTGACACCGTGCTCGGACATTCTGACCACGATCACGACCATGATCATGATCACGACCACGATCACGACTAGTTTTTGTACCAGCAACGACATCTAAAAAAGCACTGAGGCTCTATGAACAGCATTTCGAACTATTACGTTCCCAACGTCACCGAAACAACGAGCCGTGGCGAGCGTGTTTATGACCTCTACAGTCGCTTGCTGAAAGAGAACATCATCTTCCTTGGTACCCCCATTGACGACACCATTGCCAACCTCATTTGCGCACAACTCATTCACCTTGAGAGCGAAAACCCCGATAAAGACATCAACATCTACATCAACAGCCCGGGTGGCGATATCACCGCGCTTTTTGCCATTTACGACACCATGCAGTTCATAAAGAACGACATTGCCACTATTTGCCTCGGGCAAGCAGCATCGGCAGCCGCAGTGCTTTTGGCTGCTGGAACGAAGGGGAAGCGCCTAGCTTTGCCCCATGCTCGAGTTCTTTTGCATCAGCCATATGCGCAGGTTGGTTACTCGCAGGTGACCGATTTAGAGATCGCAGCCCGCGAAATCATGAGAATGCGCGACATTTTGGAAGAAATCTTGGCCGACCACACGGGGCAGCCCATTGAAAGAATTCATGCCGATACCGACCGTGACTTCGTAATGGAAGCACAAGAGGCACTCGCGTATGGCATTATCGATGGAGTGATATCTAGTCGTCAGTTGACCGACCGTTCCGGGCCGATCCGCTGACCAACGTATTGGGAGGGCCTCGTGGCAAAATTCGGTGATTCAGGAGAATTGCTGAAGTGCTCGTTTTGCGGTAAATCGCAAAAACAAGTAAAGAAGCTCATCGCTGGCCCTGGCGTTTACGTGTGCGACGAGTGCATTGAACTCTGCAACGAAATTATTGAAGAGGAATTTGCAGAAACGGGTGACGTTCGTTTTGAAGAACTGCCTACGCCTCGAGAAATCCGCGCCTTTCTAGATGAATACGTAGTTGGCCAAGAACAGGCAAAGAAAGTTCTCGCCGTTGCCGTGTTCAACCATTATCGACGCATCCAGCACCAAATTTCTTCAGCGGCCACCCGACGTGACGATGTAGAACTGCAAAAGAGCAATATTTTAATGCTCGGGCCAACGGGTTGCGGCAAAACGCACTTGGCACAAACTCTGGCACGCATGCTCAATGTTCCTTTTGCTATTGCCGATGCGACTGCTCTCACCGAGGCCGGTTATGTAGGTGAAGACGTAGAAAATATTTTACTTAAGCTTCTGCAAGCCGCCGACTTCGATGTCAAAAAGGCAGAAACAGGAATCATCTACATCGATGAAATCGACAAGGTGGCGCGGAAGAGCGAAAACCCATCTATCACCCGTGACGTTTCGGGTGAAGGTGTGCAACAGGCGTTGTTGAAAATTCTTGAGGGAACTGTTGCCTCGGTGCCGCCGCAAGGTGGCCGTAAGCACCCGCACCAAGAGTTCATTCAAATCGACACAACGAACGTTCTGTTTATTTGTGGCGGTGCATTCGCCGGGCTCGACTCCATCATCGAGTCACGCATTGGCCACAAGGGTATGGGCTTTCATGCAACCGTGTTGTCAAAATCTGAGCGTGACCCAGGCGAACTATTTGCTCAAGTCTTGCCAGAAGACTTGTTGAAGTTCGGAATGATTCCCGAATTCGTCGGCCGCTTGCCCATGATTGGCGCTGTTCATAGCCTCGACCATGAATCACTCATGAGCATTTTGACTGAACCCAAGAATGCATTGGTGAAGCAGTACGCAAAGGTCTTTGGTTTTGAAGACGTTGAACTGGAAATTGAACCCGCAGCGTTACGTGCCATTGCCGATTTAGCACTCACTCGCGGTACGGGCGCTCGCGGACTTCGTTCTATTTTGGAAGATGTGCTTCTCAATACGATGTACGAAGTTCCTGGTATGGGTGATGTTGCAAAAGTAGTGGTAACCGAAAGTTCTGTCATTGAAAAAACAGCGCCGCTCATTGTGATACGCGGTAGCAGCAAAGCTCCTCGCCAGCGTCGCGCTGCGTCGTAACTGTTGTCAGATCGGTTGCGACAATTGTGAATTACATCGAGGCTCTTGCATATCTTGACGAGCATTCCAGTTTCGAGCGAACAGGACGAGTGGAAGATCCGTCGCTCACCAAAATCACCGCGATTACCAACCTTCTAGGCGAGCCACAAAGTGCATACAAGGTTGTGCATGTAACGGGAACCAATGGCAAAGGCTCTACTTCGCAAATTATTACCAAATTGTTGATGGCACACGGGCTCAAGGTGGGAACATTTGCAAGCCCGCATTTAGAGCGTATTAACGAGCGTATTTTGGTTGACGGCGAACCCATTGGCGATGCCGATTTTGCCGATCAGATAGCAGCAATTGCTGAAGTCGAAGTACTTGCTGGAGTACGCCCATCATTTTTTGAAATTCTGACAGCAGTGGCGCTGCGATATTTTGCCGATGTTGCTGTAGACGTTGCAGTGATAGAAGTGGGCATGCTGGGTCGCTGGGATGCCACAAATGTTGTGCACGCAGATGTGGCTGTCATTACAAATATTGCTCTCGACCACACAGAGTACGCCGGCCCCACAGTGTTCGATATTGCGCGCGAAAAAGTGGGCATTATTAAAGAAGGCTCCGATGTGGTCATTGGAGATGAAACAAGTGATCTCGCCGATTTCTTTTTAGAAGCTGCTCCAAATGCAGCACGACGCGGTGAACATTTTGTTTGTGAAGATAATCATCTGGCACTAGGCGGGCGACTCATCGACGTGCGCACACCGTATGCGCTGTACAGTGATATTTTCATTCCGCTTCACGGTCGGCACCAAGGCGATAATGCGAGCGCCGCAATAGCCGCTGTAGAAATGTTTTTTGCAAAAGCCATTCATCGTGATGTGCTTGAAGAGGGTCTGGCATCCGTGGAAATGCCCGGGCGATTTGAAGTGTTGCACTATCAACCATTGGTCATTATTGACGGGGCACATAATGCGGCAGGTGCCGATGTGTGTGCAGAAGTTTTCTTCAGCGACTTCGACCCGGTGGGTTCGCGGCGCTTGGTGGTTGGGATGCTGCAAAGCAGAGATGCCTATGAGTTGTTGTCGGCTTTACGCGTTGATGAGTTCGACCAGGTGGTGTGTTGTACGGCGCCCAGCCCGCGGGGAATGCCAGCGCGAGATCTTCGCGACATCGCCAAAGAGATGGGATGTGACGATGTGGTGGCCTTCGATGATGTAGGGGAGGCGTGTAATCGGGCACTTCTCAACGCTTCTGCCGACGATGCCGTACTCATTACGGGGTCTCTTTATGTTGTGGGTGCTGCCAGAAGTCATGTGTTGAGGGTTTTGCCCTAGAAATATCCCTAGAATGGGAAAATGAGCACCAAAACACTTGTCCTTTTGAAGCCAGACGCAGTAGAGCGTGGTCTTGTAGGGAACATCCTTACTCGATTTGAAACCAAAGGCTTGAAAATTGCGGCGATGCAGTTGCGTACCCTCGATGCAGCAACATTGGCTCGCCATTACGAAGAGCATGTGGGCAAGGGTTTCTACGCAGACCTTGTGGCCTTCATGGGTCGTAACCCTGTTGTTGCCTTGGTTCTTGAAGGCCCTGAAGACACCTGGGAAATCGTGCGTGCCATGATGGGCGCAACGAACCCACGTGGCGCAGCACCCGGAACCATTCGCGGCGACCTCGGAACTCTCTTCACCGAGAACCTTGTACATGGCAGCGACTCTGCCGACTCAGCTGCCCGTGAAATTCAAATTTTCTTTCCAGGTTTGTAGTACTCCTGAATTTCTTGCGTGATTCATTTTTAAGAGAGTTCCTTGAAAGGGAGGTCGACACATGGCTCGTGGCAACCCACTAGGCATCGGACGCGATATTGCTATCGACCTTGGCACCGCTAACACTCTTGTTTATGTTCGTGGGCAGGGCGTGGTTCTCAATGAGCCATCTATTGTGGCCGTCGATACTCGTGATGGTCGACCCGTAGCCGTTGGCTATGAGGCCAAACGCATGCTGGGGCGTACACCAGGACATATCAAATCGGTTCGACCATTAAAAGATGGGGTCATTGCCGACTTTGAGATTTGTGAAAAAATGTTGCGCTATTTCATTCAGCAAATTCATACCAGCAAGTGGAGTAAGCCACGCATGGTGATCTGCGTTCCTGCGGGCATTACAGGGGTAGAACAACGCGCTGTGCAAGATGCTGCTGAGTATGCAGGAGCCCGCAAACCCGTGCACATTATTGAAGAACCGATGGCTGCTGCCATTGGCTCGGGCATCGCGGTGCACGAACCCGCAGGCAACATGATTGTCGATATTGGCGGCGGCACTACAGAAGTAGCCGTCATTTCTTTAGGTGGAATTGTGGTGTCGCAAAGCCTGCGCGTAGCAGGCGATGAGCTCACCGAAGCCGTTGGTGCTTATGTGAAGCGTGAGTTCAGCCTCGACCTTGGCGAAAACACATGTGAAGAAATCAAAATTCAAATGGGCTCGGCATGGAAATTAGAAGAAGAGTTCACAGCCGATATTGGTGGGCGCGACTCCATCTCGGGTTTGCCGCGACGTATTGAACTGACAACAGAACACATTCGTGAAGCACTTGAAGAGCCACTCACAGCAATTATTGATGCAATAAAGTCAACACTCGATAAGACTCCGCCAGAACTTGCTGCAGACATTATGGAAAATGGCATCATGCTCTCGGGTGGGGGGGCGTTACTTGCCGGCATCGCGCAACGAGTGTCGCACGAAACGGGAATGCGAGCAATTATTGCTGCTGACCCTTTGTACTCAGTAGTTTTCGGTTCAGGTCAGGCCCTTGAAAATATCGATGCAATGCGTGGGCTGCTCACTCAAACAGGAATCGACTAGTAGGTAGCTTTTCCGTGTATTCATTTACCCGGCGTCGTCTCATCGTGGTGCTCCTCCTCACGTCGGTGCTGTTGCTCACCCTTGACCGCAGTAATAGTGGGCTAGTGGGCGGAGTAAAAGATGCTTTTGGTGTGGTGTTCAGGCCCGTCGAACGATTCGCAAATGTTGTTTCACGCCCCTTGTCCAATGTATGGCGAGGTGTACTTGACTACAGCGACATGCGTAAAGAGAATTTGGCTTTAAAAGACTTGTTAGTAAAGCAAGAAGGCGCAGCAATTGCTGCGACGGCGAGCGTTCGTGAAGCACAAGAGTTGCTTGCGTTGAATGGTCTGCCCACTCTGGCTGGAATCGACAGCGTCACTGCGCAGGTAGTGGGGCAATCGCCTTCAAACTTCACGCAAACTTTTGAATTGAACCGTGGTAAATCCAGCGGTATTCGCGTAGGTATGACAGTGACTAACGGCGCGGGCCTCGTGGGAAAAATTACTGGGGTCACTTTGGAGCGTTCGGTGGTAATGCTTGCCACCGACCCGGAATATGCAATGTCGGTGAAGGTGGGGGCTTGCACTCGCCCGAAAGCCACGACGACTGCAGTTCCTCAGACAACTACAACGCTTGTGTCTGATGGGTCTACATCGCCGGTCACCGATGTGCTCCCAACAACTACGACAACATCTACAACTTCAACGACCAGCACAACAACCACTGTCTTGCAGCGCGCAACAACAACGACCATCAAAGGTTTTACGCCCTTTGCTACAACGCTGCCGCCCGTGCCGGGTGGTGGGGGCGTAACCCAAATTACTGTTCCTGAAACGGGAGTTCTGTTGCCGCGCGAAACAGGGGCAATGGAAGGTCAAGGAATTGACCGGTTGCCAGTAATTCGCTTTATTCAAACTTCATCTCGGCTCGGGGAGCTATGCGAAGGAGTTCCTGTAGTAACTGCAGGTGGTTCACAAAGCTTGGCTCCGGCCGATCTTGTTGTGGGAACAGTGTCGCGTGTCGTTACGCGTACTGGCACTAGTGGCCCGCTCTTAGAAGTGGAACTTGCAGCTAATTTGCAGAGTTTGAATTTTGTTCGTGTTCTTTTGTACCAACCCGCAACCGAGATCCCCCAATGAAACGTTTTTTCGCAATTATTGAGTCACCCTTGACACGCGCATTTCTTGTTGGCTTCATTGTTTTGTCGTTTCAAACAACGCTGTTCAACACTTTGCGACCGTTCAGCGTGGTGATGCAAGTGATGCTGTTGTGTTCTGCAGCAAGTGGTGTTGCGGCAGGTAGCGAATCGGGTGCAATTGCGGGGTTCATGTTCGGGTTCATGTACGACATGGTGCTGACGTCGCCTTTCGGTTTGTCGGCGCTCGTCTTTGGTTTTGCGGGCTATATGGCAGGCGGAGTCAACACCTTTGCCTACAGTCCGCGGTGGTGGTTCAAAATGCTGAGTATCGGCATTTCTAGTGCTGCAGCAGTGCTTATTTACCCAGCAGCAAGTCTCGTTGTGGGAGTAGATGGATTACTGCAAACGCGAGTAATTGGTGTGGCATTCACCGTGGGGTTGTTTAACGCAGCGTTTGCATTGCCGGCAGTTTTCTTAATGCGTTGGGCATTAGTGAAGTCTAAAAAGCAAATGTTGTGGGCGGAATAGCAGATGGCTGTTGTAGCACTCAATAAAAGATTGCGCATTTTGGGCAGTCTCGCAATTGTGATGTTGTGTTTGGTGACTGTACGAACATGGTTCTTGCAGGTGGTCGACGCTGAAGGTTTGCAAGAACGAGTTCAAGAAGTGCGAACGAGAACTGTGCAACTTCTTCCCGAACGTGGACGCATCTTCGACTCTGTTGGGCGCATCGTTGCCGACAATGAACGCGTTCTCACGGTCACCATTGATCGCTCCGTCATTGTTGATGCTGGCGACAGAGCGCAGTTGTTTCTGCGCATATCGGGGCCATTGCAAACACCCTTTGCCGAACTCGAACGTCGCTATAAAAGCAAACGCTTCGATGCGTTGCAACCGTTGCCCTTGAAAGAAGGTGTATCAGAACAAACTGCTCTCTTCTTAAAAGAACGATCGGAAGATTACCCAGGTGTTGATGTTTCGGAAGATTGGAAACGTGAATACCCGTATGCGCCTGTAGCTAGTCATGTGGTGGGTTTTCTTGGCGCTATTTTGGAACGTCAGTCGGCGTACTACATGGCACTGAAATATTCACCAAATGAACGTGTTGGTCAATACGGGGTCGAGCAAACCTACGAATCGTATTTACGCGGAAAACCAGGTTATGTGCGGTATGAAGTAAATGCACGCGGGCAAATTTTGCGACAAATGGAGCGAATTGAGCCGGTGCCGGGTAACGACGTTCAACTCACAGTCGACTTGAAGTATCAGCAATACGCCGAGCAGGCATTAGAAACAGAATTGAAACTTCGCCGTCGAGTTGACGCGGGAACAGTGAGGTTGCCTGATGGCATACAAGACCCCGCCTTTGCTGAAGAGAACCTCTATAAGGCACCGGCTGGGTCAACGGTCCTCTTGAATAATTCCACCGGTGAAGTCATTGCAATGGCGAGCTACCCGAATTTTGATAATAGATGGTTTGGTTCCGGCATCACTTCCGACAAGTTTCAGCAGCTCTTCCCACAAACCAAAGATCCCGACATGGCAATTATGGTGAACCGAGCCGTGAGCGGCCGTTATAACTTGGGCTCTACTTTTAAACCCTTTACTGCTTTCGCCGCGTTGAACACAGGGCAGTTAACTGGGGGCGCCGATTACGTGTACAAAGACCAAGGCACATACAAACTTGAATCAATTCCTAACGGTCGTTGCAATGAGGGTGTGAAATGCGTTTTCAAAAATGCCTTCTGTGCAAGCACGAATTCGCCATGCACATACGGGCCGGTCAATATTGAAGATGCGCTAGCAGTATCTAGTGACGCTTTCTTTTACAAAATTGGTGAACAGATTCTTACGCAACGCGGTTACAAACCAATTCTAGAAGAGCAGGTTCGTCTCTTTGGATTCGGATCGCCAACGGGTATTGATCTTCCGTATGAATTTGGTGGAGCATTACCAAGTAAGGCCTTGAAAAAGCAGTTGGCCGATGACGGGGCAATTAGCAAAGAAGAAGGTCGCGCGTTTTACGTAGGAGACAATGTTCAATTTGCCATTGGTCAGGGGCTTCTGTCAGCGACTCCCATTCAAGTGGCCGTTGCGTATTCTGCACTCGCCAATGGCGGATCAGTTGTTACCCCGCATGTGGTGAAAGCAATTCTTGTGCCCGGAACACCAGATGGCGACTCTGGCTTTATAGATGTCTCGCAAATGGTTGTAGAGAAAGATTTTTCACAAGGCCGCGTGCAACGAGAGATTGATATGAAAAAAGAAGATCGCGATGCCATTCTCGCTGGTCTCACAAGAGTGATTGACGGCAAGGGAGTGAATTGGGGTTTTTATCACAAGGCCACAGGCGAACTTCTTTTTAAAAACTATGCGCGAAAAGCTCTGCCTATTGCCGGAAAGACGGGAACAGCCCAAGGCTTTGGCAACTATCCGTGGAATGACTCTTCGGCTTTTGCTGCATTTAGTCTCGACCCTCAGCAGCCCTATACCGCGGTGGCGTATTTAGAAAAATCTGGTTATGGGTCGCAAGCTGCTGCGCCAGTGGTGAAGTGCATATTCTCTGCTCTTGCTGGGCAAACTAAGCCGAGCCCCGTGGTGCCGAGTGACCCCATCGACATCAATGCCACAGCAGTTGCTCCTATTCAGTTTCTTGCAAGCCCCTTGTGTCTCAGCGGGTTTGGTGGCAGTGTGCGCGATTAATGGGTATTTTCGACAACTTGCAGCTCGGCGGACGCACCTCGCTGGGTGGACGAAGCACCTCAACTGTGGGAAACCTGCGACGCAGCATGGCCGACCCGGCTCGCAACATCGACTGGATATTGATGTTTGCAACGGTTGGTCTCTCAATTATTGGAGCAATTGCTGTGTACTCATGTACGCGACCGAGGCTTCTTGCTCAAGGGCTTGACCCATATTATTTTTTACAACGACAAATTATCTATCTCATCGTCGCGGCAGTTGCGATGGTCGTCCTCATGGCTGCCGACTATGAGTGGCTGCGCGGGCGCAGCGAGTTTCTTTTCGGCGCGTCACTTATTGCGCTCATTTTGGTTCTCGTTGCGGGCTCGGTCAGCGGCGGCGCACGCTTGTCATTCGACTTCGGGTTCGCGTCGTTTCAACCGGCAGAGTTCACGAAGTTCACATTGCTCTTAATGCTTGCAACGTATCTCGCTGAGGAAGAAGTGGCGGAGGTCAGTTATCAGAGGTTTCTTACTACCCTTCTCATTTTGGGGGCAGCAGTCGGGCTCATTTTGTTGCAGCCCGACCTTGGTTCGGCGTCGGTGCTCATTGCTTGTGCCATGGGATTGTTGCTCATCGCTGGTGCGAAATGGAAATACATTGCATCCATCACATTGCTTGCCACGGTGTCGGCAATTGCTGTTGTGGTGAGCGGGGTAATCAAGACTTATCAAATCAAGCGTATTGAAGCGTTTTTGAACCAGAACACCACTGAAGAAGCATTGAAATCAGTGGTGCTACAGGTGCGGTTCGCCAAAAGGGCGGTGTCAACAGGGGGCATCACGGGGAAGGGCTTCTTGAAAGGACCCCTCACCAACGGTGGGTTTATTCCCGTGCAGTCCACCGACTTCATCTTTTCGGCCATTGGCGAGCAATTTGGAATGATTGGGGCAGGTCTCACCATCGTGCTCATGGCGCTTTTGCTCTGGAGAATTTGGAGAATTGGGCGCTTAGCGCGTACTCGTTTGGGGCAATTCATCGCTATTGGCGCTTTCACGATGATTTTGTGGCAAAGTTTTCAAAATATTGCCATGACTATTGGAATTATGCCTGTTTCGGGGCTTCCGTTGCCGTTTGTGTCGTATGGGGGGTCGCATTTGGTGGCTTTTGCGATGATTATTGGGCTCGTACAAAGTGTTCACATGCGACGGCTGCGATAGCAGGTAGTCTCGTACCCGTGCGGTAATAGCCGCTCGCAGCGACCCTCTTGTCCGAGCTTTGTTCGACACTCTTGGGGGGCGCGCGATACACAGAATCGAGACATCATGAATGAATTTTCGCAAGGGGAGCCTTCTCCTTCTTCGCCTGAAGGCGCAAGTGAAAGCAGTACGAGTTCGGCTCAGCGCCGTCGTCGTGGTTCACGCGGCGGTCGTAATCGCGGGCGCAGTGGCTCTGGTACAGCGAATCTGAACAGCCAGCAAGGTGAAGGCACGCCCGATACGGGAAGTGTTGACCCACAGCGTCGTCCGCAAATAGGCGATACCCGCCCAGCACCTCGTGTCGCCGCTGCGGTGGCCAGTACCCAAGGGTCTTCAGACGAAGTGAAAAAGCCTGAAGGTAAATCGGGCAATAACAAGCGCCGCCGGGGTGGTCGTGGTCGTTCAGGGGCGTCGGGGGCGAATCGCGCCCGCGAAGGTGAAGTGCTCGATGCCGACATTGTGGAGCGTCGTCGCGGTCGCGAGCGTAATGGTCGACCCGTTGGTCGCTACCTCATGTGTGTGCAGGTGCGCGATGGCTTTACACAAGTGGCTGTGCTCGAAGGTCGAAAGCTCATTGAGCATTACGTCAGCCGTCCGGCCGACGATGACAACCAAATTTACGGCAACATCTATATCGGTCGTGTGCAAAACGTACTTCCAGGTATGGAAGCTGCGTTTGTCGACATTTCTACCCCAAAAAATGCGGTGTTGTATCGCGGAGACGTGCAATACGACGCCGAAGACATTGTAGAAAAGCCAGAAGATAAGCGCATTGAAGAAATCTTGAAAGCGCGCCAGCTCATTTTGTGTCAAGTGACGAAGAACCCTATTTCGGCAAAGGGAGCTCGGCTCACCCAAGAAGTATCGCTGCCGGGTCGTTTTGTAGTGCTCATTCCTCATTCAAAAACATATGGCATCTCAAAGCGCCTCCCCGACGACGAACGCAAGCGCTTGCGTTCAGTTCTCGACCGCGTGAAGCCTGCCGAACACGGCCTCATTGTGCGTACCGCCGCAGAACACGCAACCGAGCAAGAACTTCGTGCCGATATGGCGCGCTTGCTCGAAGAGTGGGAGCGCATCGACGCAGCAGCAAAAAAAGCCACTGGTCCTACTTTGCTCTATCGCGAGCCAAGTGTTGCGGTGCGTGTTATTCGCGAAGAGTTCAACGCGGAATATCGCGGTGTCATTATTGATGACCAACAATTGTTCGAAGATGTAAAAGGCTATGTGGGCGCATTTAACCCAGAACTAGCCGACCGTGTAGAGCTGTATGGCTCAACGTCAACGAGCGGAGGAGTCGACACCGCTGAAGGTGAAGAGTCGTCAGCTCCAACGTTGCCAATATTTGAGAACTACCACGTGCATGAACAATTGCATAAGGCGCTCGATCGGAAAGTGTGGTTGCCCTCGGGTGGCTCACTCATCATTGAACACACTGAAGCCCTGACGGTTATCGACGTCAATACGGGTAAGAACGTGGGTACTTCAAACCTCGAGGAAACCGTATTCCATAACAACCTCGAAGCGGCCGAAGAAATTGCATTGCAGTTACGTTTGCGCGACATCGGTGGCATCATCGTCATCGACTTCATCGACATGGAAATTAAAGAAAACCGTCGTAAAGTTGTCGATTCATTCCGTTCGGCTTTGTCTCGTGACAAAACACGTACTCAAGTTCTCGATGTGTCAGATCTGGGTCTTGTGGAAATGACACGGAAGCGCATTGGAGAGGGTCTCCTCACCAGTTTTGCCACACCTTGTCCCGATTGCGATGCACGCGGCATCGTGGTTGACTACGGCCTCATCGGCTAAATCTCTTGCACTATCGTCATTTCAACTCCGCTGGGGGTTGGTTTGGCGAGTTCACCACTTATATGATGGGAAATCGCTATGTACGCAGTCATCGCCTCCGGCGGAAAACAAGAAAAAGTCGCTCAGGGCGAAAAGGTCCAGGTCGAACTTCTCGGCATTGCCGATGGTGAAGAGGTGCATTTCGCGCCTGTTCTTTTCGTCGATGGCGACACCGTCCTTGCGACACCCGACCAGTTGAAGGGCGTCAGCGTTATTGGCCGCGTCATTGGAACCGTCGGTGGTCCGAAAATTGATGGTTTCACCTACAAGCGCCGCACCAACCAGCGCCGTCGCTTTGGGCACCGTCAAAAATATTCTGTTGTTGAAATCACTTCTATCGCGAAAGGCTGACCATGTCGAAGACCAAAGGCGGCGGCTCTACACGTAACGGCCGCGACTCAAACGCTCAACGCCTCGGAGTAAAAGTATTCGATGGCACCACCATTCACGCCGGAACCATTTTGGTCCGTCAGCGTGGAACTCGCTTTCACCCAGGCAAAAACGTAGGCATCGGCAAAGACGACACCTTGTTTGCTCTTGCTGAAGGCAGCGTGAAATTCGGCGAACGTCGTGGCCGCAAGGTTGTTGACGTCGTTCCTTTCGCTTCGTAATTTTTAAGGCGTAATGCCGCGCGGAAGTTGATTGTCGCGCCAGTTCAGTAACTGTTGTGCCTGTGTAAATGCGTATTGGTCGGTCATGCCGCCGACGTACTCCACAATGACGCGCATGCGTTGATCTGCATCGTGTGCTGCCTCGGCCCCCTGTACGAGGTGTGGGAAGGCCCTGTAGTGCTCTACGAGAGCTTGCAGCAATGTGATAACAGATTGTGCTTGAGCTTGCGATTCGGGGCGTAAATACACACGTTCATAGTTGAACTGACGAAACGAACCAAGTGCTTCAGCAACGTCTGCATTCATTGCAATGCGCGTGGTTTGCATGGTTGCGTTCACCATGCCATTAATGAATGCTGCAAGTTGTTTACCACGTGTGGTGCCGCATCGCTCTTGCACAATTGCAGGAAGTTCATGGGGGAAAACAATGCCGGCTGCAACTGCATCTTCAAAGTCGTGACACACATAAGCAATGCGATCGGCCCACGACACCACTTCGCCCTCGGGGGTAAGTGGCGCAGGGCGAGACCAAGAGTGGTTGCGAATGCCATCGAGTGTTTCGCGACAAAGATTTAATGGTTGCAGGGTGACATCGGCACCCCACAAAGCGTGGTCGTATCCGCCAACGATGTAGGGGCTGAGTGCATCTTCGCTGGCGTGGCCACCAGGGCCATGGCCACAGTCGTGCCCAATGGCAATTGCCTCGGTGAGGGCAACATTGAGGCCAAGCGCACGAGAAATTGCTGTTGCTACCTGTGCAACTTCGAGAGCGTGAGTGAGGCGTGTGCGTTGGTGGTCGTCGGGAAAGACAAACACTTGGGTTTTGCCGGCCAGGCGACGAAACGCGCTGGCGTGCAAGATGCGGTCGCGGTCGCGTTCGAAGCAGGTGCGAAAGAGATCGGGAGATTCTGGAGTAGCTCGTACGCCAGCCCCCATAGACAATGTGGCAAGTGGACTGAAGAGCTGTGATTCATTTTCTTCACGTTGTTCACGAGTAACCACACTTTGTGAGCCAGTACTTGCCGTGGAAGTGGCGTGGGCAAAGCGAACCGTGGCTGGGCTATGAGGCAATATGTGCCCCGCCATGGTGGATGCCCAGGTGCTCGCGCGGTCTGGGGAGGGGCCTTGCGTGTCATGTGCCATGAAATGAACGATACGACATGGGTGTCTCACAACTAGCCTGCAAAGAACCATGAGCGCATTTGTCGATGAGTCCCAATTAAACGTGCGCGGCGGTGACGGCGGAGCTGGCTGCGTCAGTTTCCGTCGCGAAGGCCCAGAAGCCTTCGGTGGCCCCAACGGAGGCGACGGCGGCAACGGAGGCGATGTGTGGATGATTGCTGATCGCAACGTGTCGTCGCTTCTCGCTTTTCGCGACCACCCCCACCGCCGAGCCGAAGACGGCATTCACGGCATGGGCAAAGACCAGCACGGGCGCCAAGGCAAAGAACTTGTTGTTCATGTTCCCGAAGGAACGGTCATTAAAGATCTGTACACAGGCGAGCCATTAGCAGACCTTGTGAGCCACGGCGATAAGTGGTGTGTTGTTACGGGTGGTCGAGGCGGTCGCGGTAACGCCCGCTTTCTTATTAACCGACGTCGTGCACCAAAAATTGCCGAGCAAGGTGAAATGGGCGAAGAGCGCTGGTTGAAACTTGAACTGAAACTCATGGCCGACGTTGCATTGGTGGGTTTTCCTAATGCAGGCAAGAGCACATTTATTAGTGCGGTATCTGCAGCCAAACCAAAAATTGCAAACTACCCCTTCACCACTCTTGAACCGCACCTTGGTGTTGTGCGTATCGATAGCAGCACAGAATTTGTGCTTGCCGATATTCCCGGCATCATCGAAGGGGCGAGCGAAGGTCGTGGGCTTGGGCATCAGTTTTTGCGACACATTGAACGTGCGCGTGTATTATGCGTGCTCATCGACCTAGCAGCGGTCGACGGTTTACCTCCTGCGGAACAAGAAGAAATTTTGTTGCGTGAACTCGGCGCCTATGAGCCAGAACTTCTCACGCGCCCGCGTCTTATTGTGGGAAACAAAATCGATATTGCAGAACCTTCCGTTGTGGCGGGCTGGGAAGGTCTCACCATGTCTGGCGTGACCCAACAAGGTGTGCGCAACGTGGTGGGTAAATTGGCTCAACTCGTTTTCGAAGCACGAAACCAAGAGCCAGTACGTGAGGCGAAAGTCATTTTGCGTCCTGAACCAAAAGGCACTCATATTGAGCGCCTCGGTGAAGGGGAGTTCCGTATTCATGGTCGCAATGCTGAACGATCGGTTGCTATTAACGACGTCTCTACGCCAGAAGCCTTGAACTACATCGATGAGCGACTCAAGAAAATGGGAGCCTTACGGCTTCTTGCCCGCGCAGGGGCGCAAGAGGGTGACATTGTGTGGATTGGTTCATTCTCATTTGAATACTCGCCAGATTTATAAGATAAAGAAACAAGAAAAAGCGAAACTGTTATGACTCAAAATAGTGCTCACAAATTACGCGCCGTCATTAAGGTCGGCACGAGCTCTATTACCCATGCCGACGGAACCATTAACGACAATATGGTTGTTGCATTGTGTCGACAAATCGTTGAGCTGAAAAATAGTGGCGTAGAGGTTTTGCTCGTCACCTCAGGCGCAGTGGCAGCAGGTGTGGCGGCGATGGGTTTATCCGAGCGGCCAAGTGACATATCTACTTTGCAGGCACTTGCCGCAATTGGTCAGAGTCGGCTCATGCAACGCTACAACGACGAATTTGGCTTGCATGGTGCCATTGGCGCCCAGGTGCTACTTGTTCCTCACGATTTCGCCGACCGCCAGCAGTACCTGCACGCGAGGCAAACAATGTTGCGGCTACTCGAACTAGGTGTTGTTCCTATTGTTAATGAGAACGATGCAATTGCCAACGATGAAATACGTTTTGGCGACAACGACCGAATTGCAGCATTGGTTGCACACAGCGTTGGTGCCGATGTGCTCGTGCTCCTCACCGACCAAGATGGGCTTTTCACTTCCGACCCTCGCTACAACGACGACGCTCAACTTATTGCAGAAGTGCAGTCGAGCAGCGACCTGTTGGCAATTTCTGCAGGTAGTGCTGGTACTGCGCGTGGAAGCGGAGGCATGGCATCGAAACTGTCGGCTGCTCGCATTGCGTCGTGGTCGGGAATTCGTACCGTTATTGCGCGAGCAACGAAGGAAAATGTGGTGCTCGATGCAGTGCAGGCGCGTGCTGGCGTGGGTACCACCTTTGTGGGTCGCGATCGCCAGCTTTCTGCCCGTAA
>CAMCZG010000046.1 GCA_945886445.1 Bifidobacterium breve | reverse complement strand
CCACCATAGTCAAGAATCTTCGTCGCACTCAAAGAGGTGGCTGGTAATCTGAGACCGTTATCTGCGGGTGTAGTTCAGAGGCAGAACATCAGCTTCCCAAGCTGAGAACGCGGGTTCGATTCCCGTCACCCGCTCTCTTTTGAGCGAAGACATAGGGGTGCTCTCTTGAGGCAACTGCGCAAAACTTTCATCTGCATTGTTGTGGTTTCTGCTTGTGCCGCTGGCGTCCAGTTTGCTCCTAAGTCGTCGCCGCTTCTCCGCACCCCAGCTGTATCGGCCTCGGCGCCACCACTTGTCATCAACACATCCGATCGTGCAGCAGTTCTTTCCGCATTTTCAACGGAATTCAATCGGGCAGAGCCACCAATGCAGTGGACGGGCGACATAGCAAGTTGCAAACCGGGCACTACTTCTGAGACATACCAACAAAGTGTCTTGCAACGAGTGAACTGGTACCGCGCGATGGCGGGTGTTGCCAACGTTCCCTATTTGAGTGAACTCAATGCACAACAACAGGCATCCACTTTGATTCAAGTTGCGACGGGGTCGCTGAGTCATGACCCGCCCACTTCATCTCCGTGCTGGACACAAACTGGTTACAACGGTGCAGGCAGTAGCAACCTCGTCCTGGTTGTTCACGGCGTTAATGCCATTCGCGCATACGTCGAGGATCCCGGGAGCAAAAACACCATTGTGGGCCATCGACGGTGGTTGCTGCATCCGATGCTGAAAACTGTGACGTCCGGCGACATACCTGAAAGTGCTGGAAAATTGGGCGGGAACAGTCTGAATGTTACAAGTACCTATTCCACTCCGCCCTCTGCCGCACGCGATGGCTTCGTAGCATGGCCTCCTCCGGGTTACGTGCCTGACGATGTTATTTACCCGCGGTGGAGTGTGATGGCCTACGGCTATGGCACAGTAGCGACTCCTGATTTTACAAATGCAATTGTCACTGTTAGCGGGCCAAATGGCCCACTCAGCGTTACGTACGATCACAAGGGTTCTGGTCGCATTGTGTTTACACCTTCTGGTTTTGCATCAGCTCCAATACAGGTCACTACCGATACCACATATTCCGTCAATGTTTCAGGGGTAACAGGCGGCAGCACTAGTGCGTATTCATATCAAGTAATCGTTACCCCTTTTAACCAAGCACCCGTGCCAAACAAGAGAGCCTACGTAATTGACTCTGCCACTTCTTGTGCCTTAGCTGGACAAGAAATTCTGTACATGTATTACACAGACGCCGAGGGTGACAAGGCGACAACTTCATTAGTTGAAGGCGAAGGTGACACAGACAACGCCTTGTTCACCGTCGGAAGGTCTTTGAGTAATGGCGTCATTCTTGTTGCCGCAAACGACCTCGACCCCACTCGCTTCTCATATTCAGTGCGCTACCGACTAACGGATTCTGGTGGAGCGAGCACCGACAAGATCATGTCGTTCTCTATTGCTGATGCTTCAGCATCGACAACAATCTGCCCTGTGCGGTCAGCAGAAGCCACAAATATAAGTAACACTTCAATGGTTGTTTCATGGGCAAAACCGACCACTGGTCCGGTGCCGACGGCATATCAGGTAATCAGTGACCCATGGGCTTCCTGCAAAGCGACGGCGCCACAAACCCAATGCATCCTTACGAATCTTAAAAAAGGAACTCGTTATTCCTTAAGCATCATTGGAACTATTGGATCCAAACAATCACCAGCGCGCAATCTCATCGCCACCACTTCATCAGACAGCGCCGTTGCCACCACCATTACTCCTAATAACAATGCCGCTGCTACCAGAATTATTCGTGGCATCATCACACGCAATACAACCATGAAACTTTCGAAATGGACCGTGCTCCCAACAGGTAAACGCACATTTGCATTAACTGGTCTTTGCTCAATTTCAACAAAGGCGCTAACAGTGAAGGCTCCCCGAACTAAGGGCTCATGCAAAGTAACAATTACCGCTCAAAAAGGCACTTCCAAAAAACTTGTCATACTAAAACTCACAGTCAAGTGACCTTTAGCTAAAAACGATGCGTGCTGTCTTGACCTGAGTAAAAATTAAATCAATTGGGCAAGTTCATATGCCTGTCGCGTGGCAAAGGTCCAGCGCCGCGGCGCATAGGCATCGCCCAAAATGTGCAAGTCGGTGTGCTTGCCCTTCAAAGCGTTGTACAAAGCATTTTCTGAATGACTACCTGTCGCCAGAACCACAGTGTCAATTTTCTTCAGCACTTCTTCACGGCCACTATACGAATGAGCCACGCGCACCCAATTCTTGCCGATTTCTACTGCTCGCGTGCTCATGCGCACATCGACCCCGGCAAGGTCGACCAAGGCCATCATCGAACCAATTGAATATGCGCCCACCAACGGCGATGGGGTGACCCCTGGGAAAATGACTGTTACGTGATGACCGAGCCCTGCAATGTGTTCAGCAACGGTCAGCGGTGAAGGGCGATCATCTTCAGCAATAACGAGCACGTGCTTGCCAGGTTTCTGATTGCCTTCAATGACATCGGCAACAGTAAGTACATGCGGCAAGGTGTCGCCAGGAATTCCGGGTCGCCGCACTTTTGCACCAGTAGCAACTGCCACGGTGTCGGCGCCAAAGGCGAGCACCGCTTCAACATCGGCCGACTTGTTCATTTCAATTTTCACGCCAGCTTCAGCGAGACGCCATTCTTGAAAAGTCACCCACTTGCCGTAGTTGGCGTTCATCCGCACTTTCGACGACAGTGCTACTTGACCACCAAGCACGCCTGCCTTTTCCCACAGCGTCACATCGTGTCCGCGTTCTGCAGCAAGCCCTGCAAGTTCCATACCAGCAGGGCCAGCACCAATGACTAACACTTTTTTACGCTTCGTTGTTAGCTTCAAGCCGCCTTCAGATTCACGCCCTGCAAAGGGGTTACTTGCGCAACCAAAACCTAAACCTTCAACAGTGGAGCGGTGAATGCAATCGTTCAACCCCACACATGGGCGAATGGATTGCACCCGTTCTAATTTCACTTTGTTCACCAAGTTGGGGTCGGCAATATTTGCGCGCACCATACCCACGATGTCGGCTTGACCTGCAGCAACAATTTCTGCTGCACGTTGTGGTGAAGTGACGCGGCCAACATAAACAACAGGCAAATGTGTTGCGGTTTTTGCTTCGCCGCACATTGCTGCCCAATGACCTTCGGGGAATGTACCAAGCTGAATGTATGAAGGAACGCCCCAGTTGTTACCCACGTCAAGACTGAAATAATCGACCGTTCCCTCTTCGGTGAACTTGCGCATGAGGTACTTGCAATACTCCACGTCGTAACCACCGTCGATGAGTTCATCCATGCACAACCGCAAGCCCACCGTGATGGGCCGCTTCACGTTGTCGCGAATGGCATTTACAATGTCGCGGAGAAATGTACGACGTCCTTCGTCGCTGCCACCATATTCATCGGTGCGCTTGTTTGTTTTTGGCGACAAGAAAAACTGAATGATGTCGTCGTGGTTCGCATGAAGTTCAATGGCATCGCAACCGGCATCGGCGGCAATAGCTGCCGACTCGCCATATTCCTGAATGAGCCATTTAATTTCATCAATATCCATTGCGTGTGGAATGCGAAAGTCGGCATAACCACTGGGCTCTTGTGAAGGAGAGATGGGCTTTCCACCTTGCAGCACCATTTGCACCGTTCCAAAACCACCAGCATCATGAATGGCGTCTTGCATTGCCTTCATGCGCTCAGGGAACAGAGGATGACGAAAAAGGCCAGGCCCGTGTGCGCCAACACCCGATGGTTCGAAACCAGGAATGAGCGGGTTGGCCACAAATACGGGGCCACCACCTACCCATTCGTTTCCACCGGTAATACGCGCGGTGTAGTACTGCACAAACTTCTGAAAATTTTCAATGGGTCCAAGAAAAGCACTTGAGCCCGCAGAGTGCGGTGGCACCATGAGGCGGTGCGTGAGTTTCATCGTGCCCACAGTGATGGGTTGGAAAAGTACCTCGAACTGCGACATGACTACCCCTTCATGAAAACGCGATAAGTTTTTTCGGCGCGGTATGTCCCGATTTACGGGACATACCGCGCCGAGAACACTTCTTTTTTAGTAGGGCATGGTGCCGCCATCAACCGGGAACGATGTTCCGGTGATGCCAGCAGCAACGTCGCGTGCCAAGAGCACTGCAACTGCAGCAACTTCTTCTACTTTGTTCGGGCGCTTAATTGCTGACTCTGCGCAGAACATAGCAATGAGTTCGTCGTAACCAGCAACACCCATAGCAATAGCACTTGATGGGCCAGTATCGCGAACGATGTCGGTTTCAATGATGCCAGGAAGAATTGCGTTGACGGTGATGTTGAGCGTGCCCACTTCGCGAGCAGCAGACTTCATGAGACCAAGTACGGCGTGCTTCGTTGCTGCGTAACCCGGAATGCCGGGCTTGCCCAACTTGCCTTCAACTGATGATGTAACGATGATGCGGCCAGCTTCACGAGGAATCATGTGCTGCAATGCTTTACGCATTCCCCAGAACACGCTGTGCAAGTTCCAAGTGACTTCAAGCATCCACTCTTCGTCGGTCATCATTGCGACCGGGGCAGTGTTTTCAACGCCACCTGAGTTGAGCACCATGATGTCGAGTTTGCCGAATTTTTCAATAGCAAAATCGACAATGCCTTCGCAGTCTTTTTGGTTGCGTGCGTCACCTGCGAAGAACGCAAGATTCGGACCGCCACCCATTTCTTTCATCGCTGTTGCGCCTTTTTCTGCAGAGCGTCCGTTAATAACTACTTGTGCGCCTTCGCGCAAGTATGCCTCGGCAATTGCGCGGCCAATGCTGCGCGTACTCCCAGTAATAGCTGCAACTTTTCCGTCAAGCTTTCCCATGATGTCTGGTCCCCTTCGTTCGATTCGTTCGTGTCGTGTGGTGTAGTTCGTGGTCTTAGTACGCTGCGGTTCCGCCGTCGACGGAAATCATCGACCCGGTAATACCTGCGCCAGCTTCAGAAGCAAGAAGTGATGCAACTGCAGCCACTTCATCGCATGTGTTCAAACGCTTGATTGCTGCTTCAGAAGCAAACCAATCGAGCAGACCTTGATAGGTAAGACCCATTGAAGCCGCAGCAGCAGGACCTTCGTCGCGCATGATGTCGGTTTCAATTGCACCTGGGCAGATGCAGTTGATGGTCACACCAGTGGTGCCAATTTCTTGTGCACACGACTTGGTGAAACCATTGATGGCGTGTTTGGCGGTGACGTAAATAGATACGCCAGGCTTGCCGTGCTTACCTTCAAGTGACGAAACATTGATAATGCGACCCCAACCGCGTGGAACCATGTCGCGCAACACCATTTGGGTGCACCAAAACGTAGACCAGAAGTTCCATTTGAGAGAATCTTCCATTGCCCAATCTTCAAGGTCTATGACAGGAGCGTGTCCGGTTGCTCCACCGGCATTATTCACCATGATGTCAATTTTCCCGTATTTTGCGATGGCTGCATCGATAATGGCTTGGCATCCCTCACGGCTCTTGACGTCGCCTTGGACGAAATGAACGCGGTCGCCGCCATTCATTTCATTGAGTGCCTGAGCACCTTTTTCGGCACTGCGTCCGTTAATGACCACGCTTGCCCCGTCGGCAAGGAACCCTTCGGCAATGGCTCGGCCAATACCGCGGGTACCCCCTGTGATGACGGCAACTCTTCCCTGAAGTTCCATAGTAATCCACCCGTTCCTCTCGCCACTGTGGCGACTGTCTGCGTAGAGTAGTCGGGAAATAGTCCGGGGTAAAACGCCGGGCTCACAGATCTTCAAAATTCTAAAAAATGTAGACCATTACCAACGAGAAAAAGGACGGGAAAGCGTGTCGAAAGCAGGCTTGGCGGGGTTAGAAATCGCAGTACAGGAAGTAAAGGCAGTCATCACCACCCTCACCGAGGAAGAGTGGTCACGCCCCAGTGGTTGCAAGGGTTGGTCGGTGCGCGACCTTGTGGCCCATATGAGCTCGAACTACAAAGAAACAGTTGACCCCTCACCACCGCCAGCAGAGCCCATCAACTTGCCTGCCGAGCGGATGATGGACATGTTGGTCGATATGCGTGACGGCTGGACCAACCAACAGATTCTCGATGAGTACCTGGCCTTTGCCGACCAGGCAGTTGCGGTGTTGGCCTCCCTGCAAGAAGAGCCACTTGCCTCAACGGTCATTCCACTTGCCGATCTTGGTTCGTACCCCATGAACCAACTAGCCGATGCCTACGCCTTCGACCACTACTGCCACTTGCGTATCGACCTGCTTGCACCCGATGGCCCCATTGAACGCAAGATGCCCAATGCCGACGCCACACGCCTTGCTCCGGCCATTGGCTGGATGATGACCGGAATGCCACAGATGCAGGCAGACCTTGGTCGTGCACTCAGTGCGCCCATCACTCTCACACTCACCGGCCCTGGCGGCGGTGTCTGGACCATCGCACCCGCAGGAGCCGATATCACCGTGACGCCAGGAAAAACTCCTGGCACTGTCGCCGATGTCAGCAGCAATGGTCATTCATTCATCAACTGGGGAACCAAACGCTCCGACTGGCGTGAGCATTGCAAAGTGACCGGCGATGCGCCAGTAGCGGCTCAATTCCTCGACGCGCTGAACATTATTTAGTGCAGAAGCAGCGTCTGAGTCTCACACTTGTGTGCGGCTCGGACCTGCTGCTGAATCTTTAAACATCGCCTCTGCATCGAAGCCAATACGCCCATCGGGAATGAGTTGAATTACTACTCGCGCTGGTGAATCGAGATGCTCGGCAAATGCTTTTTGACGCTCAACGCTTTCGGGGCGAACACGTGCAGCAAGAACTTTGTAGAACCACTGCTTTGTTGGCTCATCTTCGTGCAACACGATATTGCCTTTGTAGGTGAGAGCTTGACTAATACCAATGTCGGTACCTCGACTTGTGATTGCAATGCATCCGCGCGGGCGTTTGCGATATGCCTTAATGCGCTTGCGTTGTTCTGTTGCGGTCAGCCAAAAACTTCCCTCATGGAAAAAATAGTTCATGTACACACCAACAGGGTCACCTGTTGATGTGGTCCACATGAGACAACACTCAGTTTGTTTTTCTACAAGAACTTGTTCGCGCTCGGCGGAAAGCTCGAACACGCTGACATCATCGTAATTACCAGCCATTAAGCAGCTTTCTTTTTCTTCTTAATACGAGCAACTGCTTGCTGGCTCGCAAGCGACACAGCGATGATGAGCGTTGTTCCTTGGAAGAGTGGCTCTACCCAGAATGAACCCGAACCAACAACTAGCTGCAAGCCCTTGATGCCAAGTGCGAGTGCGTACAAAGCCAACAGCGTGCCCCATACGTTCGGGCGACGCGACAACTGTGATGCACCGAAGAACACTGCAGCAATTGCAGGGAACAAGTAGCCAGGGCCAGTTGCGGTAGAGAAGAAACCGATTTTTACCGACAAGATGACGCCAGTAATACCTGCAATGGTTGCTGAGGTAATGAGCGAGCCCCACACCATGCGATCGGTGCGCACACCGGCAAGACGAGCGGCTTCAATGTTGCCACCTGTTGCAAAGAGGTAACGCCCTACTGGGGTTTGTTCTAGAACAAACCACAAAATGGCAGCGATGATAATGAGATACACGAAGAGAATGGGAATGCCGAACACTTCGTAGCTACCAAACTTCAAATACGACTTGGAATACACAGAAGTGATTTGACGGTTGTCAGAAATTTTCAACAACACAGCAGAAACAATTTGCCCCAAACCAAGTGTGGCAATAAATGAGTTCACTTTCAGTTTCACCACAATGAAACCTGACAACACACCGAACAACATGCACGCCAACACGCCGCACAACGCAGCAAGGCCAGCAGGCATATTGAACGAACGGTGGAAATCGTCAACAAGCCATGTGGTGATACACAATGACAATGAGGTCATGGCACCAATGGACAAGTCGAATGAGTTCGTTGCCAGTGGCACCAAAAATGCCAAAGCCAACATGCCGATGGCCACGTTCTCGCCAAGAATGAGTTTGAAGCTTGCGATACTTAAAAAAGTGTCGGGCTTCCAGATGCCAAAGATGACAATGAAAGCTCCGGCGAGATACAAAGCACTGAGCCGGTCGATACCTAAACGAGTAAGCATCGATTTCTGCGGTGCACTTGCGGTTGATTCTGTAGTTGACACAGGTATTCCTTTCACAAACGAATAAAAATGAACGGGTTACGAAGCTGTTGCCGTGCTGGAACCAGCAAGTAACATTTGATCGATCTTTTCTGCAGACAAGCCAGAAGCTCGCGTCAGTGTGTTGGTAATTTGACCGCGATACATCACCACAACGCGGTCACATACGCGCGCAAGTTCTGCGGTGTCGGTAGAGCACACCACAACTGCAGTTCCGTCAGCTGCTGCTTGGTCGACAAAAGCGTGAATTTCTTCTTTCGCGCCAATGTCTACACCTTGTGTTGGCTCATCGAGCAACAACACTTTTGGATTCAAACGAAAACTGCGGGCCATCATTACTTTTTGCTGGTTTCCACCAGACAAGGTAGCTACGGGGACTTCTGTACCAGCGGTGACAACAGAAAGTTTCTTTACCCATTCGGCGGCTTCAGTTTTTTCATTTTTATGGCTGAGGCGACCACGATGTGCATTGCGTTCCACATTGCTAATGGTGATGTTTGCACGCACGCTCATGAGCGCAAGAATGCCGTTACGCAAACGGTCGACAGGAACAAAAGACAAACCCTTGGTGAGCGACTCGTGTGGGTCGCCACCTTTGAGTTCTTCACCATCAATGAGCACATTGCCTTGACGCGTTAATGCTCCTGCCAAGGTGCCCACCATGGTGTCGCGCCCCGAGCCAGTGAGGCCCACTACGCCAAGTACTTCACCTGGTTGAACAGAGAACGACACACCGTTGATGCCTGCTCCAACAAGACCCTGCACCTGCAAGCGTGGTGCAAGCGATGTATCGACCGTGCGGTTTGCGGCAATGGAGGAGACCTCTCGGCCCACAATCATTTCAATGAGTGACTCCATATTGAGATCTTTGGTGGCCTTGGTACCCACTACTTTGCCGTCACGCAACACCGTGACACGGTCGGTGATGTCGAAAACTTCTTCCAAGTGATGTGAAACAAAAACAACGCTGATGCCTCGCTTCGTGAGGCGGCGCACGGCCTCGAACAAAGTATTGACGTCGGCTCCGGGCAGTGAAGCCGTCGGCTCATCGAGAACCAAAATGGAAATGCCTTCTTTGGTGTCTTGCAAAGCACGGGCAATAGCTACGCCTGTGCGGGCAGCAGCACCGAGGGTGGCAACCGGAGCACGCACGTTGATGTCGAACCCCAGGTCGAGGAGAGCCTGTTTGGCACGTTTTGCTTCGGCGGCCCAGTTAATGCGGTTGGCGAAACCGGTTTCGTAACCAAACCCGAGGGCAAGGTTTTCCACAGTGCTGACGGCTTCAACGAGGCCAAGATCTTGGTGAACGAAGCGAATTCCGGCTTCATGGGCTGCAGCTGCACTGCCCATGGCAAAATCGTGACCGCGCATGGTGACCACAAAATTCGCGTCTGGTTGGTGAAAACCGGCCAAGATCTTGATGAGGGTGCTCTTTCCCGAGCCGTTTTGGCCGACGAGGGCGTGAACTTCACCCTCTTCAATGTCGAGTGCCACATCATTCAATGCCACTTGGCCCGGAAATGTCTTAGAAAGTGAATGAATATGGAGTGTTGTAGCCACTGTAGTTGTCTCTCCCCCATGATGTGACGTGCGTCTCAGAGTGTCCGTCGTTCGCGTATGTGATCTTCTGCTGATTTCTGTAGCAAGTTCTACTAAAGATCTCTTGGTTTATCCAATTTCCCTCAGTAAGGTTCAACAGTCGTTCTCAGACTATCTGAAACGGCGCCTTCCAAACCACCACTAAAAGGGGAAAACATTGCGTAAATCAACCATTCGGGTTGCTGCTGCTGTATTCGCTTTGGGTCTTTTTGCTGCCGCTTGCGGTAGCAGTGACTCAGATACAACAACAGAAGAAACCTCAGGCGAAGTCGTCGTAGACGACACCAATGCAGTAACAGAAGACACTGCAGGTGCTGCAGTTGACGAAGTTGCTGCTGCAAAAGAAGCTGCTGCATTGGCAGTCACCATTCCAGAAAATATCGCGTTGACTGTTGCTGCTTCAGCAACACCTCCAACCGGTAAAAAAGTTGCTTGGATTTCTTGCGAACTCCCAAGCTGCCCAGAAGTAGGCGAAGATTGGCCATTAATTGCCAAGACCCTCGGCTGGGAACTCAAGGTCATCAACGTCAAGAGCTTTGAACCAGCTCCTGGTATTCAGCAAGCACTCGACTGGGGCGCAAACTACATCGCCATCTCGGGTACACCAGTTGCTCTTTACCAAGCACAGTTCGATGCAGGTCTTGCAAAAGGCGTGAAGTTCACTTCGGCTTACACCACAGATGCCCCACAAGGCGTTGACGGCGGTATCGAAGGTCTTCTCACCACTGTTGGTGATGCTTCCTATGTAGAAATGGCAATGAAAGCATTTGCTTCTTGGATCATCGCAGACAGTAACGCAGAAGCAAAAGTCGTAATGGTCAACATTCGTGACTTCCCAGTTCTCGTAGCTGCAGAAAATGCACAGAAGGCAGCCCTTGCTGCTGGTTGTGCAAAGTGCACCTTCGACGTGATTCCTGTGACCATTGAAGACCTCGGTGGTGGCAAAGTTCCACAGGCTGTGGCTTCATACCTCCAAGAGAACACCGATGTGAACTACGTTCTCTTCGCTTTTGGTGGCTTGCCAACAGGTGTAAGTGCAGCTTTGAAGACCGCTGGCATCACAAATGTGAAGCTTGTTGGTGGAGACTTCTCAGCACCAAACTTGCAAGAAGTAGTTGACGGCACGAACTCTGCATGGACCTCGAACCCTAAGGCTGAAGCCTCATGGATCATGGCTCACGCAATGGTGCTCGACTCATTAGGTGATACATACACCGAAGAGCGCACAGGTGCTGCACTTCAGACATTCATTGTTGATACACCAGAAGTTGCTAAGTCATTCCTTGACGGTGGCGGCCTCCAGAACTGGAAGGGTCCAAAGACCCAGGCCGATCAGTTCAAGGCTCTCTGGAATATTAAGTAAGAACTACTTTCTCTCACGAGAAAGAAAAGGGCGGGTGCTTCGGCACCCGCCCTTTTACTATTTATACGACCTTTTTAGACATAGAATAGATATGTGACAAAGATGCGTTCAGCAAATAGCAACATGGTGCGCGTTGTCTCAAAGTCGACCGTCCAGACTCAGAGTGATGACCTCAATTACTGGCGTACCATTCCTATCGCACAACGAGTTGCCGTGGTTGAAGTACTAAGACAACGGATGTTTGGGGAAAACAATGGAACTCGACAAGGACTTCAACGAGTTTGTCGAATTATTCATCGCGCATGATGTCCAATTTCTGATCATTGGTGGATACGCACTCGCTGCACACGGTTTACCAAGAGCAACTGGAGATCTGGATGCTTGGGTATGGGCTAGCGACACTAATGCAACGAAAATAATTGCTGCGCTCAGTGCGTTTGGTTTTGCAGACGTTGGTATCAGTGTCAGTGACTTTTCACGAGAAGATTCAGTCGTTCAGTTGGGCTACCCGCCGTATCGAATAGATATTCTTACGTCTATCGATGGCCTCGAGTTCACCGAAGCATGGGCCAGCCGTGTGATGGTTCGCATCAACAATATGGAAGTCCCATTCATCAGCCGTAGTGATCTCATTACTAACAAAACAGCTGTCGGTCGGCCGCAAGATATTGCAGACGTTCAGCGTCTTACAGAATGAGGCGAGTTAGCTAACCAAACTGGCGAATGCCCATGCAGCGGCAATACCACCAATAACGGCCATGGTCACGGTGCGCACAATGGGTGCGCGCGGAAGATCTTCTTCACTATTTGGTCGCGGTGGTGGTTTTACAAGGGCGAGTATGTTGCCAACGCACAATGCGCCACCTAATGCAAGAACGAGATACGCCAAAAGATCTTCGCCAAGAAACATGTGTCATTGTCCTTTTGCTGTGAAGTTTTCAAAGCGGGTGTAGTTCGCTTGAAATACTAAGCGCACGTCGCCAATTGCGCCGGCGCGATGCTTTGCCACGTTGAGATACGCATCGGCTTTGCGTTGCGGGTCGTCTTCGTAAACACCCGGGCGGTACAAGAACATCACCACGTCGGCGTCTTGCTCTAACGCGCCCGACTCTCGCAAGTCAGACAGTGTGGGCCGCTTGTCTTGGCGTTGCTCAAGACCACGACTCAACTGACTGAGTGCAACAACGGGAATTTTAAAATCGCGCGCCAAAATTTTTAAGTTACGACTAATTTCACTGACCTCAAGTTGACGGTTTTCTGAACCTGAGTTGCCACCCATGAGCTGCAAGTAGTCGATAACGATCATGCCGATGCCGTCGTATTGTGAAGCAATGCGTCGTGCCTTTGCACGAATTTCCATAACAGTGACCGACGAGTTGTCGTCGATATACAACGGAATAGAAAGGCGCCCAATGGCACGCCCGATGCGGCGCCAGTCTTCGTCGTTCAAGCGACCACTGCGCAACTTCGCACTATCGACTCGCGCTTCACTCGACAAAATACGTTGTGATAATTCGGCACGGCCCATTTCCAAAGAGAAAAACAAAACGGGTTTTTGCGTGATGGTGGCTACGTTGACAGCCATGCCCATTGCGAATGCACTCTTACCCATTGCCGGGCGCGCACCAATAATGTTGAGCGTGCCGGGTTGAAAGCCCGACAACAAATCGTCGAGATCGTTAAAGCCCGAGGGGACGCCGGTAATGGGGTCACCGCGCTCCATGATGTCTTCAAGATGCGTCATGGTCTCTGGCATGAGGTCGTTAATGCGCACTAAAGATTCGGTCACTTGGTTTTGCGCGACGTCGAAGATGCGCGACTCGGCTTGGTCGAGCGCATTTTCAATATTGTCGGGCTGGCTGTAGGCAATTTCAGCAATGGCTGACGCTGCGCTAATGAGGCCACGCAAGAGTGCGGTTTCGCGCACGATGCGCGCATAGCGGTCGGCGCTCGATACAGCAGGAGTGCGGTTTTGCAAGTCGACTAAATAGTCGATTCCACCGACGGTGTCGATGAGGCCAGCACGCTGCAATTTGTCGGACACCGTGACCACATCGACAGGCTCGCCCATGGTGGTGAGTGCTTGAATAGCGTCGAAAATATGTTGGTGCGCCGGCTTATAAAAATCGCCAGGAACAACACCGCGTTCCGAGCAAGCACCAATGGCGTCTTTCGACAACAACATGGCGCCGAGTAACGAGACCTCGGCATCGAGGTTGTGTGGCGGCACGCGAGCGGTGACGCGTGCTGGTGAAGCGTTATATGTATCGGACACGACTCTTACCTTGCCTGAGATACCTTGTGGATTACTAGGGGTAAGACTTGTGGATAAGCCTGTGATGTACCGAGTGTGTTCTGTGGATAACTATTGAGCAACGACATCGACCGAGACAGTGCTCGTGACGTCGTGGTACAACGAGACCACTACCGAATGCTGACCCAATGTACGAATAGGAGCTTCGATGTCTACATCGCGGCGCTCAATTTCGATACCTGTTTGGCTCTTCACAGCAGCCACGATGTCGGCACTAGTAACTGAGCCGAACAAGCGACCTTCGTTACCGGCCTTAGCGGGCACCGACAAAGTAACAGCGTTCAAACGCGCTGCAACTTCAAGTGCTGCTTCGCGAGTGGCACGTTCTTTAGCGGCTCGTGCCTTACGCATTGCTGCTGCTTGTGCCACTGCACCGTCGGTTGCCGTGATGGCGTGACCATTTGGCAACAAGAAGTTGCGGGCATGACCATCGGCAACATTGACGATGTCGCCACGGTTGCCGAGACCTTTAATGTCGCTACGCAAAATGACTTTTAACATCAGGCTTCCTCACCATTCGTTACGATTTCTACAACATCGGTGTTCTCTGTAGCGACGGCAGCAACAGTGCTCTCGCGAGGTGCGCGGTTGTCGCTGCGCTCACTGCGCTCGCCACGATTACCGCGGTCGCCACGATCTTCGCGATCTTCACGGTCGGATCCTGGGCGTGGTGCACGAGTAGAAGACACGCGCTTGGCGTACGGCAAAAGGGCCATCTCACGAGCGTTTTTCACTGCGCTCGCAATATCACGCTGCTGTTGAACAGTGGTGCCGGCAATGCGCTGACCACGAATTTTTGAGCGGTCAGACATAAAGCGCTGCAACAAGTTGATGTCTTTATAGTCAACAAACTTCACGCGCTCGGTGTCGATGGCGTTTGGCTTCTTTTTTCCGGTTTTACGAATAGCGGCTTTCGCCATACGGATTTTGTTTGATTTACTGGTCATGATTCTCTCTACAGTTTCGTTCTAGAAGGGTTCTTCTTCCCCACCCACGTACGGGTCGGGAGAATTGTTGCTGGATGTTTCGCGGGGGGCGGCGGAATCGCCACCTTTGCTGGATTGACGCTCAACTTGGGCTGTTGCCCAACGCAAGCTGGGTCCGATTTCGTCGGCCACGACTTCAATTGCCGTGCGCTTATCGCCTTCACGGGTGGTGTATTCACGCTGCTCGAGGCGGCCAGTAACGATGACGCGGGTGCCTTTGGTAAAAGTTGCCGCTGCGTTTTCGCCAAGTTGGCCCCATGCAGTGATATTGAAGTATGAGGTTTGCTCTTGCCATTCACCATTGACCTGATAACGGCGGCCAACGGCGATTCCAAAAGAGGCCACTCCGCGCCCACCAGTGGTGAAGCGCAGTTCTGGGTCTCGGGTGAGATTACCGACAAGGGTGATGGAGTTCTCTGACATATGTATCTCCTCTACGTAAGTAGTTTGTGGAACTTTTCGTGAATGAAAAGCCGACTACGCGCTCACGGCCATCATGCCGCGGCGTGCTGCTTCGTGATCGGGCAAGCGCATGAGCTTGTGACGAACCACTTCATCGGCAATACGGAGCGTGCGCTCAACTTCATTTAAAGCTCCACCAAGAGCCTCGACGTTGTAGACGACGTAATAGCCCTCTTCTTTTTTATTGATGGGATACGCGAAACGGCGCTTGCCCCACCAGTCGGGGTTTCCGTGAATACTGGCACCAACGGCAGTAATAGAGGCCGTGACGGCCTTTACCTGCAACTGCGCTGCATTATCGTCGAGGTCGCCACTGAGGATGACCATTAATTCATAAGCACGTTTCATGTGCATGTACTCCCTTCGGACACGGTACGGACCGTGGCCCCGTGAGGGGCAGGGTGGATAAGGAAATAACAGCGTATCGGCAAGTCTGAACAACACGACGAGAAGCGGGCGCACATTCCATTTCCTCTATTGTGTGCCAAGGGTGTTACTTCCCGCCCAAATTTTCTGAAACCCTTGCAATATATGGCTTTAATTACGCCGAGGCGGCGCGCTGGGAGGCAATGGGCACCATGCGTACGAGGTGATGCCAGCGACACAAGCGGCAGGCCTCCACCACGTAGGCCGTGTACTCGCCAGTTCCCGTTCCGGCATTTGCTCGCCGTTGAATCTGGGCCATTTCCGACCGAGTGGTCACACATCGTCCGTGAGAGGGGAGGTGCGGACCAAAGGCATAGGTCACCAAAACCAATTGGTCGTCGGCACAGATGGGGCACTTCACCCGCGACTCTTCCCCAAAGTTCCGTGCCGCACGCATGAGTTCGGGGTGAGCGTCACATATTTGATCGATGCTGAGGCGCCCCCGGCGGTATTCGTTGATGAGGTGTTGGCGAGCTAGACGGTGGTCGACTGCACCCCCTGCGCCTCGTAATGATCCCGCCGTAAAGCTCATGCCTTCACGATAGTCACCGCATATCCCTCATGAGCAACGGTGCTCTTGCCACACTTCTTCTATGGCAGTTTCTGAACCTCCTCAACACACCATCTCTTTTGGCCCCCATGTGGCCAACGATGCCGAATTGCGCCTGGTGGGCGATGTGAAGGGAAAGCGCGTTCTCGAGCTTGGGTTGCCCTATGGGCATGCCAACTCTGTGGCGATGGCGCAGTCGGGAGCGCGTGCCATGGCCATCGATAATTCTGCTGAGCGTATTGCCCTTGCCCGACGCACCGCTGAAACGGCAGAAGTACGCATTGAGTTTCATCAAGCAGAACTTGCCGACATGGGCTTCGTTACAAGCTCTTCGCTAGACCTTGTGTTGTGTATTGACAAACTGAACTCTGTTGACGACATCGACCGTCTCTTGCGCCAAGTGCATCGTGTGTTGAAATCGGAAGCATCTTTTGTTGCAGTGGTTGAGCACCCAGCAGCTGCGATGTTTGACAATGACGATGCTGTGGCACGCCGCCGTTACGGAGCCGATGGTGCACTCACCATTGGTGAACTATGCATGTCATTACAACGCAGCAACTTTGCTATTGATCTGTTGTATGAACTCATGCCGCTGAATGCCCCGCGCGCACTTGTTCCTACAACACTTGCAATTCGCGCGCGCAAACTTGGTTCTTAATTTTTTTGTTCGCTCCACCACGCATCTAGCCGGCGACCAATTTCTTCGGAGCCCAGTAAACCTTCTTCGAGGCGAATTTCCATCAGAAAATTGAGTGCTTTTCCTACTTCGCGTCCAGGTTGAACACCAAGGCGTTGCATCACTTCAACACCATCAAGCTCGGGTCGCAATGCGGCGAGTTCTTCTTTTTCCATCAACTCTGCAATGCGTATTTCAAGTTCATCCATGCGCTGCGATAACACCAGTGCTTTACGTTCATTACGTGTGGTGCAGTCGCAACGAGTGAGCACATTGAGTTCGTTGAGCAATGGCCCCGCATCGCGCACGTAACGACGTACGGCAGAATCGGTCCATCCCATTTGATATGTATGAAAGCGCAAATGCAATTCAACAAGTGCTGTAATTGCCTGCACATCTTCGCTGGAATACTTCAGTGCCTTCAAACGATCGCGCGTCATTCGTGCACCAACTACTTCATGGTGATGAAAAGTGATTCCTTTTCCTTTATCAATTGCGCGCGTTTTTGGTTTACCAATGTCATGAAATAAAGCAGCAAGGCGAGTGATGCGAAAGTCAAAAGTGGGGTGCGCATCGGGGCGCACATTTTCCACCACAGCCAACGTATGCGTGAGTACATCTTTGTGGCGATGAATAGGGTCTTGCTCCACGCTCATGTTGGGCAACTCGGGAAAGAATTGGGCAGCAAGCCCCGTGTTGACCATAAACCACAAACCTGCAGTGGGGTGATCGGTGGTGAGCAATCGGTCGAGTTCATGTTGAATGCGTTCGCGCGAAATGATGTCGAGGCGAGTTGCCATACTTTTCACTGCTTCAATAAGGCCTGGTTCCGCAGTGAGATTGAGCGCCGAAAGAAAGCGCGCCGCGCGCAACATGCGCAGTGGGTCGTCACTAAAACTTTCTTCTGGCGACAATGGCGTGCGCAGAACTTTTGTCATGAGGTCGGCTGCCCCATTGAAGGGGTCAACTAAAACAGGACTAGATGAAGTGAGCTCGAGTGCCATTGCATTAATGGTGAAGTCGCGACGAGAGAGGTCGGCCTCAATGTCGTCAGAAAATTGCACATCGGGTTTACGGGAATCGGGTGAATACGCCTCGGCGCGGTGTGTGGTGATTTCGTAAACGCGGCCATTCTTTTTGGCGCCGATGGTGCCAAATTTTTCGCCCTGTACCCACACTGCATCGGCCCAGCCCTCGATGATGGACTTAATTTCGTGCGGTAAAGCATCCGTTGTGGCGTCGAAATCCATGTCTGGTGATGCTCCGGGCAGATGTGCATCGCTAGCTGGACCCAGTAAAAGATCGCGCACCGTGCCGCCCACCAGGTACAGGCGCTTATTTGCCGCGGCAAAGCGAGCAGTGAGCGGAGCAAGTTCCTCTAAGACAGGGGTAAAGCGTTCGGGAATCATCAGACTTTCAGGCTACGCAGATGAAGCCCGACCACTACGGTCATTAGTGTGTTTATGGAACCTCGCCCCGTTGCCCCCCTCTTTGGCAACTGGCCCTACGACCCAACCACAGCACTCCTTACTTTGCGCAGTGGCCATCACCCCGAGGCAACCATCACCAGTGACGTCGTGAAAATGTGGCTCGGGACCGCTCAACACGGTGGATTCGCACGAGTGAGAACGAACGCGGTGAGCCCGCAACTTGCTGGCATACTCGCCACTGTGGGTTTTTCCGTGAAACAAGAGCTCTCGCTGCTCACTGCGCAACTGCAGAACGTCCCTTCCACTGCGCAGCCGGCGCCTGCATTGCTCGCTACCAAACAGGCAACCCAATTTCATCGCTTGCGTGGCCTTGGGCCATCTCGGTTGCGCCGCACTTCCAGTTATTGCCTTTCAGGGTTCACGCCCAGCCCAGCAGAACCGCGGTACGGCTACATTCAGCGCCTTGCAGTGCACCCCAGCGCACAACGTTGTGGCCAAGGGCGAAAGTTAGTACTCGATGCAATGCACTGGTTAGGTTCTCGTGGTATGCAACACGCGTTAGTCAACACCGATATCACTAACGCAGCAGCCCTCTCGCTCTATCGTTCACTTGGTTTTACACCTATGTCTTATTCGCTTTA
>CAMCZG010000045.1 GCA_945886445.1 Bifidobacterium breve | reverse complement strand
CGTGCCTTTAACCTCGCCACCAGCAAGACCAACGACCCGCCCGCTGCAAAGAGCGCCAGCAGCGCCGAGAGCAGTTGCATGGTGTCGCTGTTCATATCTCATAGTCTCGCCTCGCACCCCCTGAGTTCCCAACACCGCATAAAAGAAGGCAAAGACATGTACTTTCTTCACTTTTCGTGAAAACGGCGACAGGTGACAAGATGAAGACTGTGTCACGCGTGAACTCCCTTGGTCTCGAAGCCGTTGCTGCCCTGCGCACCACACGGCGCAAGCACCGGGTGGAAGAAATGGAATGGTTCGAGGCCCTTTACCGCGTGTACCTCGCTGCCATTGTCATTGGCGGCACCATTCTTTTTCTCTCGGGTCTCATTAAAGACACCCAACTCACCCCAGCAGAACTCACAGTTGTTTCACAACGCGGCCCCCACGTACTAGGCGTGGTCATTGCAGTTGCCCTATTCATAGGTATTCGCAGCGGCAACAACGGCGGGCCACTTGCTGTTGAAGAAGCTGAAGTGCGTCACCTACTTCTTGCACCCGTTCCACATTCTTTAGTGCTGCGTCGCCCTGCCATTCAACGCCTGCGCTCTACTGCATTTTCTGGTGCGGCTGCTGGCGCTATCGCTGGACAACTCGCCTCGCGTCGACTACCAGGCTCATTCACCTCGTGGGCTTTTTATGGCGCCGTGTTTGGTTTATGTGCAGGTCTCATTGTGGTGGGTGGTGCACTTCTCAGTCACGGACTGCGCTTCAATAAATTGGTGTCGTCGTTCGTGGTGTCGACACTTCTTGCATGGCAAATTGCTATGGCCGTTCAACACACCACTTTCCCTGGCCCATTCGATGCGTTTGGCAGCATGGCATTGTGGCCGTTGCATCAAGAAGCTATTGATCTCATCGCAGTATTCGCCACCATTGTTATTTGTGCTTCTGGCATTTTCACAGTGGGCAACTTGTCGCTCGAGGCTCTTTCACGCCGCAGTAGTTTGGTATCGCAATTGCGTTTTGCTGTCACACTGCAAGACCTGCGCACAGTTGTGTTGCTACGTCGGCAACTCAGCCAAGAACAAATGCGCAAGTCGCCGTGGGTCACACTCAAGCGCTCTGCAAAAACGTCACCTGTCCCGCGCCGCGGCATTCAAAGTTTGTTGAAGTTTCCCGCGCGCCGCATTGTGCGCATGCAGTTGCTCATCGCTGTTGCAGCAATGTGCCAAGTGTGGGCCTACCGCGGAACTACTCCTGCCATCATCGTGAGCGGGTTGTGCCTCTTCGTTTTCGGTCTAGAAATTATTGAACCACTCTCACAAGAGGTAGACAAACCCGACCGCACCGACGCCATTCCGATAGATCGTGGCGAACTCATGTTGCGCCATCTCATTGTTCCCACTCTGTTTTTATTGCCTTTTACGGTACTTGGCATCCTCGTTGCTTACCTCTTTGAACCAGAACCCATGACTCTTGCCATTGCTCTCATTCTTGGTCTTCCCGCTATTGGTGCAGGAACAGCCGGAGCAATTATTAACGCAGTCAAAGGCGCCCCCGACCCACTGGGGCAAACCAATGAACGCATGTTTATGCCACCGGAAGTTGCGGGTATGTCGACCATGGCCCGCGCGGTGTGGCCACCCATTGTTGCCATCTTGGGCAGCTTGCCCATCCTTGCCGTGCGATCAGCAGTAGAGAATGGCGACAACGCTGTTGGTGCAGCACTGCGCACAGCAATTGGTGTTGTACTCCTCTTAGGTTTAGTTGGTGCATGGGTGCGTCATCGCGATGCCGCTCGTCAATGGTGGAAGAATTTTGTTGACGGCGGAAAACAATCTGCGTTTGGTCAACCAAAGAAATGAAACGTTGTTCGTTGGAAGGAAAAATATGAGTCGTCATCCGCAACCACCTCATCGTCGCAATGAAAATTCCGACGCCTCTGCTTCGTCAAAAAAGAAGCAGGCGCAAGAACCTGCCGTGAAATTGCCGCCGGCTGCTCTTGAAGCACACAACGTGGCAAAAGATTACGGCGATGCTCCTGCACTGCACCCTCTCACCTTGCGCATTGAACACGGTCAGCGCGTTGCGCTACTTGGCCACAACGGTTCGGGCAAAACCACACTCATGCGCATTGCATCGGGTCTGCTCGACGCATCAAGTGGCAAGGTCACACTCAGCGGTCATGCACCACAGTCGTTAGAGGCTCGTGCATTCACCAGCTACTTAGCCGACACTCCTACTTTCTACGACGACTTGTCTTTGTGGGAACATCTCGAGTTCATTGCGCGCTTGCATGGTGTTGAAGAGTGGGACCAACTCGCAGCCGACCTGCTCGACCATTTGGGTTTGTACGAACGCGCCGATGAATTGCCCAACCGTTTCTCGCGTGGTCTGCGTCAAAAAGCCGCTATTGCCATTGCCTTCATTCGTCCCTTTGAATTGCTCTTGGTCGACGAGCCATTTGTGGGTCTCGATGCCTCGGGTAAAGAAGCACTCCTCTCCTTGTTCGATCAGGCCGCAGCCGACGGCGCCACTTTGGTGGTTGCGACCCATGAGCTTTCTTTTGTTACAAAAGTGCAACGAATTATTGCCCTACGCGATGGTGCGGTGATTCACGACGGCCCGCAGGGCGATACCGATGTCGACGCCTTGGTGCGCGCCGACGCGATGTAAATCACCATATAAAATCTATGGAATAATCTTCTGAAACGTTTGGAGACCCATGAAGAAGCTTTTTATTTCCGCACTCGCAATTGCAGCAGCGGCCGTCATCGTGCCCGTGTCGCAGAACAGTGTTGCCACCGGTGCCGGCTCAATTCCCGACTTCTCTGCACTGCTCCCCGACTGCACAACGAGTAATTGGGCCAAGCCCTGCTACTTCCCCGATAGCGGAAATACCGATTCGGGTTCTGCGTGGTTGGGTGAGTGCTCAAACAGCGTCCCCGACTTCTGCTACACCGCAACGGTGAATGGTCAACCAGCACCAGCGACTTTCAAAATTGTGGCCAGTGTTAGTGCGTACAAAACGAATACGCTCAGTGAGTCAATTGCGGGCTACGAGGCATACATTCACGCGTTTGCGTTACCTGCTGGCAACACACTGAACAACGACTATTGGGGTTCATCCGATCGCCCGCGTGACCAAGGTAATAACGGTGGCGTTGTCGACCTCTCTGGTATCACCATCAATGGACGTGCACTGAATCAAACCGACACCATCAAAGTGGTGGTGAAATACAAGACCTCAGGCCTACCGCAATACAGCGTTGTTGTATCTGAAGATGGAGCGATGGATTTTTCCATGACAGGTCAAGCCATGACACTCACACTGGAAGGTAAGCCAGCACGCGTTGCAATTGAGGCAGCTTCACAACACATCATTCTCGACCCCAACAGCACATTTGACCCCGCTACGCTCGCAGCCAATAAATGTGGTTTGCCCAATATGCGTTTCGTCGCCTGCAATGTCGACAAAGCTGAGTCGAACCCACTTGCTTTCTATGCACGTTCAAAAAGTTTCATCAATTCACCCGGGGCCGATGTGCCAGGGCCAATTTGGGTATCGACCAACGCAACATATTTTCACTTTCCCAATGTTGAATTCGATAGCACAACAAACAAATATCTGATGCGCATCAAAACAGGTGCACCTCACTTCCTTGCCGACGGAACCACCCTGCACACAGGTTCATTTTCTGCATTTCTTCCCAACGGAATTTTGACGCAATGGAAAATTGAGAAAACTGAAGCAGCCCTCAAGACAGCTCTCGCCGTTTTCATTACCAAAGATGATGTTTCCACCCCAGCAACTCCCACCTTTATTATTGGTGACCTCGGCGTGCGTGTGAAGCTTCCACAAATTTCCTACTCAGCGCCTGTACTTGCCGTTGGCCAAGCTGGGGCGATAACTGCAACACCCACCACCGTTGCCGCCACAACAACAACCACAACCACCGCACCTACAACTGCAGTGGTCACAAAAACTCTGCGCAAAGGTACATCTTCGTCTCTCACCACGCTCATTCGCCTCGTCGGAAAAGGCAAGGCAACGTGGCGCGCTACGGGTGGTTGTCGCATCAGTGGCACCAAACTCGTTGCGCCAACCAAGGCCGGCAAATGCACTCTGTCCTTGTCGCAGGCCAAGCTCTTAAAGACCCCAGCGTCAAAGCGCACCATCAACATCACGGTGAAATAGCACCTCGCATACCCGTCGGGCAGCGCAGAGCGGTAGCCTGCCCACATGCTTGAATATGCAGCCCTCACCAGCAGTGACCCCGCCGACCTTGCTCGCCAAATGACCGAGCGTTCCGCTCAGGGTTGGGAAATTCTGCAAATTGTCACTAGTGGCACCAACATCACCGCCTTCGCCCGTCGCGCGGCCGTTACAGCCCAAGTGTCCACACCGTCTGTTGTGAGCACTCCCGCTACATCGGCCACGTGGAGCAGCACAACTGCCTCCACAGCGGCAAGCACTCCAGTTGTTACAAGTGCAGCCAACACATCGGTTGCTTCAAGCGTTGGTGATGCTGCTGCTCCTGCCAACTGGTACGCCGACCCAGCAGGTCGTTTTGAATTGCGCTACTGGAATGGCTCCGCGTGGACCGAGCACGTGTCGCGCAATGGCCAGCAGTCCGTCGACCCACCTGTTGCCTAACCCCCCACACGTATTTCGAAAGTCTCTTCACTCAATATGCGCATCACTTCACTTGGCCACGCCGGCATGCTCATTGCCACACGCGACATCACCATCTTGTGTGACCCGTGGTTTGAGCCTGCATTTTTCGGCTCGTGGTTTCCCTTCCCACGTAACGACCAGCTCACAAGCGACATCACCGCTGCAATAGAGAACCCCAGCTACCTCTATATCTCACACATTCACGGCGATCATCTTGACGAAGCGTTTCTTGCGAACCACGTCAACAAAGAAACACCTGTGTTGTTGCCCGACTTCCCTACTCGTGAGCTAGAACGCACATTAGGAAAACTGGGCTTTCGCAATTTCATTCGCACACAAAATGGCATTGCTGCACCTCTGGTGAATGGAGTCAGCGTTGCCATTCATATTGAGTCGAGTATCAGCGACGGCCCCGGTGGCGACTCTGCGTTGGTCGTGAAAGACGGCGACACCATTGTGGTGAACCAAAACGACTGCCGCACGCACGACCTCACTGCGCTTGCATCGCACGGCAAGGTCGATGCGCACTTTGTGCAATTCAGTGGCGCCATTTGGTACCCCATGGTTTACGAAATGCCCGAAGAAGAAAAGCGTGCTCTTGCTACTGCCAAAGTGGAATCACAATTCGCTCGCGCACTTGCCTATGTCGACAAAGTCGATGCCCGCGTGGTTGTGCCTAGCGCTGGTCCACCGTGTTTCTTAGACCCCGAGTTGTTTCACCTCAACATGGTGACGGGCAATGAAGTGTCTATTTTCCCGCATCAACCAGAATTCGTTGCACGGCTCGCTGCACACAACCGCACTGGCATTCTCAATATGCCCGGCACTGTTATTGATGTTTCGCCGAGCGATATTGGCGTTACTCACCCAGTCAGCGACGAAGCACTGCACAATATTTGGAACAACGTTGGCGAGTACCTTGCCGAGTATCAGGCCGACTGGCTGCCTTGGCTCACAGCGCACAAAGCCGCTTGGCTTGCGCCCACCGAGAAGCTGCTAGCCAATATTCAAAGTTGGTTCCGCCCCCTACTTGCCATGTGCCCCACGGTGTCTATGGGTGCTGGTGGTAACTGCCTCATTCAAACGGTGAGCGCACCAGATGCTGAACCCACCGCCGACGACCTAGGCATTTACATTCACTTCGAATATGGCGATGTGCAGAGGTACACCAACCAGTCCTACAAGTACCGCTTCATTATTCAGCGTGAGTTGTTAGAAACTGTTGTTGCCGCAAAAGCCGTCGACTGGTCGAACGCCCTTTTCCTTTCGGCACGATTCCGCGCCTGGCGCGATGGAGATTTCAACGAAAACCTTTATAATTTTTTCAAGAGTTTGTCTGTTGAACGGATGAGCCGCACCGAAATAGAAGCCTACCGACGAGCAACAGAGCCCATCATGTCAACAGATGAAGTACAAGTAGGCGATTACATTGTGCAGCGTTTTTGCCCACACCGCCAAGCAGACCTGTCTACCTTTGGTTCCATTGAAGGCGATGAACTCGTGTGCTCGTTACACGGTTGGCGCTTCGACCTTGCCACCGGTAATTGCAATAGCTCTGTGGGCAAGAGCATCAGTATTCGCAAGCGCGCGTAGCGCACGCTTTATTTCCGCTTGCGGCGGAACTTGTCGACAAAGCTCAAAACTTTGCCGGCAAAGTCATTCGACAAATTGAATCGGCGCTTTGCCCAGTCGAATGCCTGCAAGGCTTTTTTATCAGCATAAATAAGTACGCGTTTTGCACCATCGTCTGGCCGCGCTTTGTAGTTTGTGGAGTGCACTACCGGTGCCTCTTCTTCAGTGAAGTAATACAACGCCAACGACTGCCGTGCCACACCTACAGGTGAAGTGAGCGGGTCGGGGTGCCCATGAAAAGAATCGGCATCGGTATTGAAAATGAGCACGCGGTTCCCAATGGGCGCCACACGCTTGTCGCAATGCTTCATGTCACGTGTCCACAACTCAAGATCACCGCCATATTCAGGCAACCAATTCTCATTGCAATACAAGAGCAAATTTACCCGCCTGCTCCAGTGCCGGTGATGCGGGTGTACCGAAAAATCAGCGTGCATATTTAAGAATCCACCCGTAATGGTTTGATGCATTCCGCCGCCTTCAAAGGAAGGGTCGGCAATCAGGCCACTAATGCCCGTTAAGTGTTCTAAATACGCGATGAATTCTGGTGAGTTCAGCACTCCAGCAACTTGTTGAATGGTGGTACCCCACGTTTCGCCATGTGAGTTGGCAAACTTTCGCTCATTCACATGTGCATAGTTGGTCCACTTGCTGGGGTCTACCGCGGGAAACTCTGTGAGAATCGCAGCAAAAACTTCTGGTTGCAGAAAGTTTTCAATAATCGTGTGTGCGTAGGGCGAAGCAGTCGCATAGGTGCTCTCGCTCAATGCGCTTTCCAGCGCAGGTGCATTAACGACTGATTCAAGACCGTTCAGTAAAATTTTGGATCCCCTAGATAGGTCTAACGCTTGAGTTCATACAAAAATTGGTACGCAAACAGTTGCGGCCGCACTTTCACTAACAAGCGGTCGATAGCGCGAATGGGCTTCAACTTGTTCGACACCTTGCCAGACCCACCTCGGTCGGCCACATCGAATGGCAAACCTGTTGCGCCAACGCGGTGCACGGTATAGCCCGCTTGTTTCGCCATACGTTCAAAACTGCGTCGTGTAAAAAAGCGCACGTGTGTACGGTCGAGAATGCCGCGGTTGTCGTAGTCGAATCTGCCAAAGAGAGTGCGCAAGCGTGGGTACCAGTGCCCAAAGTTAGGAATGCTTGCAATCACTGCGCCACCCGGTGCCAGCCGCGGCGCAAGCTCTGCAAGAAGCAACTCTGGCTGGCGCACATGCTCAAGCACATCGGCACATACCACTACATCAATGGCTTCCGGCAAACCTTCAGGCAAACCAGCATCGAGGTTTGCCTGAACAAACTTATCGACGCGACCAAACACCTGCGGGTGCTCTTCCAGGTCTATGCCGGTCACGGTGTAACCCAAACTTTTCATTTGCATCGAGAGCAAACCGTCGGAGCAACCAAGGTCGAGCACATCACCAGAGCTACGCCCCGACAAATACTTCACAATTTGGCCATGCGACGACAATGGGTCACTCTTATATTCATAGGCAACATCACCTTGCAATTTTTCATCGTGACCAAAACCCATTTTGCGCAAACGATATTGCGTGGAGTGCTTAAACAAATCTTTGGCGTACTTCATGCCATCGACATAGCAAATTTCGTCGCCGTAATAGGTGGGAATTGCAATTTCTACAATTTTTGAGTTGATATCGAGCAACTGCAAAATAATTTGTGTATCAAAATCAAAACCATCAGAGTTCTTTGCCAAAGCAATTTTCTGCAATGTCGACACGCGATACGCCCGGTATCCGCTGTGCCATTCGGTGAGGCTCGCCCCCGTCATCGCATTTTCATAACGCGTGAGAATTTTGTTGCCCACATATTTATAGAGCGGCATGCCACCCTCGCGTGCTGCGCCACTATTCATCATGCGCGACCCAAAAACGGCGTCGGCGCCATCTTCCACAATGGGCTTCACCATCTCGGCCATCAGTTCGGGGGCGTACTGGCCATCGCCGTGCAACAACACCACCACGTCGAGGCCCATTTCGGCGGCTAGCTGATAGCCGGCCTTTTGGTTACCCCCGTAACCCAAGTTCACTGGGTGGCGCACAATGTGCAGTGGCAAGTGGTCGTTCGTGCGTTGGTAGGCAAGTGCTACTTCATGAGTGGAGTCGGCACTGGCATCGTCACACACCAATACTGCAGCCATTTCAACAGCAACATCGTGTGGAATGCGGTCGAGAACCTTCTCTAGTGTGGTTTCTGCGTTGTAGGCAACAACCACAACACCTATACGTAGACCACCGAAAAGCCCTGACATTGCATTTAGGTTACTACTTCACTAACGAGAGTTGAACGTTTACCTGCTCTTTATCGTGCTGTAAATACACCACATTGCTTTCCCAGCCATACCAAGTTGGGCACGACCCTGCCCGCGCAGCCGCCAAGTTTTTCGGGCGTAGTGAGGAAAACTCAATGGCCCGGTTGCTGTCGCTTCCCACGTCGTACAACGAGAAATGGTCGTTGCTGAACCCAAAGTCTGAGTACGCAATAATCCAGTTGTATCCGCGGTAGTTCTCAGGAAGCGTTACTTTTTCCACATACTTACGTGTGGCACCCACCTGCAATTTACCATCAGGCGAGGTGTCGAGTTGCACGCCATATTCACCGACGGTGTCATTTACTCCTGCTGGCGCAACATAAGGAATAGCGGCACGAACACCGGCAGCATTCACTTGTTCAACTGTCACCAAGTTTGTGTCGCTAATGTTTCCCGCAACAGGAATATCAAAACGGAACCCCGATTTTTTACCGGTCACCACCCCGCGAATAGCTAAGTCGGGTCGCTCACTTGAACTCGGGCCAGAAATGAGCAGTGTGTTGTTGTACTTCACTTCAATAGTGACTGCTTCATCATCGCTGGTATGTGCCCATCCAAAGACGGTAAGCATTCCCTTCACGGGTTCACTTGTTACTGGCGCTCCAGGCTTGGTGGGAGCAAAAGTCAGATAGTTCGACGCGGCACCCCAGTTACATGTGTTCAAACTACGCAATGAGGAAAGTTTCTCGGCACCACTTTGTGCAGGAACCGCATCAACGGGCAATCCTTTCCCAGGCGCTAGGTCGTTACGCAAGAAGAGTACGTTGCCAAAGTTTTTGCCACCAATAGTTGTCCACGGTGAATAGTTCTTCAGCAGATACTCACTAATGGCCCAGTGCCGCACCGAGTTTGACAAGTCGTCCCACGTATCAATTGCGCTATCCCAGCCATACGACACCACTTCAGGTTTCTTCTTGCGTAACGCTGTGATGACTTCATTTTGTGCAGCCACTGAAGAGGCCTGTAGTACATAGCTGTAACGCGTCAGGGGTTTTTTATTCAATAAAAAGTTGTATACCGTCGTCATATTGCTGAAGTCGTAAATTTTCGCTCGCATGCCAATATTGCTTTCTAGGAAAGTGCGCAACTGGCGATAGTTATCTAGGAACTCGTATTCTTGCGAATAGCCCACCCGAGGGAACTCTGGTTTTTGTGCAGTCACAGGCTGTACACGTGCACCAGCATTGTGCACCCGAGCATTCAACACATCGGCAGTGGTCATAAAAGGAAACAGCAACGCCACGGTGAGCACGCCGAAAGCAACGGTATGCAAAGCAGTTTTTCGGTGTGAAGAGGTAAATGCAGCTTGCACAGAATCACTAATGGTTCCCACCACTCGCGTCACCACATAAAAAAGTAATGGCATCGCCACAATGAGCGACTGGAAAAAATGTGAGTCGGGCCTATTGAGCGTCTTTTGCATAAAGAGTAAATTGCCAACTGCCAGTGCTATTGCAACCCAGTCTTCGTTGCACAGCGCTCGGTGTGTACGAATGCGCCATACCGCAAACCACAGCACAAGAAGAATGGCAATGCCAATAGCAAAGAGCACTGTCCACTCTGTGCCCCAACCAAACTCAGCCAACGTTGGCCACCTATTCAGTGGTATTCCTGTTTCAATGTGCCATGTAAAAGGAAACGTGCGCCACCAATTGATATACCCCTTCAGCGCGCCGTAGCGCCACATCACGGCTGCACTTGCAATGAGTGCAGCAATGACTCCACCTGCCGCATACAACGTGGAATGAAAAAGTGCCGCAAGGTCGCGCAATGAATAACGCTTCCACCTCAACTGCACTGCATCGCGCAAGAACACGGTGAAACATGCGGCGGCTGCAAACACCACCATCTCAGAACCTGCAATGACTGCATATGTGAGTGCAGCACCAAAAAAGAGCGCCCTCACCCAGCTGGTTTTCCGCACAAAGAGCAATACGCCCACAGTGACAACCGCGATCGAAGCGAAGCGGTACACAAACAACATGGAATCGCCAGCAAGTATTTTGGTAAACCCACCCATCGCGGTAAAGGGGAACATCAATGTGAGAGCTAACCCCACCAATGCCATCCAGTAGCGCGAAGCTAACGAAGCACAACCCACGTATACGGCCACAACCAATAGCGGTATGAACAATATTTCCGTACCTGCGCTAAAACCCCAGTACGACGTGCCAAAGAGCCCAAAGCTCACCCGCGGTACAACAGCTGCACCATAAAACCCGATGTTAAAGAAAAAGTCGCGCCATGGCACCCAACCGCTTTTCAGCAGCCAGCCACCATTTAACGATTCACCATGGTGAAAAATATCTATATAGCCAACACTGTTCGGTAAATGACTTGTCCATATAAACAAAAACACGGGCACCACAACAAAGGCCAGCCTCTGGCGTTCACGGCGTGCAAAGTTGCGCTTACCCCACACCACATCACTCACCACAAGCGCTACCACTGCAACAAGCACCAGCGGTAATGGCAACCAGGCAAACTCACGGCGCACTCCAGTTGAAGCAACCAATATTTCAGTTGTGCTCGACACCCACCATGCACCAACAAGAACAAATGCGGTACCAAACAAGTTCACCGCGCTCAACGTGCGTTTCCAGAAATGCGATACTCCATAAACAAGCGCCACGTATGCAGCGGCACCAGCACCCAGTACCCACCAGCCATTCACATTTTGTCGCCCAGCAGCCACTGCGCACTCGTAACCAAAAACTCCAGCCACAAGTGCCACTCGCCAAAAATGCATGACACCACCAACGGGCGCTAACTCATCTTCCGTAATGTCAATATGCACTGCAGCGTCGGTACCTATTGCCCCACACATCCGCTCGCTGCGCGGAAACAGTTTTGGCAAAACAATGTAGACCGCCAACACCACTGCCGGAAAGAGAAACATCCACAACAAAAAGACTTGCCAATACCTATCGAGCGGGAAATTATTTACTAACGCATAACCCATACGGTCTGTCATAGGCAACGGCTTCTCTGGCCAAATATTGACAAACAAAGTAGTAACGCCGGCTCCCGCCAGTACTGCCAGCAACAAACGCGTTGCGCGCTGACGCACCAGAACAACTCGCGAAGTAACAGGCGCCAGTTGCGCCGCAGGAACTACTTCTCTTGACCGTGCAAACCACTTGTCTTTTAGTTTCAACGCTGGGCGTTCCACCACAAACCACGACACCGCAGTAAAGAGCGCCGATGCAACAAGTGCAATGACCAGCCGCACACCAGCGTTCACCGATGCGCTGTGTTGTGCAACAAACTCAAAAATAGGGAAATGCCAAAGGTATAAGCCATATGAAACTTTGCCCACAATGCGCAATGGCTTCAAGGTGAAGAATCGCGCACCTTGCCAAGATCCTTCAGCAATGGCCCACACCACACACCCCACACCGAGAGCGCCAACTGTGAGCCCACCAACATATAAATATTCGTCGGGCGGGCTTGTTAATGCAACGGTGGCAAAAACAACAACTGCTCCACACCAACCAATCACTTGTAGTGCACGAGTACGCACCACCTGCCACTGATACAAAAAGGCAACTAAACACCCAATGAGCAGCGCATCTGCTCGCGTGTCGGTGCGCACCATCACAAACGCCCAGCCATCACCTGCATTCCACACTTGCAAGCGGTACCACACCACCCACAACACACCCAGTGCCAGCACTGCAACGCGCACCACATGTTTTTTGGTCAGTGATACCAACACCAAGAACACCACAGGCCACACAAAGTAAAACTGTTCTTCAATAGACAACGACCACAAATGCCCGAACCAGAAGCCAGCCAAATTTTCTGGGTCCCAAACACAGTGCCAGTTTTGGTAATAGAAAAGTGACGAACGCACTGTTGGCCACAACGATGACCACGTTTCTCCGTCAAGCACCAACACAATGCTCACCACGCCAAGCATCACCACCAATGCCGGCATCAGCCGTAATGCACGACGCCCGTAAAACGAACGCATTCCTACTGCGCCACTTGACTCACGCTCGTCAAGCAGTAGCGATGTAATAAGAAAACCACTCAATACAAAAAAGATGTCGACACCGAAATAGCCGCCACCTAAAAAATCATCAAGCCACTGCGGCCCAAAGCCACCTGGTACTAATTCAAAGGAATGGCGCATGAGCACCAACAGCACGGCAACACCACGTAAACCGTCGAGTGCCCCATTATGCGTTAAGCGTCGAGCCACGTTCTCTAGTACACCCACACCCGAGCATCGAATTCAAGAACGCCCGTTTCCCACAACATGTCCATTGCTGGAACACTCACACGCACACAACCGTGTGAAGCGGGGTAGGCCGGCACCACTGCACTGCCATGAAAGGCAACGCCACCGTCGAAGTAAACAGGGCGATAAATGGGGCCCATGTCGCCTTCCCACCAGCCTTCGGTGCGGCGGCGCTGCACGCGAAACTTTCCTTCGCGAGTTAACGCCACACCTTTAATCATCTCCCCGGGCGAATTCACATCGGGCTCTTCGTACGGCTTGTCGTTTCCGGTGGAAACATTGAGTGCCATCACCGTGATGCCTTCACGCATCACAAATGCCAATTGCCGTTTTTTATCTACCTGAACAACATCACCCCGGCTATCGAGCCCAGCAGCAGGAAACTGCGCCATCGCCAAAGCAGCTGCGGTTTTTGCATCAACACTTCCCGTGGCAGTAATGCCCGCATACTTCTGATACGCCATCACCGCTTGCTTCGTGGTGAGGTCGAACTTGCCATTAACGCTTTTCAACCAAAAACCCAGGTCAGAGAGCCGCAACTGAATCACCGCGGTATCGGTGCCATCTTTTTGACCCACCGCCACCAGCGCAAAGGGGTACGGGGCCAATTCCCGGGGGGCAGAAACCACCACATCGGCACGCTTGGCTGCCTGTGCCACCCCCGAAACGCCCGCCACGCCCAGCACCGAGCAGGCCACAATGCCCACAACGCTCGAAGTGCTCAATATGTGACGAAACTGTTTCATAACGTGCATTTACCCTAGTTGCATCCCACCTAAATCAATGGGCAACTCACACCAAATGGTGAGGCTGTACTTCACGCCACCCGTAATGGGCGCACTGGCATGGGGGTGGGTCACCAAACTTGGCCACGCCACCACTTCACCCACCGCAAGGCTGGCGTTGGTCACGCCTTGGCGAGGGAACTCCAGCTCGGCACCCGTGTAGTTGTTGTTCAACTTCACGCTCATTGACACCTGCGCCACGTCGTGGTGAATGCGCAAACTTTCCTGCCCACCCAACTCGTATTTAATAATGAAGGCGTCGTTGATGCCGTGGTAGTCGATATACCCCCACACCTCTTTCAACTGTGGCCAAATATATGCACCGACATGATTTTGCATTGCCGCAAACACCACCGGGCTCAACTGCGCAATAGACACTTCATGGCCCGGCACTGGGTCGTGCGGGTTCGCTTCAAATGCACCCGATGCTTCAGCTGCATCTATAAGCACCTGGCAATACGCGGGCGTGAGAAAAGGCAATACATACATTTCACTTGCCAATTCGCGCATACCTTCGCGCAGGTCGGCTCCACCCTCGTAATCAAAAAACTCTGCCACTGTTGCCATGCATCTAGTTTCGCATGAATAGCGCCCATCTACTCGCGCATCGTCAACAAGACAAAGAAAAAGGGTGAGGCACCGTGTGGCGCCTCACCCTTTTTAATAGAAAGGATTAAAAGTGACTGGTATTACTTCTGCATAGAGAGTGGCAACAATGGCATATCCACAATGTGAATCACGCCGTTTGTTCCATCAATATCTGCCATATCAACAGTTGCTGTGCTTGTACCAATGGTGAATGAAACAACACCGTCAGCTGACACAACTTTCGCCTTCTCACCACTGAGCATGTCGGCTTCCGTGCCGTTCAATGCTGCAGTATCGGCTGCCATTATCTTGCCGGCAATCACGTGTGAGGTAAGAACTTTCTTCAAGAGCTCAACATCACCTGTGAGCGTTGCTGACAATTCTTCAATGGTCACGCCCATCTTCTTGGCCAATGCTTCAAAGGCTGCGTTGGTTGGTGCCAACAGCGTAAATGGACCCTCACCCGACAGTGTCTCAACCAAACCAGCAGTCGTGACGAGTGAAACAAGTGCGCTGAATTCGGGTATTTGCAACAAATCGACAATGGTCTGTGGTCCTGCAAGATCGCTGGAAACTGTTTTTGAGACTGTGGTTTCGGTTGTGTCTGTTGCTGTATCTGCGGTGACTTCTTCACTAGCAGTATCGGTTGTTTCGTCATTTGCCCCACCGTCGCTATCGCCTCCGCAGGCTGTTGCAAAAAGGCCGAGGGTGGCTACTGCACCAAGGGCGATGACTTTCTGAAATTTACGCATTTATTTCCCTTTTCTTGTAGTTGAGATGTATTCGAAACCGCAGGAACTAAAAGTTTTGAGATCGAACATTCAGACGGCTTACTAACTAGTGAAATTAGCCTTGAAAGTAAAGAATGTAAAGGTTTGTGCGGTGTGATGTGGGTGAACTAGTAAAAGGGTGAGGCACCGTGTGGCGCCTCACCCTTTTTAATAGGAGGAATGAAAAGTGACTGGTATTACTTCTGAAGTTCAAGTGGCAAAAGTGGCATATCCACAATGTGAATCACGCCGTTTGCTGCTTCAACGTCTGCTGTAACAACAGTTGCTGTGCTTGTACCAATGGTGAATGAAACAACGCCATCAGCTGAAACAACCTTGGCCTTCTCGCCACTCAACATGTCGGCTTCCATGCCGTTCAATGCTGCTGTGTCTGCTGCCAATACTTTGCCGGCAATCACGTGTGAGGTGAGAACTGTCTTCAAGAGCTCAACGTCGCCGGTGAGTGTTGCACCCAATTCTTCAATGGTGACGCCCATCTTCTCGGCCAATGCTTCGAATGCTGCGTTGGTTGGTGCCAATACGGTGAATGGACCTTCGCCAGCAAGTGTCTCTGCCAAACCGGCAGCAGTCACGAGTGAAACAAGTGTGCTGAAGTCTGCGTTGCCTGCTGCAATGTCGACAATTGTCTGTGGTGCTGCAGCATCGGTTGAATCGGTTGCTGCTGCTGTATCTTCTGTGACTACTTCTTCAACAACTGATTCTGTTGTTGCTTCTTCGGTTGCTGCATCGTCGCTATCGCTTCCGCAAGCTGTTGCAAAAAGGCCGAGGGTGGCTACTGCACCGAGGGCAATGAACTTCTGTGATTTACGCATGGTTTCCCTTTTCTTGTAGTTGGTTTGTCATCGTGCGGCGCAGGGGGGTATCTGGTGGAACACGCAGCACGTCGACAAAGACCAATTTAGTACTAAAAGGGGAAACTGTAAAGGGTTTATAGGAAATTTCTGGTGAACTAGCGCCCAATGCCTTGGTACGTAAAGCCCGCAGCCCGCCAGGCCTCACGGTCTAAGAGGTTTCGGGCATCTACCACCTGGGTATTCCCCAGCGCCCCAGCCACTTCAACGGGGCTCACCCCAGCAAACATCGGCCATTCGGTGAGCACCACCAAGGCGTCGGCCCCGGCACATGCCCCAACGGCACTTGGCGCCACGGCCACCGCCCCACCCGCATTGGCCTCTAGCTCGGGAACCACACCAACAACCGTGGGGTCGAACACAGCCAAGCGCGCCCCGGCCAACAGCAACTTGCGAGCAATGGTGATGGCGGGCGAATGCCGGCGGTCGTCGGTATTGGCCTTAAAGGTAAGACCCCACACCGCCACCAACTTGCCCTCTAAATTGCCACCCACTGCACGGCGCACTTTTTCCACCACACGCTCAAGTTGTTGGTCGTTTGCTTCAATCACACTTTCCAACAAACCAAACTTGTACCCCGCCTCAGCGGCCAAGGTCACCAAGCCAATGGTGTCTTTCGGAAAACAACTTCCGCCAAAACCCGGCCCCGGTTGCAAGAACTCTCTACCAATACGCGGGTCACGACCAATGGCATCGACCACCGTATGAATGTCGGCGCCCACGTGTTCGCAGATATTGGCAATGGAGTTAATGAAAGAAATTTTCGTTGCCAAAAATGCATTCGCCGCATACTTAATAGTTTCCGACGACACAGGGTCAGAAAAAATAACCGGCGCATCTACACCTTTATATAACGCACCCACGCGTGCACACACCTCATTGTTCTCTGCACCCACCACAATGCGCGACGGATGCAAAAAGTCATATACCGCAGTGCCTTCTCGCAAAAACTCGGGGTTTGACGCCACATGCACATCGCTACGCCCCAGCAACCGCGCAACGGTTTTACTCGCTCCCACAGGCACCGTTGACTTGTTTACCACTACTGCATTTGCTGCCAGCATTGGCCCAATGCGCCCTGCTACCGCTTCGATATAGCTCATATCAACCGAGCCATCGTCACGCTCCGGCGTGGGTAAACAAAGAAACACAAACTCACACGCTGGCAACACTTCGGCTGCATCAATAACAAAACGCAAACGCCCACTCGCAATACCTTGCGCCATCAACTCGGCAAGGCCTTCTTCCACAATGGGCACTTCGCCCGCACGCATGCGTTCTACTTTTTTTATATCAGTGTCTACACACACCACGTTGTGGCCCAGATGCGCAAAACACACACCGGTGGTGAGCCCCACATACCCCGTACCTACAACAACGACTTCAGCCACGTAGCCACATTAGAAGCCACACCGTCATTTAACCTGTTTCTTGTGCCTCGCGAACCTCGCCCCGTGCGCCAGCATCAGCGCCAACTCAACCGCCGCGAACGCATGGCCCTCATTTTGGAACGCGATGGCTATGAATGCATTTGGTGCCGCACCCCCATTGAAGTGGGCCTCAACCGCGCCACCACCGAACATGTAGTACCCCGCATTAAAGGTGGCCCCAGCTGGATAGAGAATGAAGTTGCAGCGTGCCGCCACTGCAATGGCCAACGCGGGCACCACAGCCCCTCGGCCTGGCTCGACGAATGTGAACGCCTTGGCCTACAACCCAACCGCGAGGCAATTCGACGTACTTTGCTTGCACTACAACAGGCAATTGTTGAGCGAGGGGGCCAGCGTCGTGCGCGGCCGTATGTGGAAAGTCAGTTGCGGAGGGTATGAAAATCATGCGTTGTTACAATGAAGAGTCAAGCGGTTAAAAGCGCGATTCAAAATGTAATACTTCTACCGTGCAAGGAAACAAAATGGTGAACTCATGAAGGCAGGCACCATTGTCGCACGTAACTACTTGGCACAAGCATCAGTTCTCGCCAAGTCGTTCAATGAGTACAACCCAGAATTTCCTTTTCATATTCTGGTAATTGATGGTGACGAAAGCGACCGCAACTGCTTTGGCTCTTCAACACAAATTGTTCTACCAAGCGATTTACCTATCGACACTTTTGTTTGGCACGCCATGGCAACCAGTTACGACGTCATGGAGTTTGCGACAGCAATTAAGCCCAAGTTTTTAGAATTCCTTCTCAATGACAACACTTCGTCGGCTATTTATCTCGACCCTGATATTCAGGTGTTTTCTCATCTCGGCAGTATCGACGAAGAACTTGCTTCCACTTCAGTCGTTCTCACTCCGCACTGTCTATTTCCTATCCCACGTGATGGAATGGAAACCTCTGAAAAAACTTTGCGTCACGCAGGTATTTTTAATTTAGGTTTTGTCGGAGTTTCTCAAAATGGAAAAGAGTTTCTTTCCTGGTGGCACGAACGACTCCAAACAGAAGCTGTTGTCGACCTCGCTAATGCTTTGTTTACCGACCAACGTTGGGTCGACTTTGTTCCCTCACTTTTTACCTGCACAATATTGCGCGATGCTGGGCTCAATGTTGCTTACTGGAATCTTCATGAACGTTCACTGACCAAAGAAAACAATTCCATCAGTGTTAATGGTGACACTCTAAAGTTTTTCCACTTCAGCGGCCTCGACCCAGCAACCCCATGGCAGCTCACCAAACACGCAGGTACTAATCCAAGGGTAGAAATTAATGCCGACCCTATTTTGGAAAGTCTTGTTAATGCGTACAGCGAGCTTCTTCAAACTGCGGGGCATGCAGAGCAAAAGAAAGTGCCGTACGGCTTCAACGAAACCG
>CAMCZG010000044.1 GCA_945886445.1 Bifidobacterium breve | reverse complement strand
CGGTTGTTGTTGGGTCGCCGCTCATTGATGCCGTGCTGTCAACCGCAATGGTTGTAACAGCGCTGTCAGTGGAACTGCTGTCGCTTGAACAGGCTGCCAGGCCCACAAGTGGTGTGAGTACCAGTATGAGTTGCCAGATCTTTTTAGTTTCCATATTTCTCCGTCGCTTGTGGGGGTGGGAAAGTTCCTGCAATCTGTGATTCGCCGACGAGTGCCTGTAAATCGAGCCGGGCCCGGGCCACCCGTGAGCGGACCGTGCCGATGGGGCATTCACAGATGGCGGCTACCTCTTCATACGACAGCCCGACGAGCTGTGTAAGCACAAATGCATCTCGGCGATCGATGTCGATAGAAGAGATGAGTTCGCGCAGATCTATAGAGGTGTCGGTAGGTTCGGCAATGAGAGGCCGTATTCCTTCATAATCTTTTTGCAGTTTTCGGCGGCGTTGGCGGCGGCGAATTTCATCGAGGCAAGTGTGGCGGGCAATGCCGAGGGTCCACGCGCGCACGTTGTGTTCGGCGGTCACACGGTGCAACGAGCCAATCATCTTGATGAGAGCGTCTTGGGCCAAGTCGTCTGCCGATTGGGCATCGACCATGTACTTACACAACCGCCATACATCGCCTTGCACCAAATGCATGAGGCCTTCAAGTGCTACACGATCTCCGTCGCGAGCTTTGAGAGCAGTGCTCGTAAGAAGATCCACATACCTAACTTACTCATTGCAATGCATGAAGAAAGATTTTGTGTGTAGGAACTTTGGCACGCTCGTAAACGACACTATTGCATGACGCACAACGCCGACTGCTCTCCATTTCAGATTCTCATCTCTGCTCAACTTGATGGTGAAACATCACGTGCGGAAGATGCCGCATTGCAACAACACACCGAAGAGTGTGTTGAGTGTTTGGCGCTCCTCACACAACTATCAGTGCAACATCGTCGCCTGCGTGTACACACAGTAGAAACAACGCCCGACATGGCAATGGCTGTACTGGCAAAGGCGCACCCACCAAGGTTGGGTCGCCGCGGATGGATTCGCCAGGCACTCGTTACCGTTGGCGTTACTGAACTCGTACTCTCGTTACCTGCGCTTCTTTTTGGTGAAGACGCCAATGCACCTGTTCACATTGCTCGTCATGTGGGGTCTTTGGGTGTCGCACTCGGCATTGCACTTGTGTACGCAGCGTGGCGACCCACACGCGCATACGGCATGATGCCGTTCGTTGCCGCTCTGGGGCTCTGCATAGTGGTGTCATCGGTGCTCGATATTGCTACGGGGCGTGCAGCCGCACTTTCAGAGTCAACGCATCTCGTTGAATTAGGGGGCATGTTCCTCGTATGGCTTCTTGCAGGGAGCCCCCGACCACGGAATCCGTTTTTCTTTTTCCTATCTGCAACACACCGTGTGAAACCCTGACCAAGGTCGTAGTTTCATCGCGTGCAAACTCCTTATGTCATCATCGATCTCGACATTGTTGAGACAAAATTTCGCGAGCTATCCGAAGCACTTCACTCCACCGAGTTGTGTTACGCAGTAAAAGCAAACCCAGGCAAACCAGTCATTGAACGATTAGCCGCGCTTGGTGCCAGCTTCGACGTGGCCAGTGTTCCTGAAATTGATTTGGTGTTGTCGTGTGGAGTTGAGCCTGCTCGTATTTCCTTTGGAAACACCATTAAAAAGCAGCGTGATATTGCTTATGCAGCACAGCAGGGCATTACTCGTTTCACCGTTGACACTATGAGTGAGTTACACAAAGTGCTTGCTGAAGCACCACAAGCAGAAGTATGTGTGCGTTTGTTTCACGATTGCGAAGGCGCCGATTGGCCGTTGTCGAAAAAATTTGGTTGTGGCTTCGCAGATGCAAAAAATATTCTTATTGCTGCTGGCAACGCTGGTTGCACCACAGGAATTTCGTTTCACGTGGGCTCGCAACAACGCAACCTCGATGCGTGGCTTGCGCCATTACAACTATGCCAGCAACTCATTACTGAAGTATCGCGAGAAACAGTTGCACCAGAGTTTGTAAACCTTGGCGGCGGCTACCCCGGTAGTTACCTCGACGACACTCCGCATATTTCTGTTTATGGCGATGCAATTCGCAAAAGTTTGAGCGACGTGTTTGGAAACAACACACCGCGCCTCATGGCAGAGCCTGGTCGTTACCTTGTTGCCGATGCAGGTACTTTGCACACCGAAGTAATTCTTGTGAGCGATCGCGATATTGACGCACGTCGCTGGGTCTACGTTGACTGCGGAGTGTTTGGTGGGCTTGCCGAAACACTTGGTGAAAGCATTCGTTATCGCTTACACACCGAGCACGACGCCGATGCGCCGTCGTCACAAATTGTTTTGGCTGGCCCAACGTGTGACTCAGCCGACATCATTTACGACAAAGCCGGATACTTCTTGCCCGATGCATTGCAAGTAGGCGAAGTCATTCGCATTGCTTCCACCGGCGCGTACACCACCAGTTACTCGGCCATTGGCTTCAATGGTTTTGCGCCACTTGCACAGGGATACATCAACATCGTTGCAATGAAAGAACCTGCTATTTAGTTTTTATAGTCAGCTGCCGAACTCAAAACCTAAGTCGGGCGCAACCAACATTGGTTCATAACGAATGCCTGCTTCGGCGGCCATGGCTGCACAAGTGCCTCCGCGGTCGACGATGACAGTGATGAGAACGACTTCAGCGCCAAAGGCGCGTACGGCATCGACGGCTTCGAACAGTGATGTGCCACGCGTAACAGTGTCTTCAGTGATGATGACTTTGTCGCCAGGTTGCAGTGCGCCCGCAATACGACCTGTGACGCCGTGATCTTTTGCTTCTTTGCGCACACTGAAACTGCGCAGGTTGATGACACGTGTAGCAGCAACGGCGGCAATGCCATACGCAACAGGGTCGGCGCCCATGGTGAGACCACCAATAGCTGTTGCTTCTGCAGGAAAAAACGACAAAGCAACATTGGTGACAAGCACAATGCCATCGGGCCGACATGCGGTTTGCTTTGTATCGAGAAACCATGTGCTCTTTTTGCCCGACTTCAAGGTGAAGTCACCTCGCTTGACGGCGTGAGCCATGACATGCTCGCGCAATGCGTGACGAGCAGGGTCAAGTGGAGGCAAAGAAGTATTTTCAGAATTTACGGGCACATTCATGGCTCTACCGTACATACCCGATATCTTTTGTAACGTGAATGCAACAAAAGGAACGCCTGCCAAAAAGGCCCCGAAGAAGGCAACCGCCAAAAAAGCTGTCACAAAGTCGGCCAAAAAGGCAATGAGCACAAAGCATAAAGATGCTTTGGCCCAGGGTCGTACCGAGGGTCGCATCATTCGCATGTATCTCGAAATCGTTGAGGCCAACAAGCCCAAGCGCGGCCGCAAGCGCACCGCCGATTCCATTACCAAGCGACTCGCTGTTATTCAAAAAGAACTCACCACTGCCGACGCCATTGTGAAACTGCGCCTCACACAAGAGCGCATGAGCCTCACCGCCGAATTGGCAACCAAGCAATTGGGCTCAGACTTTACGAAATTGGAAAATCAGTTCGTAAAAATTGCTGCCGTCTACTCGCAACGCAATGGCATTACATATTCCGCATGGCAAGAAATGGGTGTTCAACCCCATGTGCTGAAGCGAGCCGGCATTAACCGCGACGAGCTATAAGGCGTCGATTGTTTTGCTTGCGTGTTCAAGAACACGCGACTCATCAAAAATAAATCGCAATTGCTCGTGTGTGAGATTCACGTCGAGGCTTTCCACCAGTACATCACGTAAATGTGTTTTGGTGTCGAGAGCCTTACGCGATAACTGCTGCACAATGCGATACGCATCGTCTCGGCTCATACCATTTTCTACTAGCGCCAGAAGCGCAGACTGCGAATACACCACACCTTGTAAGAGGTCGAGGTTGTAACGCATTTGCTGAGCATCAACTTCAAGGTTGGTGAGCAACGAAGTAAGGCGACGCACCATGTAGTAGGCGAGCATCGATGAATCGGGCAACACAATGCGTTCTGCTGAAGAATGCGAAATGTCGCGTTCGTGCCACAGCGGCACGTCTTGAAGTGCAACTTGTAAGTTGCCGCGAAGTACGCGCGACAAACCACTGAGGGTTTCTGCAGAAATCGGGTTGCGCTTGTGCGGCATTGCGCTGCTGCCTTTTTGGCCCTTTGTGAAACCTTCGCGCACTTCATTCACTTCGGTGCGCTGCAAGTGGCGCAACTCCACTGCAATGCTTTCAATGGTGGTGCCAAGCGATGCACATGCCCACATGTACTCGGCGTGGCGGTCGCGTGCTACAACTTGTGTTGCTGGTGTAGGGGTGAGGTTTAACGCATTGCCTACATACTCTTCAACCGATGGGTCGATGTTGGAGTACGTGCCTACGGCTCCCGACATTTTGCACACGGCAATTCCATCGAGCGCGTTGCGCAAACGCTCTTCATCACGACGTAGTTGCAAGGTCCATAAGGCAACTTTCACACCAAAGGTGGTGGGCTCGGCATGAATGCCATGTGTGCGCCCAATCATGAGGGTGTCGCGGTGTTCATGAGCTAGCGAAGAAGTAACCGCAAGCAGTTCAGTCATTTCCTCGAGAATGATGACCATTGCATCGCGCAGTGCCCAGCACCAACCAGTGTCGACGACATCGGTGCTGGTGAGACCGTGGTGAATGTACGACCCGGCAGGAAACCCAATGCTTTCTTGCAATACGTCAACAAAAGCAGCCACATCGTGGTTGGTAACACGTTCGCGTTCAGCAACCGCATCAACAAATGCTTGGTCGACCACAGGAGCAAGTTCACGACACTGTGCAGCAATTCCTTGTGGTACTACACCCAGTTGTTCTTGTGCTTCGGTGGCTAGAAGTTCAATTTCAACCCAGCGCTGCATACGTGCAACGTCGCCAAAAATATTTGCTACTGCTGGAAGTGCATAGCGCTCAATCATGAGCGAACAACGCAATCGTCGCGCTCGGGGCCAGTGCCCACCATGGTGACGGGAACACCAACTATTTTTTCAACGAGCTCCACAAGTGCGCGCGCATTGGCATGAAGGCTGTCGTAGGTTTTGCATTCACGCAACGAGGTCTTCCAACCCGGAATGGTTTCATACACCGGCACTACTTGTGCCAACACTTCGGCTCGGTCGGGGTAGCCACGCAATGTTTCACCATTCAAGGTATAGCTCACGCATACCTTCACTTCGTCGAAGGTATCGAGTATGTCGAGCTTGGTGAGTGCAATTTCAGTGAGTGAGTTCAACCGCACTGCGTGGCGCAACATCACAAGGTCAAGCCAACCTGTACGACGTTGGCGGCCAGTGACGGTGCCAAACTCATGACCAATAGTGATGAGTGCCTGCCCCAGTTCATCGGGGGCACCACTGGCATCGGCAAGTTCGGTGGGGAACGGGCCGGAACCCACGCGCGTGGTGTAGGCCTTAGCAATACCCACTACGCGAGAAATATCGCGCGGGCCAATGCCTGTACCGGCGCATGCGCCACTGGCAATGGGGTTTGAAGAAGTAACAAATGGGTAGGTGCCGTGGTCAATGTCGAGGAAGGTTGCCTGGGCGCCTTCTAACAACAGTTGCTGTTGTGCATCAAGTGCTTCATGCAATTCGTTGACGGTGTCGCATATATATGGTGCAAGTCGGGCGCCAAGTGTGGCGAATTGCGCAACAACAGCATCGACATCGACCCCTTGCCCACCAAGGGCAACAAGAATTGCACTTTCATCAATTGCGCGCTCGCGTACTTGCGCAGTAAACGACGCGGGGTCAAGCACGGCCCCGGCACGAATTCCTACACGACGTGCTTTGTCGGCATATGCCGGCCCAATGCCTTTCAGGGTGGTGCCAATTTTGTCGTCGCCGCGCTTTCCTTCAGCTAGTGCATCGTGCAATTGATGCCACGGGAAAATGAGGTGCGCTTGGCTCGACACTTTGAGGCGGGAACAAGAAATGCCACGCGACTCGAGCTTGTCGATTTCAGAAAACAGTGTGGGCATGTCGACCACAACACCGTTGCCAATAACTGGCGTGACATGGTTGTACAACACGCCACTCGGAATGAGTTGTAATGCGTATTTTTCTTCGCCCACCACAACGGTGTGGCCAGCGTTATGCCCACCTTGGTATCGGGCAACATAGGAATGGTCACGAGACAAGAGGTCAATGATTTTGGCCTTGCCTTCGTCCCCCCATTGAGTACCAACTACAACTGTGACGGGCATGTAACGCTCCTAAACGTGGGGAACGTAGATAAAGGCTAGCGCCTCGGTACCTCTCTGGCGATAGGTTTGTGACGTGGCATCTGCTTCGCACCTTCGTATTTTGCGCTCTCTCACATGGGCCAACATGTCTGCCTCTGAGCGCAGCCAACTATGCGCTCGCGGGCTCGCCGATATTTTCGACCCTGCGTTGCGCAGTTCCATTAACAACATCATCGAAGATGTGCGCCAAAATGGCGATGAAGCGGTATGTCGGGCTCTTGCCACTTTCGATGGCGTCACCCTGTCACCGGCTCAACTTGCCATTTCCGCTGAGGAAATAGCTGCTGCAACTGTTGACCCTGCACTGGAAAGTGCCCTCATTGATGCCATTTCACACTTGCGCGCCTTTAACGAGCACCTCATGGAGCGGGCAAGTGCATGGAGTATCGAGCTTGAGCCGGGTCTCTTTGCCGGGGAAAAAATCACCCCTATTTCATCGGTTGGGCTGTTTGTTCCTAGCGGCAAGGCCTCGTACCCCTCGGTTGCCTATCAATTAGGTGTTCCTGCCGTTGTTGCCGGGGTGAAAGACATTGCTCTTCTCGTGCCGCCTGCGCCAGGAGCCAATGGTGCCGTTGACCCTGCAGTGCTTGTGGTGTGTCGACTCCTTGGCATCACCCGCGTGTATCGCGCCAATGGGCCCGCCGGAATTGCCGCACTCGGTTTTGGAACTGAGAGCATTTCGCCCGTTCGCAAAATTGTTGGCCCAGGCAGCCCGGCCGTTACGTGTGCTCAAGTGGAAATGCAGCGCCACGGAGTTGCCACCATGATGTTGCTTGGCCCCACCGAGAGCCTGCTCATTGCCGACCACACTGCCGACCCCGTACGTGTTGCCGCAGACCTTCTTATTGAAGCTGAACATGGCACCGACTCATCGGTGGTGTTTGTTACTACGTCTACAGAACTAGCCGCACAAGTTGATGCCGAACTTGTTATTCAACTTGCCGCACTTCCCGAACAACGTGCCACAGCCGCTCGCGCTTCACTTGGACCAAATGGTGGAGTGGTCTTTGTGTCTTCGCTGAGTGAAGCAGCAGAGGTTGCCAACCAATATGCACCTGAACACTTGCAGGTGGCAGTTGATGAGAATGTGGTTGATGCGCTTGTTGACCAACTTGTGAACGCTGGTGAAATTCTCATTGGGCAACACACGCCATTTAGCGCAGCCAACTTCCTTATTGGATGCCCTGCATCGTTACCTACTAGTGGCTTTGCACATGTTTCTTCAGGCATTACTGCGGAAGCATTTTTGAAGCGCACTGCTATTGCTCGTTCCAACGAAGCAGCCTTACGCCGCATGGCACCTTCCATTGTTACGTTGGCCGAGCACGAAGGTTTTCCCGCGCATGCCAATGCCATTACCAATCGATTCACTACTGGAGATCATTCATGAGTTCATTAAGAGAAACATTGAAAGCAGACCTCACCACTGCCATGAAGGCACGCGATGAAGCAACGGTGTCTACCTTGCGCATGGTTATTGCTGCAGTAATGAATGCCGAAGTTGCTGGCAATGAAGCAGTTGTGCTGTCTGATGAACAGGTGATGGCAGTGCTTCTTGCAGAAGGAAAAAAGCGCACTGAAGCTGCACAAATTTATGCCGACAACGATCGCGCCGAAGCTGCTGCAAAAGAGCGCTCTGAGTACGCCATCATCGAGCGTTATCTTCCTGCTGCTATGAGCGACGACGAGCTGAACGCCATTGTGCAAGAAGAAGCAGCGAAAGCTGCGGCTGCCGGCGCAACCGGCGGCAAAGCAATGGGTGTTGTGGTGAAAGCAGTCCGTGAACGCGTTGGTACAGGTGCCGATGGCTCACGTGTTTCAGCTGCTGTAAAAATTGCCCTCGGCTAAATTTCTACACGCTCTCTTGTAACTGCACGTCGAGTTCACCGTTGTTCGCAGTAACCAAAACTGTGGAATCTTCAACAGCTTTACCTTCAAGTATAAATATCGCTGCCTTGTCGGCTATTTCACGTTGAATGAGTCGCTTCAAAGGGCGCGCACCATAACTAGCGTCGTAACCCTTTTCCGCAAGCAGCAAGCGTGCTTCTGGTGTGACGGCCAGAGCAATACGGCGGTCGGCCATGCGTGTAATGAGGTGTTGCAACTGAATATCGACAATGGCGCCAAGGTCGTCTTGCGTCAGTGAGCGAAAGCGCACAATGTCGTCAACACGGTTAATGAACTCGGGTCGGAAAAATTCGAGCGGATCACCTGACAGGTTGCTCGTCATAACGAGCACCACATTGGTGAAGTCCACCGTGCGGCCTTGACCATCGGTGAGGCGGCCATCGTCGAGCACTTGCAACAAAATGTTGAACACCTCTGGGTGAGCTTTTTCAATTTCATCAAGCAGCACCACGCTGTACGGGCGCCGACGCACTGCTTCGGTGAGTTGCCCACCTTCTTCGTAACCCACATACCCCGGAGGAGCACCCACAAGTCGGCTCACGGAAAACTTCTCCATGTACTCGGCCATGTCGATGCGCACCATGGCACGCTCGTCGTCGAAGAGAAATTCTGCGAGCGCACGAGCGAGTTCGGTTTTACCAACTCCTGTTGGCCCCAAGAACATGAAAGAACCAATGGGTCGGTTCGGGTCAGACAAACCAGCACGACTACGGCGTACTGCGTTAGCTACTGCGGTGACCGCTGCATCTTGACCAATAACCCGGTTGTGTAGCAGGCCTTCCAGCAGAACCAACTTGCTCATTTCACCTTCAAGCAAGCGGCTCACTGGAACACCAGTCCATTTACCTACAACCTCGGCAATATCTTCAGCGTCAACTTCTTCTTTCAACATGCGGTTACCGAGTTGCAAGGTATTGAGATGCTCTGTTGCGCCAGTAATACGGCGTTCAATTTCGGGGATACGTCCGTAACTAATTTCAGCAGCTTTGGCTAAATCGGTCTCGCGTTCAACAATAGAACGCAACGCTTCAAGTTCTTCTTTCAAAGTGCGAATGGCAGCGATGGCTTCTTTCTCTGCATTCCAATGCACTTTCATTTCATCGGTCTGCTCTTGCAAGCGGTCAAGTTCTTCGTTAATTGATTCAAGGCGCTCACGCGATGCCGTGTCGGTTTCTTTGTCGAGTGCAACGCGCTCAATTTCTAGTTGCAATATGCGGCGGTCAACCACATCAATTTCTGTGGGAAGCGAATCGATTTCAATACGCAGCTTGCTGGCGGCTTCGTCAACAAGGTCAATTGCTTTATCGGGCAAGAAACGGTTAGTGAGATAACGGTTCGACAAAACTGCAGCACTGACGAGTGCGCTGTCTTGAATACGCACACCATGGTGCACTTCGTAGCGTTCTTTCAGACCGCGCAAAATGGCAATGGTGTCTTCCACACTTGGTTCACCCACGTATACCTGTTGGAACCGACGTTCGAGTGCCGCGTCTTTTTCCACATGCTTGCGAAATTCATCGAGCGTGGTGGCGCCAATCATGCGCAGTTCACCACGCGCCAACATGGGCTTAATCATGTTGCCGGCATCCACTGCGCCTTCTGCGCCGCCAGCACCCACCAACGTGTGCATTTCATCGACGAAGGTAATGACATCGCCTTGCGCGTCAATAATTTCTTTCAACACGGCTTTCAAACGTTCTTCAAACTCGCCGCGGTATTTCGCACCAGCAACCATTGAGGCAATATCGAGTGAAATGAGGCGCTTGTGTTTCAAACCTTCTGGCACATCGCCATCGGCAATACGGCGCGCTAGACCTTCAACAATTGCGGTTTTACCCACACCAGGTTCGCCAATGAGCACAGGGTTATTTTTGGTGCGGCGAGAAAGCACTTGAATGACACGGCGAATTTCTTCATCACGACCAATGACAGGGTCAATTTTTCCTTCGCGGGCCCGCGCTGTGAGGTCGAGTCCGTATTTCTCTAACGCTTGAAACTGTTCTTCGGGGTTTTGCGACGTCACGCGATGCGAACCACGTACTTCGCGCAGGGCAACCAACATTTCATCACTGCCAATACCCACACGCTGATTCATGGCAAGGAGCAAATGCTCAACCGACACGTAGTCGTCATGAAGATCGGTACGCACTTTGTCGGCGTTTTCAAAAACGTTGCTGAGCTCACGGTTCATGCGTGGCTCTTCACTGCCGTATGCATGTGGCAACTTACTCACGGCCTCATCGGCCTTATTGCGCAGCATCAAAGGTGCAACACCCAATTTTTGCAAAATACCAGGAACAATTGTTCCGTCTTGACGCAGCAAGGCCGACATCAAATGATCGGGTGTAATTGCTGGGTTACTGCGCCCACGAGCATCGTCGAGGGTTGCTGCAACGGCCTCTTGAGTTTTGGCAGTCCACTTCTTTGGGTCAATTGCCACTGTTAGTACCTGTCCTTGTTGAAAATGCTCGGACGTTCACGAAACACGGCAACTGCTTGGCGCAGTGGCACAAGTTCGCCGCGCAATACTTCAGTTGAGGTTCTGCCAGTAAGTTGCTCTTGAAGTTGCACAACGAGTGCACGCAACTGAGCAATTTCATCTTCGAGTTGCATTACGTGGCGGATGCCTTCAAGGTTCATACCTTCAGCAGCAAGTTCAGCAACGCGCTTTAAGCGAGCAATGTCTGCTTCGCTATAACGCCTGTTGCCACCAGAGGTTCGACCAGGCGTAACGAGCCCACGGCGTTCGTAAATACGCAACGTTTGTGGGTGCACACCAGCAAGTTCTGCAGCAACAGAAATGACGTAGACCGTTTCCACAGGAACACCGTCAGTACGCCCCGGTGCCATGGTTATTTCACCTTGTCGCTGGTGTTGTGTAACTCGGCGAGTTGCTCAATAATGTCGCGCTCTTCTTTGCTGACCTTCGAGGGTATGAGCACATCAATTGTCACAATGAGGTCGCCAGTTTTTGAAGTGGTTTCAATACCGCGACCTTTCACTCTGTGCTTACTTCCCGACTGCGTGCCGCTTTTAATTTTCAACAACACAGAAGCTCCGTCGAGTGTGGGCACCGATACTTCACTACCCAGCACTGCTTGGTGGTACGCAACAGATATGTGAACTAACAAGTTCACCCCGTCACGAGAGAAAGTGGCATGCGGCATCACTTTGCACTCCACGAGCAAGTCGCCAGCTGGGCCACCATTGTGCCCAGGCGCACCACGACCCTTCAAACGAATGCGTTGACCGTTATCGACTCCTGCCGGAATACGTACCTTTACTTCACGGGCACGATGTTCACGGCCAGACCCACGACATGAGCCACATGGGTATTCAACGGTGGTTCCTTTTCCTTGACACCGCGGGCACGGTGAAGAAAAGGAAAACACTCCTTGGTTGGAATCGACTGCACCACGACCACCACACTGCGAACATGGTTGAGGCGTAGTGCCTGTGCGTGCACCAGAACCTTGGCACCCAGTGCACACTGCTTCTGAAGTGAGATGCAACGTAGTGGTAATGCCATGGGCGGCATCAATGAAGTCGAGCGTCAGAGACGCTTCAATATCGCCGCCGCGCTGTGGCCCGCCGCGTTGGCCTCCACGACCACCGCGTTGTCCTCCACGTCCAAACATTTGGCCAAGGAGATCGCCCATGTCGCCGCCATTGTCGAAACGGAATCCGCCTTGCCCACCTGGCCCGCCGCCGCCAAAACCCATTGGGCCAGAAGCACGTACCTCGTCGTATTCTTTGCGTTTCTTTTCGTCGCCCAACACGTCGTAGGCAGTTGATACTTCTTTGAAGCGGTCTTCTGCTTTCGGATTATCGGGGTTGGCATCGGGGTGTAGTTCGCGCGCAAGTTTGCGATATGCCTTGGTGACCTCTTTAGGAGTTGCACTTTGCGACACACCAAGAACGGAGTAGTAGTCCTTTTCAAACCACTCACGCTGCGCGGTCATTATTTAGCCCCGCACCTTCACCATGGCAGCGCGCAATACACGACCCTTCCATTGGTAGCCACTGCGTAACACTTCAACTACTACTGGTCCGTCACTTGCACCATCTTCTGGTGGTTCGTGCATGACTGCTTCAGCAGTTGCTGGGTTAAAGGGCTGACCTTCTAAGTTCAATACTTCAAGGCCTTGCTTTTGCAGTACACCCAGCAATGACGACCACACAGGTTCTACACCTGCAGCACCATGAGCAAAGGCGGCTTCACATGCATCGAGCACCGGCAACAAACCTTCAACAAGTTTTCCTGTTGACCTATCAATTTCATCGGCTTGTTGTGCAACAACACGCTTGCGATAATTTTCAAAGTCGGCCTGCAAACGCAAAGCAATATCTTTAAACGAATCGCGCTCTGCTACCAGAGCATCAATATCGTGTTCAATGATTTCAGCGATGTCAGCGTCGGTAATGCTGACATCGCTTTCTGGTAAAAGTTCTTCGTTCTCGTTCGTCATGTTGCGAATTACTTCTCGTCAACAATTTCTGCATCAACGATGTCGTCGTCGTTTGGTGCGCCACTTTGCCCAGTTGCTGAAGTTCCTTCTGCATTGGTGTCGCGTGCAGCAGCTTCATACAACTTCTGGCTAAAGGCCTGACTGGCAGCCATGAGTTTCTCGGTGGCAGCTTTAATGGCATCGTTGTCGGTGCCGGCAAGGCTGGCCTTCAACTCAACGAGTGGTTCTTCGACTGCAGACTTTTCTTCAGCAGAAACCTTTTCGCCTTGCTCGCGTAAAACTTTTTCGGTTTGGTACACCAACGAGTCGGCGTTGTTGCGCACTTCTGCTTCTGCACGGCGCTGGCGATCTTCTTCAGCGTGTACTTCGGCGTCTTTCACCATTTGGTTAATGGTTTCTTTGTCGTGCGCAGATTGACCGGTAATGGTCATCGACTGCTCTTTTGAAGTTGCGCGATCTTTGGCCGATACGTGCACAATGCCGTTGGCATCGATGTCGAAGGTCACTTCAATTTGCGGCACACCACGTGGTGCTGGTGGCAAGTCAACAAGTTGGAACTTGCCCAGTGTCTTGTTGTACTGCGCCATTTCGCGCTCACCTTGCAACACGTGAATTTCCACCGATGGCTGCATATCTTCTGCAGTAGTGAACACTTCGGTACGACGTGTAGGAATGGTGGTGTTGCGCTCGATGAGCTTCGTCATGACGCCGCCCTTGGTTTCAATGCCAAGCGACAACGGTGTGACGTCGAGAAGCAATACATCTTTTACATCGCCCTTCAATACGCCGGCCTGCACTGCTGCGCCAATGGCAACTACTTCATCGGGGTTCACCGATCTGTTTGGCTCTTTGCCGGTGAGTGACTGCACAAGGTCTTGCACTGCTGGCATACGAGTTGAACCGCCAACCAAGATGACGTGATTGATTTGTCCCTTTGACAAACCTGCATCTTTAATTGCTTGCTCAAATGGAATACGGCAACGCTCAATGAGGTCTGACGTCATTTCCTGGAACTTTGAACGCGACAACATTTCGTCGAGGTGAAGCGGGCCTTCTGCAGTTGCGGTAATGAACGGCAAGTTGATTTGTGTTTGCTGCACTTGTGACAGTTCAATTTTTGCTTTTTCAGCAGCTTCTTGCAGACGTTGTTTGGCCATGCGATCTTGCGCAAGGTCAACGCCATGTGCGCTTTTGAACTGCGATACGAGCCAATCGATAATGCGTTGGTCCCAGTCGTCGCCACCCAGAACGGTGTCGCCGTGTGTGCTCTTCACTTCAAACACGCCGTCGCCAATTTCCAAAACGCTCACGTCGAAGGTTCCGCCACCAAGGTCGAAAACCAAAACCGTTTCGTCTTCGCCACCCTTGTCGAGGCCGTATGCCAATGCAGCAGCTGTTGGTTCGTTGATAATACGCAGCACTTCAAGACCGGCAATTTGCCCAGCTTCTTTTGTTGCGGTGCGTTGTGCGTCGTCGAAGTACGCAGGGACGGTAATGACTGCTTGCGTGACCGTGTCGCCCAGGTATGCCTCGGCGTCGCGCTTCAACTTCATGAGGATGCGAGCACTGATTTCTTGTGGCGTGTACTGCTTGCCATCAATATCGGGGGTCTTCCAGTTCTCGCCCATGTGGCGCTTGACTGAACGAAAGGTGCGATCGGGGTTCGTAATGGCCTGGCGCTTGGCAACTTCTCCGACAAGCACTTCGCCTGTCTTGGAAAATGCCACGACCGACGGTGTGGTGCGGGCGCCCTCAGAGTTGGGAATGACAACAGGGTCGCCGGCTTCCAAAACGGAAACAACGGAGTTTGTGGTGCCAAGGTCGATACCGACTGCTTTTGCCATGGTGGGGTGTCCTTTTTCTTGAAAGAGTGATATGTGGGGCACAAGAGGCCCTGTATCGGGGGGTTGACACAGGATCCTTAGTGACTTGGACTCAAGATTAGAGGGGAATAGAGTTATCCACAACTCGGGCGGGCAAAAAAGTACAAATGTTGAGTGGAAGTGACTTAAGTACTTACCATTTGGCGGGTCCTGCTCCAATGGTCGTACCATTTCCCTATGACCGGAACGCTCGTCCTTCTTCGCCATGGCCAAAGCACCTGGAATGAACTCAACTTATTCACGGGTTGGCACGACGTAGAACTCACGGCCCTCGGGAAAAGTGAAGCCGCAGCCGCCGGAACCCTCATGAAAGAGGAAGGTCTGGTCTTCGATTTCGCACACACCAGCCTGCTCACCCGCTCTGTGCACACCTGCAATTTGGCATTAGATGCAATGGACCAAATGTGGTTGCCCTTGCAACGTCACTGGCAATTAAACGAACGCCATTACGGAGCCCTCCAAGGTCTCGACAAAAAGGCAACCACCAAACTCCACGGCGCAGAACAAACCAATTTGTGGCGTCGTAGTTACGACATACCACCGCCACCGGTAGACACCACAAGTCCCGAGCATCCGGTAAACGATGCGCGGTATCGCTTCATTGCACTGCAAGATCTTCCTGCCACCGAATGTTTGAAAGATGTTGTGGCGCGCGTTCTGCCGTATTGGAAGACGGAAATAGTGCCTCAATTACAGGCAAATATGAATGTTTTAGTCGTTGCGCATGGCAACAGCTTGCGGGCACTCATCATGTATTTGGAAAGCATTAGTGAAGCCGCCATCGCAGAATTGAACGTACCTACTGGCGTGCCACGCAAGTACGCCTTTACTTCCGCCATGGAAGTGAGCGATGTCACGTACTTAGGTGACGCTGAAGTAATTGCGCAAGCGGCGGCCGCCGTGGCAAACCAATCCAAATAATTGGTTTAGGCTGTAGGCATGGCCTCAAAGAAAACTCCTCTCCAATACCTTGCACAAGTTCCCTTGTTCTCTTCATGCAGCACTCGCGACCTTGGCAAAATTGCTAAGGCCGCCGACCGCATCAACATGGTTGCTGGCACCACCATCATCACTCAGGGCACAGCTGGCAAGCAGGCCTTCGTGTTGCTCAGTGGTTCTGCCACAGTGAAGCGCAACGGTAAAAAAATTGCCACCGTGCAAGCAGGCGCCATTGTTGGCGAGCTCTCACTGCTCGACCGCGGCTCACGCACCGCCACTGTGGTGTGCGATACCGATTGTGAACTGCTTGTTGTTGATGCCCGTCATCTTTTTGCGGTCATCGACGAAGTTCCGGCCATGGCTCACAAGTTGTTGGCAGCTCTTGCCACCCGCATTCGTGACCTAGACCGTGCTCATTACGGCTGACAGCAACTAAGTTATATGGTGCTATGACTTCAGCACCACAGAACCCCAGCACCTCGTCAACACCGCGTCGCTTCAAGCCGCATCAACTCTCCATCGCCATTGGCGTTGGCGTAGGTGCTTTCACCTTGGTCTCCGGAGTCATTCCGCAGTTCACCAAATGGCACGGCGACTCTGCAGTTTCACGTGAAGTATTCGGCAATATTCCCGGCCCTCTTCAAGCAGCTTTCTACTCCATTATTCCCATGCTCGTTGTATGGGGCTCATTGCGCTTTGCCGACCGCATTCGCAACTGGGAACGAGGCACTTCAGACCGTCGTCGCACCACTACGAAAAATGTGAAGCGCCGTTTAGCCGACTATCGCTCTGGTGTGTACATGCGCACCTTGTTGCGCGACTCCGCTGCTGGGCTCATGCACTCCATGATCTACTTCGGTTTCATGGTTCTTCTTGGTGTCACCACGACGTTGGAAATTGATCACCAACTTCCTGAAAGTTTGAAGTTCTTGCACGGCCGCACGTACCAGGCCTATGCGCTTGTTGGCGACCTTGCTGGCGTTGTGTTTACCGTTGGCGTGGTGTGGGCCATTGTGCGCCGTTACGTACAGCGCCCATATCGCATTCGCATTAAAACAAAACCAGAGCACGCCGCAATTCTTGGCGTACTTCTCGGCATTGGCATTACAGGCTTTGGTGCTGAAGCGTTCCGCATCGCACAAAGTCAAGCTGCTGGTCTCAACATGGATTTTGAAAAGTGGAGCATTGTTGGTTACCCCATTGCACAAACGCTCAAAAATGTAAGCGCTGGCAGCTTAGAAACATGGCACCAAGTGTGGTGGGTCAGCCACGTGTTGACATTCATTGCATTCCTTGCTTTGTTGCCCATCACCATGTTGCGACACATTTTCACTTCACCGCTCAATATGTATTTGAAAGATCGCGAGCGTCCAAAGGGCGCAATGAAAGCAATGCCGAACCGAACCGAAACTGGTTTGGAATCCTTTGGTGCATCGCTCATTGAAGACTTCACGTGGAAACACCTTCTCGACACCGACGCATGCACCATGTGTGGTCGTTGCACCAGCGTGTGCCCCGCACATGCCACTGGTAAACCACTCGACCCACGTGAAATTGTTTTGAAGATTGGTGAAGTAATGGCCGCCACTGCAGCACATGCAGAAGGCGGGCGTGTGTCGCCTCCCATTGGCACCGTCAAAGACATCACCATTGGTAGCAACTCTGTCTTTGAAAGAATTACTGCAGAAGAAGTGTGGGCATGTACCTCGTGCAAAGCCTGCGATGAAATTTGCCCAGTCAATATTGAAATTCTCGACAAGATTCTCGACATGCGTCGTTACCTCTCACTTATGGAGAGCAACTTCCCACCAGAACTTGGCAATGCCTACCGTGCCATGGAAAACCAAGGCAACCCATGGGGCATGAACCAAGGCGAGCGGGCCGATTGGGCAAAAGATCTCGATGTAGAAGTTGTTGACCCAGGCGCAGCCTTTAATTCGGAGTACCTCTACTGGGTTGGCTGTGCAGGTTCATTCGACGACAAGAACAAAAAAGTAACGCAGTCAATGGCACAGCTCTTGAAGCGCTCCAACATCGACGTTGCCATTCTTGGACCGAGCGAAATGTGCACCGGCGACTCTGCTCGCCGCAGTGGCAACGAGTACCTCTTCCAAATGCTTGCCATGCCAAACGTAGAAATGTTGAATGGCATGGGCGTGAAAAAAATTATCACTCAGTGCCCTCACTGCTTTAACACATTGAAAAATGAGTACCCGCAACTCGGCGGCAACTACGAAGTGATTCACCACAGTGAATTACTTGAAGAACTCATTGGCAGTGGTGCACTCGACATGAGCAACGCCACACTTGACGACCGCATTACGTATCACGACTCGTGCTACCTCGGTCGCCACAACGATGTTTACATGGCACCGCGCAAAGTGGTGGGCAGCATCAAGGGCGTACAAGTGGTGGAAATGCCACGCAACGGTACGAACGGCATGTGCTGTGGCGCCGGCGGTGCACGCATGTGGATGGAAGAGAGCATCGGCACCAAGGTGAACGATGAGCGCGCACGCGAAGCAATTAGTACTGGCGCAACTCGTGTCGCCACCGCTTGCCCATTCTGCTACATCATGCTCGACGACGGTGTAAAGGCTGCAGGCGTTGAAGAAGGCTCAGTAAAAGTTGCCGACATTGCAATTCACGTTCTTGATGCACTCGAGAACGGCGAACGCAAGATGGCTGCTAACGATGCACCACTTGCTACTCCGGTAGCCGGAAGCTAACTATTTAAAGTTTTCGAAATAGCGACTCGGGGTTGGCCCGCGTTGCCCTTGGTACTTTGAACCAGCTGCGCCTTTGCCGTACGGCTTGTCAGCGGGCGTGGTCATCATCATGAAACTCACTTGGCCAATTTTCATGCCGGGGTACAACGTGATGGGCAAGTTTGCGACGTTCGACAATTCAAGAGTGATGTGACCATCGAAGCCGGCATCAATAAAACCTGCAGTGGAGTGAATGAGAAGACCAAGACGACCAAGGCTCGACTTTCCTTCTACACGGGCCACCATGTCGTCGGGAACACCAACGCGCTCGAGTGTGCTTCCTAATGCAAACTCGCCTGGGTGCAACATGAATGCATCGCCGTCGGCAATTTCCACCAGTTCGGTGAGCGACGTCATATCTTTTTTGACATCAATCACACTTGCGGTGTGATTACGAAATACCCGAAATAAGTTGCTCACCTTCACATCGATGGAAGACGGCTGGAGGCACGATTCATCGAGTGGGTCAATAACAATGCGGCCAGCAGCGAGTTGCTCACGAATGGAGCGGTCAGACAAGATCACGCCTCCACCATAGTCAAGAATCTTCGTCGCACTCAAAGAGGTGGCTGGTAATCTGAGACCGTTATCTGCGGGTGTAGTTCAGAGGCAGAACATCAGCTTCCCAAGCTGAGAACGCGGGTTCGATTCCCGTCACCCGCTCTCTTTTGAGCGAAG